>CAMAYU010000060.1 GCA_945862235.1 Schlesneria paludicola DSM 18645
CCCCCGGTTCTTGGGCGTAAGCCCTCTTCGGAAGAACCGGGGGCTGACGCCGCCCCGCTCGGAATCCTCTCACTTTGTGCCGCGTGAGATATAGCGTCGCTCGTCCTCGCTCACGCTTCGGGTTGGTGTGAGTGAGCTTCACACGGACGGGCCAGACTCTAAGCACGGACCGGCACAGCGTCCACCAAGCCCAGCGGGATTCACAGCCTCTTCAAATTGGTATCGACGAGTGCCAGCGAGACCGTTGGTTGACAATTGCCAACTCAGCCGCGCTACTCCCGCCCCAACACATTTTCAGGGAGAGAGGTTTCATGGGCAGAGTCTCAACGGCGTTCCGCGCCTTCTTCGGATCGTTGTTCAACGGCGACACGGCAACTCGCGTGAGTCAGGCGTTGTCGTCGAAGGGCCTCCCCGCGCTGATGCCACTCGACGAACCGGTCGCTCCCGAACCGAAGCCGGTCGAACTCAAGAAGCCCGAGCCGAAGAAGCCGACTCAAAGTGAAGCGATCACGCTGCTGGCCACGCTCCAACGCGAAGCCCGTTTGATCGACTTCCTGAAGGAGGACTTGAGTGGCTACGCCGACGAACAAGTCGGCGCGGCGGTGCGGGCGATCCAACGCGACAGCGCGAAAGTTCTCGACCGCTTCTTCGCTCTGCAACCGGTCGTCAGCGACGAAGAGGGAGCGAAGATCAGCGTCCCCGCCGGATTCGATGCGGCCCGGTATCGCCTCACCGGCAAAGTGACCGGCAACGCACCGTTCGCTGGCACGCTCCAACACCACGGCTGGGAAGCGACCAAGTGCGAACTGCCTCAGTTCACCGGCAGCGACTCGGCCGCGAAGACAGTTGCACCGGCTGAGGTCGAGGTGGGATGAAAGATGCAGCCTGACAAAGACCTCGCGGAGTTCGCGCTTCTCGGGCTGAAGTACAACCTGTTACGCCTTGAACAGATCGTAACATGGGCCGACGACATCATCGCCGAGCGAGACAATCCGCCGAATTGGGCGATCGAACTGGCAATGGTTTGCAATCACGAGGAAGCGTGTTCGATCTTGAGATGGATAACGGGAAATGCTGAGGCAGATTCAGCGATCAACCTCGTTGGTGGGCTATTGCGTCGTCGTTGGATGTCAAACTCGTTGACTTGGCATGACGTGACTCAGTTCGTGTGGTCGCTGCTCTACGGAGAGTTTGCGAACGAGAATGACCTTCCATTCATTCGTTTTGAGGCGGGGTACAACCTGCTGATTGCTGAAGAAGAGTTTGATCAGAATCAAATATCCGATGCGGACATGACCGCGCTCGTTGACGAAATCCTGATGCCATACGACAAATATCAAAGTCTATTGCCCACATGGGCGGTCTAATCTTTGAATTTGCGGCTTTGTAGTGAGACCCATGCCAGCCAAGTACATCATCGGAATTGATCTCGGGACGACCAACAATGCGCTGGCTTACGCAGCGCTCGGCGTGGACAAGCCCGAGGTGACTTTGTTGCCAATTCCGCAGCTTGTCGCTCCGGCGACGGTGGAGAATCGGAATCTGTTGCCTTCGTTTCTCTACCTCGCACCGAAGATTGAAGCCGCGTCGGGGGCTTACGATTTGCCTTGGGCGACGGACCGCGAGTTCGCGGTGGGAGAGATGGCTCGGCGGCAGTCGGCTGAGTTACCCGAGCGAACAGTCGGCGCGGCGAAGTCGTGGCTCTGTCACAGTCGCGTGGATCGGCATCAGGCGATCTTGCCGTGGGGAGCGGGAGATGATGTGGCGAAGGTCTCGCCCGTCACGGCGGCGCGTCGGTACTTGGAGCATCTCGTTGCCGCGTGGCATGACGCGTTTCCGAATGACCCGATTGGGCAACAGGAAGTAGTACTCACGGTCCCCGCGTCGTTCGATGCCAGTGCGCGCGAGTTGACTCGCGAAGCGGCGTCGCTCGCCGGGTTGCCTGATGGGTTGGTGTTGCTGGAGGAACCGCAGGCGGCGGTCTACTCGTGGCTGACCGCGATTGGAGACCGCTGGCGGAAGGCGATGAAAGTCGGTGATACGCTGCTCGTGTGCGATGTCGGCGGCGGGACGACGGACCTCACGCTGGTCGGCGTGGCCGAAGAAGATGGCGAGTTGGTGTTGAAGCGGCTCGCGGTCGGCAATCACTTGCTGGTCGGCGGTGACAACATGGACTTGGCTCTCGCGCATCATGTCGCCGGACTGTTCGCGAAGAAGGCCGTGACGCTCGATCCGTGGCAATCGGTCTCACTGTGGCATGCGTGTCGAGCGGCGAAGGAAACGTTGCTCGCACCCGACGGCCCGAAGAAGCATCCGGTCAGTGTGCTCGGCCGAAGTAGCAAGCTTATCGGAGGCACGGTGACGGTCGATGTGCCGCGTGACGCGACGGTCGATCTCCTCGTCGATGGCTTCTTCCCGAAATGCAGCGTCACCGATCGACCGGCTCGACAACGGGCATCGGGCTTTCAAGAGCTAGGCTTGCCGTACGAAGCCGACACGAGCGTTACAAAACATCTCGCCGCGTTTCTGCAAAGCCACGGTCCATCTGACGGCGAGCCGATTCGACCGACGCACGTCCTGTTCAACGGCGGCGTCTTCAAGGCCGAGGCCATGCGGACGCGACTACTCGACACGCTCAAGGGCTGGTTCCCGGAGACGGTTCCGCAACCGCTCGAAGGGATTCATGATCTCGATTACGCGGTGGCTCGCGGCGCGGCGTACTACGGTTGGGCGAAGGTCAAAGGGGGCGTGCGGATTCGTGGCGGTGCGGCTCGGTCGTACTACGTCGGCATCGAGTCGGCGGGTCTCGCGATCCCCGGTGCCCCGCGCCCGCTGCGGGCGTTGTGCGTCGTGCCGTTCGGCATGGAAGAGGGGACAGAACTCGACGTGCCGTCCGACTCGATCGGCCTGATCGTGGGGCAGCCAGCACACTTCCGGTTCTTCAGCTCGTCCACGCGCAAGGACGACTCGGAAGGTGTTCGTTTGCAGTATTGGACTGACGAAGAACTGGCTGAAACGGACTCACTCGAAGCGACGCTGCCGAAGGACGATGCCATCGACGACAACTACGTCCCGGTCCAGTTCCACACGAAGATCACGGAGCTGGGCGTGCTGGAACTCTGGTGCGTCAGCACGCGTGGCAGCGGCCGGTGGAAGCTGGAGTTCAGTGTGCGCGAGGATGTCGCGTGACACACCAACCCGCAGCGTGAGCAAGGACGGCGAATGTCCCTGCCCGTTCGCATCACGTCGGGATCAACAGCCCATTGAAACCCCACCCCACCGGGCAAGCCCGATGGGGTTTCTATGCAAGCAGGCCAGACTCATCCTCGCTCACGCAGCGGGTTAGTGTGACGACAACTTCATCTGCAAACGTGCCTCACCGCAGCTTGGGCGTGAGTTGCACATCGTCCAGCCACAGCTTGCCGGTTCCCCCGTTGAGGCCGATGCGAATGATCATCTCGCGCGACTTGGGAGGGACGGTGATTGTCTTGCTGACGGAGCGCCAATCGTCAGTCGTGCCGATCCACGGGCCGACGGTGATGCTCTCGAACAGGCGGCGGTTTTCGTCGTAGAAGTGGACGACCAGCGCGGGCTGCTCGTGACTTTCGGCTCCGGCTTTCGTCCCCTCGATCTTGTACTGCACCTTCAATTGCAGCGAGCCGATCTTGGTGCCGTCGATGGCGGTGGCCTGCAAGCCCTGAGCAAGCCGTTCGCGAGCGGAACTCTCGAACAACACGCAGCGTTTTCCTTCCGCCGCACCTTCACTCAGCAGGGTCACCAGTCGCAGATGATGCCAGTGATCGGCATAGCCATCGTTGTCGGCGTCCTCTTCAAAACCGCCGTTCAAGACATTCGGATGGAGCGGGTCGGGCTTTACTTGCCGCTGATCTTCGGACTTGCCCGTCATCGGGACGAATAGCGTCGAGATCAGTTTCGTCGAGACGAGCTTGCCGTCCTTCTTCTCATAGAGATGGAAGACCTGTTGATAACGTTCGCCAAGCGGCACGAGCAGCTTGCCGCCGTCCTTGAGCTGATCGACCAACGGCTGCGGCACACTTTCGGGAGAGCAAGTGACGATGATCTTGTCGAACGGCGCGTGTTCTTCCCAACCGAGGTATCCGTCGCCAACCTTGGTCGTGACGTTGTCGTACTTGAGCCGCTTCAGTCGCTCGGCCGCCTGTTTACCGAGCGGTTCGACGATCTCAATCGAGTAGACCTCTTTCACGAGATTCGAGAGCACCGCCGCTTGGAAGCCACTGCCCGTCCCGATTTCCAGCACGCGGTCATCGGGCTTGGGATCGAGGGTCTCGGTCATGTACGCGACGACGAATGGCGGCGAGATCGTTTGCTTGTAGCCAATCGGTAGCGAGCTGTCGTTGTACGCGAGCGGCCGCTGCGCCCGATCCACGAACTCGTGACGAGGCACCTGCCGCATTGAAGCCAGCACGCGCGGGTTCGTGACCCCCTCGCGCACGATGTACTCGGAGACCATCTTCTCGCGAGCCTCTTTGAACGCTTCGGCCTTCTGGGCGAAGGCGACTCCGTTCGCGAGCAGACTCACCGCGATTACCAGCAACACCACGCGACGCACGGGCTGACCGATCATGTTCCGAACTCCTGCTCCATCATGGGCACTGGATCGCATTTCAAAACTAGCCCGACGCGCCAGCGAGGGCTTCACCGCCCTCAAATGTCCAGCCCTCGCTGGCGCGTCGGGCTAATGGGCCAACACGGCCGGGAATGTAGCCCGCGCAGAAGATTGCCGGAAGGACAAGCTGGGTGGTAGCCCTGTCGCTCCGCGACAGGAAGCGTGAACACCGAGTGACGTTTGCCGTACACTCCAGCGGACTCAGCGGATTGATGCCGCTTGTTGATCGCGCCTGCTGTCGCGGAGCGACAGGGCTACCTTTCGGCCACGCCCGTATTTGATGTCACCCTTACGAGGTTCGCGTTCTGATGTCGTTCACCGCCGAGCAAATTTCTGCCGCGATTGGTCACCTGCATGAAGTCGATCCTGTGATGAGTGGCCTGATCTCTCAAGCGGGTCCGTTCACGTTGAAGGTGAATCGGAACCGGTTCGGAATGCTAGTGCGTTCGATCGTGTCGCAACAGATTTCGACGAAGGCCGCGCAGTCGATTCAACGGAAGCTGGAGGAATCGCTCGGCCTAAACTCGGCCGGGTCGAGGAAAGTAACACCAGAAGCGTTGGTCGTTCGTACGGTCGAGCAACTGCGTGCGGTCGGGCTCTCGGGACAGAAGGTCACGTACTTGCAGGATCTCACGGAACGAATGCTCGATGGCCGCCTGCGTCTCGATCGCATCGGCCGCTTGTCCGACGGCGAGGCGATCGAACACCTGATCCAAGTGAAGGGGATCGGTCGCTGGACGGCGCAGATGTTTCTGATGTTCTCGCTCGGACGGCTCGATGTCTTCCCGCACGATGACTTGGGGGTGAGGTCCGCGATCCGCGATCTGTACGGGTTGAGTGACCTTCCCGACAAACGACTCAGCCACGAGATTGCCGCGCCGTGGGAACCGTATCGCACGGTCGCCTCGTGGTACTGCTGGCGGTCGATCGACCTGAAGAAGGCTGCGGCCTCACCGGTTCGCGCCGGGAATCCATAGCACGTCGTCGCGACCATCCGCGTTCGCGGCTCGGGCCAGGACGAAGAGGAGGTCGGAGAGTCGATTGAGGTAGATCACGACCTGCGGATTGACTCGCTCCAAAGCGACGAGGTCCAGCACGCCGATCTCAACGCGACGACAGACGGTGCGAGCATGATGCAGCTGCGCGGCGAGGACCGATCCGCCGGGAAGAATGAAGCTGGTCAGAGGTTGCAGCCGCTCGTTGGTGGCGTCGATCCAGTGTTCGAGCTGCTCGACTTGAGCCGCCGTGACGCGCAGCGGCGTGTACGCGGGCGGTTCATCAGACTCCGGAACGCAGAGGTCGGCACCGACATCGAACAGGTCGTTCTGAATGTGCACGAGCTGCTTCGACAAGTCGCCACTCGGCGCGGCAGTGAGCGTCAGACCAAGCACGGCGTTCAGCTCGTCCACGCCCCCGAAGGCACGCACCCGCAGATCGGACTTCGGCACGCGACTCCCATCGCCGAGCGATGTTTCGCCCGTGTCGCCGGTCTTGGTGTAGATGCGATTCAGATAGACCACGTCGGGATGTTCCTTGTTCGTTCCAATGGATTTCGGAGCGGGGCAGCGCCAGCCCCGTGGTTCTTGAATGAGGGCGTAAGCCCGCGCCCGAAACCGGGGGGGCTGACGCCCAATGGCACTCACTTTGTCATTCACTCCGTGAGCGGCACGGCGCTAGCCGCCGGTTCTTTGCTTGGAAACACAACTCCGTTTACCGGCGGCTAGCGCCGTGCCGCTCAAAGTGAGTGCCTTTGGGCTGACGCCCAAGAGTCCGGTTCACACGGCAGCGATGGCCAGCTTTTCTCAACCTTTACTTGCCGATTCGATAGAGGTGCGTGTTCGTCCTGAGCAGCAGAGACTCATCGAAGACAGCGGGGGACGCCATGTGGCGGCCTTCGAGCGTGTTCACGGCGACTTCGTCGTACTCTTTGCCGGGACGAATCACGGTCGTCTTGCCCTCTTGGTTGCCAAAGTAAATCTTTCCGTCGGCGAACAGCGGCGATGCCGAATAGTTTCCCGCGATCCGTTTGCTCCAGACGACTTCGCCCGTCTTCGTATCGGCGCTAGAGGCGACTCCCTGATCGGTGACGTAGTAAATCTGATCGCCGACCACGACGGGTGACGGCATCGCGGGGACTTGCTTCGAGATCCGCCAAGCGATGTGACTGTCGGTGATGTCCCCTTCGCCGCCGAGCTTAATCGCGAGGAGATGCGGCTGCATGAAGCCGGTGCAGATGCAGACCAGATCGCCCGCGATTACCGGGCAAGGGACATTTGAAAAACCTTCGCCGTGGCGGACCTTCCAAATCTCAGCGCCCGTTTTCGGATCGTAGGCGACGACCCATTGTGCTCCCGGCACGATGACTTGGTCGCGGCCTGCCGCATTGACCAGCAAGGGGGAAGCGAACGCCTTGTGGAAGTCACCGACGACGCCCTTCATGGCGGGCCGCTTCGTCTTCCAGACTTCTTTTCCGGTGAGTTTGTTCAGCCCGACAACGTACTGCTGGTCGGTTCCATCACACGGCACGATCAGCACGTCACCGAAAACCACGGGCGAGCTGCCCGCTCCCACGGCATGTTCGGACGGGAGCTTGGCCGTCCATTTGACTTGCCCCGTGTAGGTGTCGAGGCACGCAGTGCCGAGTTCACCGAAGTGACACAGCAGCAGATTGCCATCGAGGATCGGCGTCGGTGAGGCGTAACTATTGAGCGAATGAACCGGTGGCGGATTCTTGGCTTGAAGCAGTTCGACGTTGCTCAGCACTTTACCTGTGGCCGCATCGAGACTGATCGCGCGGAACGTCACCGCACCGACGAGACTCAATTGCTTGGCCATCGGATTACCCGCGAGCGTGGCTTTGGCCTTCTCCAACTCGTCACCCGTCAGCAGTTGTTCGACGGCAGTCGTCATCCAAATGGACTTGTCCGCGAAGACCGGCGAAGACCAGCCTCGCCCTGGAATCTCGGTCTTCCAGCGCACGTTCTCGGTCTCGCTCCAGGTGGCTGGCAGGTTCTTCGCGTCGGCATGTCCCTGCCCGTCGGGTCCGCGAAACTGCCGCCATTCGGCTGCGTGAGTGGAGACACAAGTTGCCATCGCGACCAACGCGGCGACGATGAGTTGAGAGAGCTTTCGCATGGGGGCCTCGGTTTGATGATCTCGATCAGCGGGGGATGTCGGGGCGAGTCGGCTCGGGAGAGAGAGAGTGCCGTGACCGCGTGGGTTTCTCAAGCGAGTCCTTTCCGAAGGCCGGGGCCTCGACGGCTGAAGTCCGGCTTTAAGCAAGGCCGGACTTCAGGATCGCACTCACCACCGTTCGACCGGCCCGTTGGGAACCTTGATGAGCGCCGTGGCGACCGACGTGCGGCGTTCTCCGTGGCGCGACCGAATCTCGGCGATGATCGCGTCGAACTCGGAGAGACTCTCGAACAGACGCAATCGTTGTTCGAGGTCTTCGGGGATGCCGAGCTTCGCGCCGTACCATGCGGCGAACTTGCGGAACAATCGGCAGCTTCGTTCGGCGTGCTGTTCGGTCATCAGGTGGAAATGCCGCGCGAGGAAATCGACCTGCTCGTCAGGTGTTGGATCGCGCGGATCGCGACCGGCTTCGATGTCGCTCAATTTCCGAAACAGCCACGGGTCGAGCATCGCACCGCGCCCCATCGCGACCGCCGCACAACCGGTGAACCGTCGCATGTGGAGTGCATCTTCGACGGTGCGCACGTCGCCGTTGCCAATGACCGGAATGCGCGCGACCGCCGCGACCGTCGCCGCGATGCCGTCGAGATCGACCGTCCCCTGAAAGCCCTGCGCCCGCGTGCGACCGTGAATCGTGATCGCGGCGACGCCCGAGTTCTCAAACCGACGGGCCAGCAGCGGCGAGGCGATGCTGTCGCGGTCCCAGCCAAGCCGCATCTTTACCGTGACCGGGATGTTCACGGACGAGACGACGCGCTCCACGAGACGACTCGCGCCGTCGGTGTCGCACAGGAGCCTCGCACCGCCACCCTGCCCGTTCACCTTCGCCATCGGGCAGCCCATATTGAGATCGACGCCCTCATATCCGCGAGCCGCCAGCCAACAAGCGGCTTTCACGAGATGCTCTTCATTCCCGCTGAAGATTTGGACCGAGAGCGGCCGGTCGTCCGGATGCGTCTCGATCAGATCCAGCGAATGGCGGTTGTTCGAGACGAGCTGTGTCGCGTGGACGAGATCGGTCGTCGCGAGACCGAGTCCGCCGAGTTCTCGCAACGCGCGACGAAACGCCAGATGCGTGTAGCCCGCGAGCGGCGCGAGGCAATAGCGCGACGGAAGAAGACGCCCGCCGATCACGAAGGTCGAGTCGGTGGCAGGGGCGGCGAGATTGGGTGAGTTGGTCGGGGGCATCATGGGGTTCGTAGTTTAACCGCGTGTTGAAGAAGCCGTAGCGCAGGCGGCCCGCCTGTGCTACGGCTTTTTCAACACGCGGTTAGACAATTCCTTCGCCTATCGGCAGCATCACCGTAAACGTCGTTCCCTCGCCAACGCGGCTGTTTACGCTGATTGTTCCCCGGTGGGCATACACGATCGACTGGCAGATGCTCAGCCCGAGTCCGTTGCCGCGAGCATCGTTGCGTTGGCGAGATTGATTGACTTGATAAAAGCGGTCGAACACGTGCGGGATCGCTTCGGGCGAGATGCCGATTCCCGTGTCGGTCACCGTCAGTATCACGGTATTCGTCGCGTTATCTCGTTTCGAGGCCATCGTCACTGTGCCGTCGGCGGGAGTGAACTTGATCGCGTTATCGACGAGGTTGGTCAGCAGTTGCCGCAATTGACTTCCGTCGGCTTTGATCGACAGGGGAACGACATCGGTGGCCAGCAATGTCACGCCGCGCTCTTCAGCCACCGGAGCAAACATCTCGACGGTCTTTTCGATCAGCGCCTGCAACGGCACCGGCTCGTGGTGTCGGTCGGCCTCTCCCGCTTCGCTGTGCGCGAGTTGCAAGAGCTGGTTGACGAGTTGTCCGAGATGGCGGCACTGATCATGGAGCAGGAACAACGTTTCTTCGTACTCCACTGCCGTGCGTGGCTTGTCCAGCGTCACTTCGACCGCACTTTGAATGGCTGCCAGCGGAGACCGCAGTTCGTGGGCGGCGTTCGCCATGAAGTCGCGATTCTTGGCGAGGTGGTCGGCGATTTGATCGAGAAACGTGTTGATCTTCGTCGCCATCTGGTCGAGTTCGTCACCGACGCCGCGCACCTGAAGTCGCTCGTCGAGATGACTGGGCCGCAACCGTTCGGTCGTGCGAATGATTTGCTGCAACGGTTCGATGGCGCGAGTCGCCAGCAGCAGCCCTCCGAGCGGAGCCAACACAAAAATGAAGAGGCCCACCGGCGCAAGGATGTTTGTCAGTCGATCGACATCCTCACTGATGAACTTGATGGGCGTGCCGACGCGGATGAAGTCCTTCGGCAGTCCGGGGCGGTCGAGCTGACGTTCGACGGTGCGGAACTCGTTCGACCCCCAAACATTGTAATCCTTGCTCGAACTGAGAAGCTTTTGCAGCGGCTGTGGCGGCGCGTTGTCGCTGGCCCAGATGGTCTCCCGCCGATCTTCGTCCAGCCAGCGAATGTGCCAGCCCCGTTCGCGGTGACCTTCCGCCTTGCGACGCATCTCGGCCACGATCTGGTCGCGATCGGGATGATGGGCTTCGACTGCCAGCAGCAACTCGCGGACTTCGTGATCGAGCGTCGTGTCGGTCTCGACCACCAAGTAGTACCGCAACGCCTCTCGCACTGAGACGAGTGCGATGATGACGGTGATCAACACAACCAGCGTGCTCCATGCGGTGAGACGCATCTTCAGCGAACGAAAGAAGACCAGCGAGCGATTGAGTGTGGCGGCGGGCATCGCGAGTCGTTCCGAACAGGTGATCGAGAGTGCCCCACCATCGAGTACACAACCGGGCGCCGGTTCATCCGCAGTTTGGGGGGGGGACGCCCTGACGGGATTGAAACGGAAGTCGATCCGAGTCTTCACCCGCCCCGCTTGAATCCCCGCAAAACGTCGGATGAACTCGATTACTTCGCGTAGTCCTTCCATAGCCAACGCAGCGAGTCGGGCAGCAACATGCCGCCGTGCTTGCCGCTGTGGCCACCGTCGCCGTACTCGAACTGATAGTCGTAGCCTTTGAACTTCAGTGACGACGCCATCTGTTGATTGGCCAGAGGCCAGTTGCCATGCAGGTTGTCGAGGTCGCTCGAGCCGTCTTGCAGGAAGACTCGCAACGGCTTCTTCTCGGTCTTGCGGATCAACGCGGGATAGACGTGGCCACCTCGAATGTTGGTGAAGCTGCCGATGTGGCTGATGACCCGGCGAAACTGATCGGGCCGCTCCCACGCAGCAGTGAAGGCGCAGATGCCTCCAGAACTGATGCCGCAGGTACTCCGACCTTCCGGATCGTCGGTCAGTTTGAGTTGATGCCGTTCACACAAACCGGGCAACACTTCCTCGACTAGGAACTTCGCGTACTGATCGCCCAGCGAGTCGTACTCGAAGCTCCGATTGCTGCGTCCCTTCTGGTCGGGCTGCGCCGCGGGAATGTTGCCGGGATTCAAGAAGACGCCGATCGTGACGGGCATCTCTTTCTTGTGGATCAGATTGTCAAACACGACCGGTGCCCGGAACTGACCGTCCGTCTTCGCGTAGTTGCCGCCGTCCTGAAAGACCATCAAGCAGGCGGGCTTTGTCCCGTCGTACTGCGCGGGAATATAGACCCAGTAGTCGCGCTCAGTGCCCGGAAAGACCTTCTCACTGACCCACTTGCCCTGCGTGACCTTGCCCTGCGGCACTCCCGCCTGAACCTGCGAATCGGGGCCAAGCTTGTAGTCATCCGCCGCGAACAACGGCGAGGCCACGAGCAACGCAAAACAACAGCAACGGGCGACGGACTTCGCGATCATCGGGGAGAACCTTTGGAGATGCGCGGGCAGATCGGGGGGACACTAACCCGCAGCGTAAGCGACGATGTGATCTCACGAGCGGCCTCGCTCACGCTGCGGGTTGGTGTGAGAATCGGACGGGTGAGTCATCCGCTTGCTACTCAAACAACCGAGCCACCATCACCCGAAACCCCGGTAGGTCGGGTTCGGCAGTCAGTTCATCATCGACCGTGTAGAACTCGGGCTCGTGTCCCGGACGGTGTACGCGCACGAAGTGAAAATGGGGATCGACGATCCAGACCTGCTTCACGCCTGCAGCGATGTACTCATTGATCTTGTCGTTAGTCTCTTTGACGGTGTCGTCGGGCGACAGGATTTCCACGACCAAGATCGGCACGCCGTCGAGCATCGTCGTGTCGTCGGTCTGTGCGGCGGCGGTCTCGGCGGAGACGTAGGCCACGTCGATGCCGACCGTCGAATCGGGATCGCGACTGAGGTACACGCCTGCTTCGCCCGACAGAACATCGCCGCGCGGCTCTGACGACTTCATTACCCAACTCTTCAAGTAGTAGGCAATCGTGGCTTCGGTCTTGGAATGAAAGCGGTTGCGGCGGGTCATCGGCTTCTCTTGGACAACACCTCGGATCAGGTTGCGTTCCATCCCGTCGTCTGGAAGCGCGATGAACTCGGCGTGCGTCATCAGGCGGGGGGCGGTGGCGGTACTCACGATGGATTTCCTCCTTCAGTTCATTCGATCAGTCGGCATGGCTGGGCATTGTGGGAGTCGCACGAAGCAGGGTCAACGGCGAGGTTTATCGTCTTACCTGAACACCGTCCGCTTTCCGGCAAAGCGTTTCAGTTTGTCCGGGTCGATGTCCACGCCGAGGCCCGGTTGGGTCGGGATCATCAGGTTGCCATCGGCGTCGATGGTGAATGGCTCGGTCGTCAGTTCGTCGATGTAGGCGCACGGCGTCAGATATTCGACGTAGCGCGCGCGGGGGATCGCCGCGCTGAATTGCAGGTCGGCGGCGAGGCCCATCGCCGTGTTCCAGCCGTGCGGGACGAGCGTGATGTTGTGATCGAAGCACATCCACGCGAGGCGTCTCGATTCGGACAGGCCACCGTTCTTTGTGCAGTCGGGCTGGAGGATGTCGACCGCGCGGCGTTCGATCCACGGCATGAAACTCTGTCGCCGCGTGAGGACCTCGCACCCGGCGATCGGCACGGGCGAGACGCGTGTCAGTTCGATGTAGCCCTCGATGTCATCGGGTGGCAGCGGCTCCTCGAACCAGGTGATGTTGAAGCCGGCCAGCATCTTCGCCGTCTCGCGCGCCCAGTTCGTGCCGTGAGGCCAGAACTGTTCGCTCCCCCCCGCATCGACCATCAGCTCGACGCCGTCGCCGACGGTTTCCCGGGCCGTGCGGACGATCATCTCATCGAACGCGCGATCGCGGCGGCCGAACGGACGCCAGCCCATCTTGATCGCCTTGAACCCGCGTGCCACCACGCTTTCGAGCATCCTCTTCAACGGTTCGGGCTCATCGAACAGGATCGAACCGTACGGCTTGATCCGGTCGCGGTAGTTGCCGCCGAGCAGACGCGACACCGGCTGGCAGCACGCCTTGCCCATGATGTCCCACAGCGCGATGTCGATGCCGCTGATCGCGTGCTCGACCGCGCCGCCGCGCCCCTGCCAGAAGCTCGCCTGACGGAGCGTCTCGGAAACTCGTTCGGGCTCGACGCCCGACTGCCCCTTCAACAACGGCCAGAGCAACGCGACGGCTCCCTCGACGAGCGTCCCCGACGTGAAGCAGCCTCCCCAGCCGTACAGCCCCGCATCGGTCCGAACCTGCACGAGCGTGTGCAGGTTTTCCTGAGGCTCATGCCCCTGCGGCCAGCCGCCATCCACGGTGGCCCCGGTCAGCGGTATGACTTCGATTTCGACGATCTTCATGGTGTCGGTCCTGAAAGAGCTTTTCAAACGGGAGCATTTCAAAACAAGCGAACCCCACCGGGCTTGTCCCGGTAAAAATAGGTTTTTGAACTACTTGCTCATGGCTCATTCACTCGAATCGGCGCGACGTAGTGCAAAAACCCACGAGCCATCGGCGCAAGCCCGGTGGGGTCGTTTGTTTGAGGACTCGTTTGTCCCGGCAAAACAGGTTTTGAAATGCCCTCTCGTTTGAAGCCGTTACCGAGCGGAGCACTCGTTACCCACCAATCGCGGTCCCCGCTTGATACACGATCAACGCGGCGAGATAGGCCAGCGTCGTCATGTAAACAAACGTGAAGAGCGACCAGCCCCACGAGTTGGTTTCGCGGCGGATGACCATCAGCGTGGAAGCACACTGCGCGCAGAGGGCGAAGAAAACCATGATCGACAGCGCGACGGGGATCGAATAGACGGGCCGGCCGTCCGGCCACTTCGAGTTCTGAAGGGCCTGCTGCAAGCCCGAGTCGGACTCATCAACATCGCCACCCAAGCTGTAGATCGTGCCCAGCGTCGCAACGATTACTTCTCGCGCGGGGAACGATGCGAGGACACCGACTCCGATCCTCCAGTCCCAGCCCAGCGGTCGCACCGCCGGTTCGATCCCCTTGCCGAACCGGCCGAGGAAGCTGGTTTCCAGCAGTTGCTCCGAAAGAGCATTACGCCGCACAACCAGTTCATCCCGCTCGGCTTGAAGGCTTGGATCGTCTGCCAATTTCGACTCGACCTGCTCGATCTGAACACTCGTTTGCTGCTCCAGCGTGTGATCGCCGGGAAAGTAGCTGGCGGCCCAGACCAAGATCGACGTGGCGAAAATGAGGGAACCGGCTCGCAACACGAACGCGCGCGCGCGGTCGTAGACTCGGTGAGCGACGATCCTCGGTGACGGCCACTTGTAGCTCGGTAGCTCCATCACGAACGGCGGGGTCTCGCCTTTGAAGAGCGTCTTCTTGAAGAGCCAAGCCACAGGAATCGCGACCGCAGCGCCAAAAAACGTCATTACGAACATCATCACGCCGTGAAGTGTGATCCAACCACCGGCCCATGCGACTGAAGGAAAGAACGCGGCGATCATCAACGCGTACACGGGAGCGCGGGCCGAGCAACTCATCAGCGGCGCGACGAGGATCGTCACCATCCGGTCGCGGCGGTTCTCGATCGTGCGCGTCGCCATGATGCCGGGGATCGCACACGCAAATGAGGACATCAGCGGCACGAACGACTTCCCCGACAAGCCGACTTTGACCATCAGCTTGTCCATCAGGAAAGCGGCTCGAGCCATGTAGCCGCAGTCTTCCAGCAGCGCGATGAACAGGAACAAGAAGCAAATCTGAGGCAGAAACACCAAGATGCCGCCGACCCCCGCGATGACTCCATCCACGATCAAACTGCGAAACGGTCCGGGCGGCAGCAGCGATCCGATTTGCGATCCGACTCCCTGTTGCAGGGCCTCGCACAGGTTCATGAGAGGCGCTGAGAAGGTCGAGATCGCCTGAAAGACCGCGAACATGATCGCGATGAACGCGGCCAATCCCCAGACCTTGTGAGTCAGCCAACGGTCCAGCCCATCACTGTGGTTTGCTGTCCGTTCTGGCGGAAGCGTGATGGCTCCATTGAGAACCTGCCGCGCCCACGCATAACGCGCCTTGGCCTCTGCGGCGGGAACCTTCAGGCCGATGACCTTGAGTCGCTCGCGAGCCTCGGTCAGCGCGGCCGGCAGTTTTTCGGTGTGCCGCGCCGAGAACGTCGCTTCAAACTGACCGCCCACATCGAGTAGCAATCGCTCGGCGACGTAGAAGGGGACGTTGGTCTCGCCCCATTCCGCGAGTCGCGATTGGAGCTTGAGGCCCTCGTCATAGAACTCGGGTGGAAAGACGCGCGGCGCGGCGGGAGGCGGCTGCGAGACGACCGAGACGATCGCCTGCTTCACGTCTTCGATGTGGCGACGACGATGAGCCTCGCACGGAATGACCGGGATGCTCAGGCGGCTGCGCAGCTCGCCCACGTTGATGACGATGCCGCGGTGTTCGGCCACGTCCCACATGTTGAGGACCAAGACGGTCGGCAGTCCGAGATCGAGAACTTGGCTGACGACGTACAGGTTGCGTTCAAGGTTCGACGCATCGGCAATGCAAACGACAGCGTCGATCTTTCCCACATCGCGCTGCTGACCGAGCAGCACTTCCACCGAGACCATTTCATCGAGCGACCTCGGCGACAAACTGTACGTTCCGGGCAGATCGACCAACTGCACCGAACGACCTTCCAGCGTGAACCGCCCGGTCTTTTTTTCGACCGTCACGCCGGGATAGTTCCCGATCCGCGAATGGACTCCGGTGAGTGCGGTGAAGAGCGTACTCTTGCCTGTGTTCGGGTTTCCGATCACAGCGACCGTCAGTTGCGGGGCGGCAGACGCGGAATCTGGAGCAGTCATGCGAGAGGGGGCTTTCGTGAGGCAGACCGCGTGGCGGGATCATCCAACGTCATTCAACTCTTCGTGATCAGTTCAGAACAATCACGACTCAAGCCATCCCATCTCGATAGAAAGTCTGACGCGCAAGCGAAGGGTCTTTCGGCTCAAATCTTCGCTCGCGCGTCAGGCTTCAATCTGAACCCGTGCCGCTTCGGCCTTCCGAAGCGAAAGGCGATAGCCCCGAATCAGGTACTCGGCCGGATCGCCCAACGGGGCGAAGCCAAGCAATTCGATCACTTCACCGTCGATCAGCCCCATTTCCATTAGCCGCACTGAAATCGCGTCGTCGCCGGTCACTTCGACGATTCGCCCGCGCTGACCGATCGCACGCAACTCGCACAGGGTCGTCATCGTGTCAACTCCACCAACACCGTCGCGCGGTCATCGAAACGGAGCGAGAACCGGTGTTCGTTCACCGCCAGAATGCACGGCGAACCGGTTTTGACCATGCGAACTCTAGCCCCTTCGTGTAGGCCCATCTCTTGGAGACGGACAACGAAATCGGGGGAGCCATCCACATCGCGAACACAGCCGTGTTCTCCGATGGTCATCATTTCGAGCGGCACGAGTTGCATCGCAGTTACCCGAAGAGCGGTGATTGACACTCAGTCTCAAGTCGTGGGCGGATTCTAGCCAAGTCTAGCTCCAATTCTCAACTCGACAAGATGCATCGGACATGACTGGCGGCAGTTCGGCGGTTCCGATAGTTTTCCGAATCGACCAGACGCACGCTCTTTTTTCACCTTTGCATCAAGGTTTTCGCCATGCCCAAGGTCATTTGTACGGCTCTGAACACCAATGACGGCCCCCACATCAAGATTCTCCACGATGCGGGATTTGAGGTCATTCCGGTCCCTAAAGGGATCAACATCTATGAGAACGCGAACCTGATTCCGCTCGTTCGTGACTGCGTGGCCGTGGTCACGGGGTCGGAACCGTGGCCGGATAACGTGCTGGCGGAATGTCCCAAGCTGCGTGTGTTGTCTCGCACGGGAGTCGGCTTCGACGCGATCGACATGGCCGCTACCGATCGTCGTCGAGTCATCGTCGCGACGACTCCCGGCGTGAACCACCACGCGGTCGCGGAACACACCATCGCGTTGATGTTCGGGATCGGCCGAGGCTTCCCGAAGCAGGACCAGCAGGTCCGGAAGTGTGCGTGGACGCGAGAAGCCACGCCCCGAATTTTGGGAACGACGCTGGGGCTGGTTGGGTTGGGACGCATCGGTCAGGCCGTCGCGACGCGGGCTGTCGGTTTGGGGATGAAAGTCGTCGCGTATGAGCCGTTTCCCAATCGAGAGTTTGTCGAAAAGTGGGGGCTGGAATTGCTGAGCCTCGACCAACTACTCAGTCGTTCAGACTATGTGTCGCTGCACCTGCCAGTCGGTCCCGAAACGAAGCACATCATGAACGCCACCACCTTTGCCAAGATGAAGCCCGGCTCGGTCATCATCAACACGGCGCGTGGGCTGCTGATTGATGAGAACGCGTTGATTGCCGCATTGCAGTCGGGGCATCTGCGTGGAGCAGGCTTGGACGTATTCGAGGTCGAACCGCTGCCGTCCACAAGCCCTCTGCTGACGATGAGCAACGTCCTGATGAGCGGCCATGTGGCGGGACTCGATCACGAATCACACCGCGACACGCTTACAATGTGCGCCGAGACGATCGTGACTCTGTCACAAGGCGGCTGGCCGACCGAGTGCATCCGCAACCTAGCGGGTGTCACCAACTGGAAATGGTCCGAGAAGGGCTGAATGGGAAGGACTACGTGAACTCATTCGACTGGCAACTCGCGGCGGTGATTCCGTTTGTCGCCTTGGCGGCGTGGGTGATCGTTCGTCGCGTGATGCGACTGTTCCATGAGTCACCTTCACCCGGCTGCGGCTCAGGCGGATGCTCGTCCTGCCCAAGCAATGCGACACAAAACAACTCAACGGGAAGTCGCTCATCGAGGCAAGGCTCTCCTACAACAGACGGCTTCGTCTCGCTTCAGACGCTCGTGCAATCGAGCCAAGCTGCTCACAAGCCACACCAACCCGAAGCGTGAGCGAGGCCGGGCGGTAGTTCATCCTCCAACCGCCCGGCCTCGCTCACGCTTCAGGTTGGTGTGGTTCACCTCGACACTCACTTTCGACTCACACGTCCCCTTCTCCTCTCAAACGAAGAGCCTTATGGAAACGATCGCCGGACATCTTTACGACTACCCCAAGTACTACGACCTGATTTTCGGATCAGACTGGGCGGCCGAGTTCAAGTTTCTCAAAGCGGGCTTTGAGATGTATGCGAAGCGGCCGATCAAGCGGCTGTTTGAACCGGCCTGTGGAACGGGGCGGCTGATGATTCAGTTCGCCAAGGCGGGGTTTGAAGTCGCGGGGAACGACCTTAACGAGAAGGCCATCGACTACTGCAACGAGCGGCTCGTCCGACACGGCTATCCGGCGACGGCCTTCGTCGGGGACATGGCCGACTTCACGGTGAAGAAGAAGGTCGATGCGGCCTTCAACATGATCAACACGTTCCGGCACCTCCCCACTGAGAAATTGGCCGAAGCACATCTGCACTGCGTCGCCGAGTCGCTCAACAAAGGCGGCCTCTATTTTCTCGGGCTGCATCTCACCCCGATCAATCCGCAGAAATGTACGGCCGAATCGTGGTCGGCCACGCGCGGGCACCTGTCGGTCGTCTCGAACCTCTGGTCGATGGGAACCGATCCCAAGAAGCGAATCGAGCGGATCGGAGTGACCTACGACGTGTACACGCCAACCAAGCAGTTCCGCATCACGGATGAGACGGCCTTCCGGATGTACTCGGCGTTGCAGATGTTCGACTTGTTGGTGAAGGAGCCACGACTGCGGCTGCTCAACATGTACGACTTCCGGTACGACATCGAATCGCCCATCGACATCACCGCCGACACGGAAGATGTGGTCTATGTGCTGCAACGGGTCTGATGAGAGCTGGCAGATGACGGTCATTGTGATTTGCCTTGTCCCCTCGCCCCGGCTTTGCGGGGAGAGGGTTAGGGTGAGGGGTTCTTTTTCCCTTCATCAAATCACAGAGTTGGCCTTGAACAATCAATTGCCCGAGGCCGTTACGTGAGACCGGCTCCGCAATTCGGGCACTTCTCGGCCGAAGCGACCGCGCTACCGCAGTGACCGCAGTGAAGCGTGACGGCGTTGTCCGGAGAACCTGGTTGAACTCGGGACATCTGTTCGTCGAGTTGCCGTTCGACGAGTTGGAACACTTTTCCCGAAAGGCTCATCGTCCGAATCGCTCCGAAGAGGATCGAGACGAACACTGCCACAAACAGAAAAAACAGGATTCCAAACATCGAAGTACTCCGATAGCAAACGGCGAGACAACCGGCTCGCGACAAAGTCTATCGTGCAATCGAGTTCTTGAGCATCGCAATGTCCACCGGGCGGCCGAGCAGCACGAGATCATGGTTGCGGAGGAAGCTGCGGTGGCGCGTTACTTCCTCCAGCGGAGTCTTCGCCAACGCTTCGGTCAGCCGACTCAATTTGTCTGACCGGGTGACAAGGAAGCCATGCGGATGCTGCTCGAAAAAGAAGGCGATCTCGTCCGCTTGCCGCAGCCGTTGAATGGGCTGCCCGGCGTAGAAGACTAAGTTGGGCGAGAAGTAATTGAACGTCGCCAGCTTGATGTCGGTCGAACCCGCAGCGTAGCGAGCGGCTTCCGCCAGCTTGGGCGAGTCTTGATGCAGGCCGATGCGACTCGGGGCAATCGCGACCAGCAGGATCACGAACGACACGGCGCTGACCGCGAGGATGCGGATCGCACGCGGACGCTGTTCGCGCTGTGCGGCCACGAAGGCCAGTGAGGCACCAAGGAGCGGAATCGCTCCAATCAGGAAGAGCCACTCGTCGCCCGGCAACAGCAGTGATGCGGCAATCGGCGCAGCGATCATCAACACGACTCCGACCACCGCCAGCACTCGACAACAATTGCGGAACGTCACCGTTCCCAGTGCCACTGGGGCGAGTTGCCAGCCGTGCAAATACCGCGCGGAGATCAATGCCAGCGCCGGATACATCGGCAGGACATAGTTCGGGAGCTTCGTGCTGGCGAGCGAGAAGAAGACAAACCAGACGCCCGCCCAGCAGGCGACGAAACGATCACTGTCGCTCCACGCATCGCCCTGCATCAGACGCTTGTTCAATTGCCAGACGGCGACCGGCAGAAAGACTGACCACGGGAAGCAGCCCATCAACAGCGCGATCACGTAGTAAAAAACGGGGCCGCTGTGATTCTCTTTCGGACCGAGAAACCGGCCGACATTGTGATCGCCCAGAAATCCACGCAGCCACGCACCGTCAGTTTTGATCCCTACGATGACGTACCACGGCAGAGCGACGACCAACACGACGGCCGCTCCCAACAGGACTCGCATCGCGAGACTCGTCGTGAGCACGCGCGATGGCCGCATCACCTGCCAGACCGTGGCGATGCTTCGCCTCCACCACGGGCCGCTCGGGACGGTGAGCGTTCCCGCATCGAGTTCATTGCGGCGTCGAGTGACCAACAACAACAGGCCGATGATTGTGCAGGGCAACAGCACTCCGATCGGACCTTTTGCCAGAATCGCGCAGCTCATCGCGAGGTACATCGGGAGCGAAGACTGCCACGTTGCGGGCAGTAACTCGGTCCAAGGGGTCGTCGTGACGGGGCTTCCATTGCCCGACATCCCACCGCTGAAGTGCCCGCCGCGCCGCGCCGCCACCGCCCAAACGTAACTCGTGAACGCGAGTGTCAGACAGAAGATGAGGACCGAGTCGGGTGTCACCGAGCGTCCAATCGCCGAGAACATCAGCGACGTGCAGACAATCACTCCCGCCAGCAGTCCGACATCGGGCGAGAAAAGCTTGCGACCCAAGTGGTAAGTCAACAGCGTCGTTCCGACCGCGAGCAGCGCCGATCCGAACCGCGCGCCAAACTCGGACACACCGAACAGCCGAAACGAAACCTGCATCAGCCAGTAAATGAGGATCGGTTTGTCGGTGCGAAGCTGTCCGTTGAAGGTCGGGACGATCCAATCGCCTCGCTCAAACATCTCCCGCCCGCAGACGGCATTTTTCGGCTCGTCCTCATCAAACAAGGCGTATCCGCCGAGATTGGTGAAGAACACGAAAGCCGCGATCAAACCGAGCAGAAGCTGGTGACGGACCAGCGGATGTCGCCCAAACGCAGTCATTTCGTGTTCATCCCTGAATAACGTTGGCATCATCCCACCACGCTTTTGACCTCGTGGCGAATCCGAGCCGCATCCCAGCGGCGGCGGGTTGTAAGAGAAGATCAACCTTGCGGCAATTGCAGTCAAACAGAGGGAAGTCGGTCCATCGCCGTTTTCAAGGTCGGGTGGAACCAGCTCGCTTCGAGCGCCGGCCCACCCTCAAGTAGCATCGAGAAATCACGGTGGGCCGGCGCGGCGAAGCGCCGCTGGTCCCACCCTATAGCTTTCGCAGACCCAATAAGACGATGGCCCTGACGGGGAAGCCCGCCGAATTGACCTTCAATCCCGATTCTGATAACCCGCTCCTCCCAAAGCCTGAAGCGCGAGCGAAGGATGTTGCCAGAAACCCCTTCGCTGATGGTAACAAGCAGCCGTGAATCGAAACGATGAGGAAGTGCGGAGCGACGACGATGACCGAGCACACATACCAAATTCTGGTGGCCGACGATGACGACGCCTTCCGTCGTGCGTTGTGCGAGATTTTCTCGCCCTTCTTCCGGTTGATCGAAGCGTCGTCCGGAGAAGAGGCGATGGATTTGGCCGCGCGCGAGGAAGTCCATCTCGCCCTGTTCGACATGCACATGGATCGACTCACCGGATTGGAAGCGTTCAAGCAGTTGAAGACGCTCCATGTCATCGCCCCCTGCATCCTGATGACGGCCGACTACACGGAGGCTCTGCGTGAAGATGCCGAGCAGGCCGAGGTCTTCACCGTGCTGCGCAAACCGGTCACCCGGAACGACCTCTTCCGTTCGGTGGCCTGCGCTGTCGAGTCCGTTTACCACGACCAAGAATTGACGCACCGGCTACTCTGTGGTTGACGCTCGTCAAAAGACGGTGTTACAAGATTGACGTTCGTCTTAGGCAGAAGCGGACCAAGAAACTCTGCTTCGTTTGTACTCTTGCAGTCTTGGGAAGGCGTCAATGACGCTCGTGACCATTCGGGTTTTGGAGGGGATGGAGCGGGGTCTCGTCTATTCTCGTGAGGCACTGCCCGTCTCCATCGGTCGTGAAGAAGACAACACGATCCAACTCAACGACGACCGGATTAGTCGCTTCCACGCCAAGCTCCAAGACCATTCGGGACGTGTCATTCTGACCGACCTCGACAGCACCAACGGCACGCGCGTCAACGGCCATCCGATTCAGATGCGTGTCTTGCAGCAGGGCGATGTCATCGCGGTCGGTCGCTGCGTGCTGCTCTTCAGCTCGCAGGATACTGACGAAGAGCCGATCACGGATTACATCGCCGAGAGCGATCCCATGCGGACGGCTTACGATCCGGGTCACGGTTCCCCGGACGGCTCGGGACTATCGGACTTCGAGTTTGTCGAGCAGCCCGAATCGGGGATGGGGACCGAACCGAGCGAGTTGTTTCCGCGCGGGCTACCCGATGTCCCCGCGAGCCTCTCCGGATTGGAGCGGGTTCAAATTTCGGATGTCCTTGCGTACATCCACGAACGGCTGGGAACCGTGGTTCGGGAAGCGACCGAAGAGCTGCACTCGAACCACGGCCGATTGATTCGCGCCAATTGGTCGAGCTGGATGCGACTCACTTCGCTGCAAGCCGATGTCGCGGCGTATCTGCGCCAGGTCAACAACCCGAACGACTGAAGTTTCGGCTTGTCGTCTGGACGCCCAAGTCCGGACACACATTTCAAGCCGTCGTCGCGCGAGCTGAAGTGCCAGCCCTCACTGACCGGCTTCGCCGATACGACCGTTGCGATGGTCTCGACCCCGCCATGCGCTTTCACCGTCAGCATCGGCACCCTGATTGGCGAACGCCTTGTCACAAAGCGTCCCCGTTTGGGAATTGCATCACCTGTGCGGGCTTCGTGACCTAGCCTTGCTGTGAAACTCTTCGAAGACGCGAGGCGGTCCGATCGCGGCGTGACACGTCGCGATCGTTGATCTCGCGCACTCGGAGGAGATGTTTGTTCCAAGGCACGGTGGCCCTGTGGCTGTTGAGGTTTTACGCCCGATGATTAACCCGACGAAAATCTGGTCCATGACCCAGTTGCCGTCGCTGCCGACAGTCGCCGTGCGATTGTTGGAGCTGTCGCAGGAAGCGGTCGTCGAGCAGCGTGAGATCGTGCAGGCGGTTCTGACCGATCCCGCGATGTCGGCGCGGATCGTCCGTGCGGCAAACACCACCTATTTCGGCGTCCGTCACGATGTTTCCAGTGTCGAGCAAGCCGCGTCGATTTTGGGTGCGACGGTGACCAGCGCCCTGGCACTCAATTTCAGCCTTGTCGAAGCTGACGCAGACGAACCCGCCGGTTTGACCCACTACCGCAACTACTGGCAACGGTCGCTCGTGCAGAGTGCGGCCGCGACGGTCATTGCCGAAAAAATGTCTGCCGAGTGTGTCGATCAATACTCGCTGTGCGGACTGCTGCTCGACGTGGGACGCTTGGCGCTGCTGACTGCTTTCCCAACCGAGTACCGTCCGGTGCTCGAAGCGGCGGCGAATGAAGAAGTGCCGCTCGAACAACTCGAATTGGCTGCACTGGGGTTGCACCATGCCGATGTCGGTTCGCGGTTGATGGAACGTTGGAAGCTACCCGCCGAAATCGTCGAGGCCATCCGGTGGCATCACGTTGCACCCGAATGGCTGCTCGCGAGAAAAGGTGGTTCCAATTTTCAATTGCAGGCAGCGATGGCACTGGCCTCGCGCGCTGGCGACTTAATTTGTGCGACGCGGCGCGAACCTTTTTTCGAGCGATTGCACCACTTCGCGAACGCCCTCTTCCATTGGTCGGAGAACGAGACGCAGGAGTTCGTGGCTGAGACCGAACTGCGGGCTTGGCGACAGGACTCGCTCTGCCAATTGGAGACGACTCCAGCCGCGTCGGTCTTGACCGCTCAAGCAAACGACCAACTCGTGAAGCTGACGTTGCGATCGCACGTTGCCTCGGTCCAAGCAACAGTGCGCCAGCAGGCCGCCGAAAAGGGGACTCGCGACCTCGAATCTGAAAACCGCCAACTTCAGAAGCAGGCGCTGCACGACCCGCTCACCGAGATTTACAACCGACATTTCTTCGACGAGATGCTCGAAACCGAAACGAAGCGCAGCCAAAGGTGTGCTTCGCCGATCGGAGTCATCTTCGCCGATGTCGATCACTTCAAGCAGGTCAACGACACGTATGGGCATCAGTTTGGCGACTACGTGCTGAAGCGGATCGCGCGACTATTCGCGTCCACGACTCGAACGTCTGACGTGCTGGCTCGTTATGGAGGCGAAGAGTTCGTCGTCCTGGTCAGTCAGCCCACCGAAAAAGGTCTGGAGCGACGGTGCGAACGGATTCGATCGCGCGTGGAATCGGAAGTCTTCCTGTTCGGCGACGTGCGAGTTCCCGTGACCGTTAGCCTCGGTGCCGTCTTGGCCGTTCCCGGCCGCAACGAGCGAGACTTGGGAGTCCGCCTGATCGCGAATGCCGACGAATGTTTGTACGAGTCGAAGCGTTCCGGCCGGAATCGCGCAATCGTGAAGTCACTTGTCGATGAACGCGAACGGGCATTGCTGCAACAAGTGCTGCAACACCGGTTCAGCCGTTGGTTGGTCTCACAACGACTGCTCGATGTTCCCTCTGTCTCAAAAGCATTGCTGGACTGCCGGGGAGAACCCGTGCGCGTCGGCGACATCGCCCTGCAATGCGGATATCTCGACGCCGATCAAGTGATGCACATCGTCAAGAACCAAGAGCTGACCGGCGAGCGGTTCGGCGTGGCCGCCGTTCGACTCGGATGGCTCACCGAAAACCAACTCATCCATCTCCTCTCGCTCCAACAAGAGAACCCCAAACAATTGGCGGGAGCCATCATTCGACTCGGCCTGCTCGCCCCCGACAAAGCGGCCGAAGCGCTCGACGACTATCTCCATTCCGAGGCGGCTCATTGGAATCAGAGTCACGCGCAGCAACTGGTCGGCGCGACGTGAGCGTGACTCGACTGATCGGATCAGCAAGAATTCAACTTGTCTTTGCCTCTCGGCAATTGCGTCGCGGCGAAGCGATCGACTACACCCCCGTCTAACTTCATGAGGAAGTGGACGAAGAGTCGATTCGCATTGAAGTGAGACGCATGAGAGATCGCCGTGAATGGACTCTGTTGGGTTTGCTCGTGGCGTCATCGTTGATTCTCACCGCGGTGCTGCCGCTGGCGGACGACGAAGTCTATTACTGGTGCTGGGCGAAGCCGCTTCAGTTCAGCTACTTCGACCATCCGCCGATGACCGCGTGTCTCATCCGAGTCTCGACGACACTCTTCGGTGACACGCCCTTCGGTCTGCGAGTCCCCGCGTGTCTGGCCAATGCCTTCGTCCTGTTCGCGATCGCGCGGCTATCACGATCGCAAGCGCTGCTGCCGTGGATCGCGTGTACTCCGCTCTTCACGTTGGGATCGGGCCTCATCACTCCCGACGCGCCGTTGATGATGTTCTGGACCGCTTACGTCTGGTGGTTGGTTGAGGTTCATCGCCGCTTGGCACGGACACACGCAGGCACGACTTCGCGCATCTCACTCGGTTCCCCCACGATCTCATGGCCGCTGTGGCTGTTGGGCGGAACCCTCTTGGGAGCGGGTGTACTCTCGAAGTACACGATGGCGCTGGCGGTCCCGGCCGGGTTCGCCAGTTTTCTCTTTCTCAGCCGTCGCTGGCGAGATTGGCTTCCCGGCTACGTCTTTCATGGAGTCGTCTCGTTCGTCGTCGCGTCGCCGATTCTCATCCACAACATTCAGCACGACTTCGTTCCGTTGCTGTTCCAGTGGCAGCACTCGATGGGCCGAACACAGTCTGGCCTGAAGCCGTTCGCCGAGTTCATGGGCGTTCAGATGCTGTTGTTCGGGACGTTGCCGTTCTTCTTGTTTCCGTGGGTGCTGAGACACTTCCGCCGGTTGGCGCGAGTCCCACTGCTGCGAGTCTGCTGCTGCATGTACGCCCTGCCGTGGGCGTTCTTTCTCTACAAGGCGACTCGCTCACCGCTGGAAGGGAACTGGGCACTGGTGAGCTTCATCGCCTTTTGGCCTTTGGCGGCGACGTGGTATTCGATCGTGAGAAAATCGCGTTTCTGGCGGCGATCTGTCGCGTCGTCGTTCATTCCGCCGATCGTCTGTGTGATCGGTCTCGCGCTCCACTTCGTCCACCCGCTCCCGATCATTCCGATCAACGGGGATCGCATCTCGCGCCAAGTCGCACGCACTGCCGCCGTGCGACAAGCGGCCGAGACGATTCGCGAACGAGGCGAGGACTTGCCGGTCTATGCTCCGACCTACCAACTCACCGCACAGTTGCGGTTCCACGGCGTGGATGCCCGACAGATCGACGGGCTGACTCGACCGAGCCACTTCACACAACAGCCGCGGCATCTCGACGAAGCAGACCGCGCCTACGTCGTCACCGAACAGACGCTCCCCGACAAGCTCACCTCCCGCTTTGCACCTGCCGAGCTGATCGCCAGCTATCCGATCACGGTACGAGGGACGGTGCTGCGAACGTTGTTGTTGCAGCGATACACCAAGCGACGGACGGCCGAGCGTGGTGAACCAGCCGCCCCACAACTCAACGACCGAGAAACTGATCCAACTCCGCCCGCGACGGCATCGCCGTCTGTGCCCCCAGCGTGAGGCACGCGAGCGTTCCGGCCGCGCTGCCAAACCGCACGGCATCAGACAACGAGCAACCTTCGACCAAGGCTACGGTGAGAGCCGCCGTGAAGGCATCGCCCGCCGCAGTCGTATCGACGACATCGACCGCCATCGCGGGGACATGTTCGACTCGACCCTCCGCATCGCACAGCATCGCGCCCCTGTGTCCCAGCTTTAACGCGACCTCCCGCGCACCGAGTTCTCGCAGTCGCCGCGCGGCTCGTTCCGCCGAGGCGAGATCATCGACCACGATCCCCGTCAGCAGCTCAGCTTCCGTTTGATTCGGGCTGATGACATCGACGGCCATCACTTCGGGCGGCAGCGGCGAAGACGGTGCGGGAGCCGGATCGAGAATCGTGCGCACACCCGCATCCTTGGCAATCCGCAGCGCTGCCGCCACGGTGTCGAGCGGCGTTTCCAATTGCACGATCAGTGCGTCGGCTGCCTGAATGATCTCCGCCCGCGACTCAATGTCCTGCACGGTCAACCGGCCATTGGCACCCGCCACAACCGTGATCGAGTTGGCTCCGGCCTCATCGACGCCAATCAACGCCACGCCGCTCGAACATTCCGGTGTCACGAGGACCTGCTCGGTGACAACACCGTGCCCCGCCAGCGACCGCAGCAACGCCTCACCAAACGAGTCCTCTCCCACGCGACCGATCAACGTCACGCGCACGCCCAACCGAGCGACCGCCACCGCTTGATTTGCCCCTTTGCCGCCAGGGATTGTCTGAAAGCTCTGACCGTGAACCGTCTCGCCCGGCCTCGGCAACCGCGTCATCCGCGCGACGAGATCCATGTTGATCGAACCGACAACGACGATGTGACACGGTGACATGAGATACTCCAACGGACTGGGCGACCAGCACCGCACGGTCAACCACGGACGGAAGGAAGGAAGGAATACGTTCCCGATGAAGACGGCGACGGCTTCCACGCAGTTCACGTCAACACCATGGAAGGTTGCTGGTCGCTGCTGCGATCCTGGCTCCGACCTCACCGAGGCCTTTCGCAAAAAAACTACCGCTCTACGTCAGCTTCTTTCAGTTCGTTCACAACGCCCGAAAACGCGGAAAAGCACTCCTCGAATTCCTCGTCACAACCCTCCTCGAAAACCTCCCCGC
The DNA here is from genome assembly GCA_945862235.1 of Schlesneria paludicola DSM 18645. Classification (GTDB taxonomy): domain Bacteria; phylum Planctomycetota; class Planctomycetia; order Planctomycetales; family Planctomycetaceae; genus Schlesneria; species Schlesneria paludicola_A. The sequence goes on from CAMAYU010000060.1 coordinate 28,060, forward strand.
AACGCCAGTTGAGCCTTTCAAAATTGGCCGATCACACGGCATCCCATTCTCGGTCCACCTTCCCGGCCAATTTTGAAATTTGAACGCCCGACCCCAAAACCGGTGGTCTCACACGAGCGCCGCCAACTTCTGGATGAGACCCGGTTGCGAGAGAACTTCGCGGTTGACGACACTCTGCGGCGACCGTCCCGCCGCGACATCGAGGATGCCGCGACACGCCTCTTGCCCGATCCCTCGAAACAGCTCGTCAGTCCAGCAGATCGCATGCGGTGACAGGATCACGTTGTCAAAGCCGAGGAGCGGGTCGTTTACGGCGATCGGTTCCTGCTCAAAAACATCCAGCGCCGCGCCGGCAATGCGTCGTTCGCGCAAGACCGTTGTCAGGGCTTGTTGATCGATGATTGGTCCTCGCGCCACGTTGATCAAAAACGAGGACGGCTGCATGCGACCGAGGCGCTCGGCGTTCAACAGATGGTGCGTGTCGGCTGTGAGCGAACAGCAAATACAAACGAAGTCGGACTGTTCGAGCAGTTCGTCGAGACTCAGCAATTCGACGCCACTTCCCTGCGCATCGGCCTGCGAAACGAACGGGTCATATGCGACGTGCCGCATCTCCAGCGGAGCGACGACGCGCAGAATGTCGCGACCGATGTTGCCCAGCCCGATCAGCCCCAGCGTGCGACCGGTCAGGCCGACACCCATTTCGTTCAGCTTCTCGCCCCAGCGCCCCTCGCGTGTCAGCCGGTCTTTGGCGAGCAGCTTGTGCGACAGAGCGAGCATCAACGTCAGTGCGGAGACAGCTACCGGACGACGCACACCCGTTGGCGTGATCGTCAGCATCACGTTATTGCGAGTACACGCGGGAACATCGACGTTGTCGTAGCCCACACCAAATCGCGCTACGAGTGACAACCGATCGCAACCCTCCAACGTCGTGGCCGTCACGCGCGGAGCCAGCACAAGCAGCGCGTCGAACTGATTCGCGACTTCCGCCGTCAACTCGGAACCGCAGTCCGGGAGAAACTCACGCTCGATCCGCGTGTTCTGTGCGAGAACCTCCAGCCCGATATCGCCAAACCCCAACGATCCATCCGGCTTCAAAAAATCGCGAGTCATCCCCACGCGAAACGGTCTCGGCATCTCTCTCTCCCGCTATCAACGATTCTCGTTCTTCAGGCGCGGCGGGATCGTACTGCCCGATCTGAGAGGCCACAAATCACAACTCGAAAGATGGGGAACGGAGAGGTCCGGCACCGGACGGCGATCTGAAGCCCGCGTCCTCGCTCACGCTTTGGGTTGGTGTTCTAAGGACTGGCGAATCAATTGCTGTCGGAATGTTGGTGAGCCGACAAATCACGACAGCTCTTGATGCACCGATCCTTACTTTCCGAATTGCTTCGGCAACTCCAGCGACCAGACCTCGTTGCTGAGGGGTTGAGCGTGTCCGCCCGCCACCCAGATTTTGTCTTGGAACACGTAGGCCGAGTGTTCGTGACGCTCCTTCCAGATGACGTTCGACTTGAGCTGCTGCCAGTCCTTGCCGTCGCGCGAATGCCAGACATCGCCCCAGTTTTTCGACGGCCCGTTCGACCAACCTCCCAAGACCCACATCTGGTCGCGATAGACGACGGACGAGAACCACAGTCGCGGAGACCAGCCCGCGTGTTCGGTAACGCGTTCCCACGTCTTGCCATCGCTCGACGACCAGACATCGTTCATCGCGTGATACTCGGGGACATAGTTGCCACCGCCGAAGACGTACAGCTTGTCGTTCATGACCGCCGCCTGATGGTACGCGCGCGGCGACCAGCCGCCGTCGGCCGTGGCCAGTTCCCACGTCTTGCCATCGGCCGACGACCAGACATCGTTCTTCAAACTGGTCTTGTCACCGAAGTAGTAGTTCTCGGTCCCGCCAAGCATCCACATGCGGCCCTTGAATTCGACGACCGCCGCCGCGATGCGCGGACTCCAACCCGCCTTCGATTCGAGTGACCACTGTTTACCGTCGGTCGAAGACCAGACTTCGTTCGTCGCGCCGTGACCGGCCAAGCGACCGTTCGTCCAGCCTCCCATGAACCACATCTTGCCTTTGAACGTCAGTGTCATCGGCAGATCGCTGTACTTCCACGGAGCCTCCTGTTCGACGAGCGCCCACGCCTTGCCATCGGCGGAACTCCACACGTCGCGCGGCGGAGACTGGAACGAATCGAACCAGCCGCCGAACAGCCACAACTTGTCCTGAAAGACCAACTCGCCACTCGAGTCTCGCGCCCTCCAACCGGCATCGGCCGTGACCTTGATCCAGTCCGGCCCGGACTCCTGCGCACAGAGCGATGTCGTGGTGAACAACCACAAACCGAGAACAATCATCAGACGCGGACGAATCTGCATGGCGAGCCTCTTTCAAGTGGACCAACCCGGATGATTCACCACGAATCCTCCGGGCTAAGGGCCGGTTGAGAATCAGCTGTAGGGTGGAACCAGCTCGCTTCGAGCGCCAGCCCACCAAGGAAATTCTCTGTGTTTGATGGTGGGACCAGCTCGCTTCGAGCGCCGCTGGTCTCACCCCTATGGCCCTTTTTCAACAGGCGGTTAAGGGCGACACGACTGGGGAGCGACCACTCTCACAAGGACCGACAGTCGTCGCAACCGACAACGCCGGAATCATCGACGCACACAACAGGACCGTTCAGATCGTTGACGGGATCACACGAGTTGGCGTTGTTTGCTCGACGAGATACGGCGGATCAAGACCATTCTCATTTGCGAGCTACCTTCCAATTGAAACTTTGTGCTTCTAAACCGAATGCGTCCCGAACCGGATGCCGCCGATATCTCGCTCCAAAATTGGGACCTCGCCGCTCCCAGAAAAACTGCCGGTCGATCCGCCCGTTCTCTGAAAGCCGCTCATGAGATCCGCCCTCGTCGCCACAGAAAACATCTCTTCGTTGCTGGATGAGATTCAAAGTCGTTTTCGGGCTGAGGAGCCGTTTATCGGCCCGCCACGATCATCACCGCGACCACGGCTGACCGCGATGCTGCGGCCCGTCGCGTTGCCGTCGGTTGGAATTGTGAAGCCGTTGGTTCCAAGCACAGCCCCGGTTTCGACCGCGAAGATTCTGGTCGTCGATGATGAACCGCTTAACGTGAGGATCTGTCAGAAATACCTGCGTGAGTTGGGGTACGCGAAGACGCGCGCAGTGACCGATCCGATCCTCGCGATGGACGCAATTCTCGAAGATCGTCCCGATCTGATCGTGCTTGACCTGATGATGCCTGTCGTCAGTGGCCTCGACCTGATGCAGTGGATTCGCAGCCACAGCGAATTGGCCCAGATACCCGTGTTGATCCTGTCCGCGGCCACCGATCGAGAGACTCGGTTGGCGGCCCTCAATGCCTTGAACTTACCCACATTCTTACAAGGTTTTCCGGTGTCTGTTCGCGGTAGTTGTTGCGTCTGACTCGTTAGGGGGCTTGGGGTTGCGTGTGTTGAGTGGGTTCTTGTCGTAGTGAGGCATGTCGGTTGCATAGCAGGTTGGGACGGT
>CAMAYU010000061.1 GCA_945862235.1 Schlesneria paludicola DSM 18645
CGGAGCTTCGACGTGGCCGTGAGAATGAGAAACAGCCTTCACTTCCTCGCACGGCCACGTCGAAGCTCCGTGACCGTGGCACCCCACCTCCCAAATTCAAACAGGCGATGGCCCCGACGCGTAATTGACGGCGGTCTCCGTCGCGGCTACTGTTTTGAGCCGTCGAAACTAAAGTTTCTAGCACTCGTTGTCTTTGTGCATCAGAGAGTTCCTTCATGGATGCCTCGATCATTTCTCAAATGCTTCCGCTGCGAAGCCGGTTCCATCGCAGACTCGTCGCTACCGTCGTCTTGCTGGGCAGCGGGCTGCTAGTCGGATGCGATCGTGGTGCGCCGACCGCTAAGAACGGCGGGGCCGCTTCGTCGGGAACAGATTCCTCGACAGTGAGTTCCGCCGCCCAAACGGCAGTCGCGCACAACGGCTCAGCGCGAAACATCGTCACGACCACGGGCATGGTGCGCGACATCGTGCGTCAGGTCGTGGGTGAGCGCTGGACCGTCACCGGTTTGATTGAATCGGGCGTTGATCCGCATTTGTTCAAGCCGACGCGCGGGGACGTGAAGCGGCTGAACGATGCCGAGGTCGTGTTCTACTCGGGCCTCGCACTGGAAGGCCGGATGAGTGAGACGTTCGAGCAATTGCGTCGCGCGGGGAAGCCGGTCTTCGCGGTGACCGATCAGATCGAAGCGGCCTCGCTCCGGACGCCACCCGAGTTCGCCGATCACCACGATCCGCATGTCTGGATGGACGCGGCGTTGTGGAGCCAGTGCGTCGAGCATGTGGGTGAATCGCTCGCCAAACTCGATCCGCCTCACGCCGACGAGTACCACGAACGGGCAACGGCGTATCGCGCCGAGTTGACTCGACTGGATGAGTACGCGCGGCGTTCGATCGCATCGATCCCCGAATCGCAGCGTGTGCTGGTCACGGCACACGATGCGTTTGGCTACTTCTCACAGGCGTATGGGATTGAAGTGAAGTCGGTCCAAGGAGTCTCCACGGAAGCGGAAGCGGGCGTGTCGGATGTCAATCGGCTGGTCGATTTCCTCGTCGAACGAAAGCTTCCGGCGATCTTCGTCGAGTCGAGTGTGAACGCGAAGAACATCAAGGCGGTCATCGAAGGAGCCGCCTCGCGCGGCGTGACCGTTCGCGTCGGTGGCGAACTGTTTTCGGATGCGATGGGCCAGGACGGGACATACGAAGGAACGTATCTCGGCATGATCGACCACAACGTCACGACGATCGTCCGGGCCTTGGGTGGTGACGCGCCGGAGAAGGGAATGGATGGAAAGCTGGAAGCGAAATGACCTGTTGCTGCTTCCGATCTCACTCGTTGCCCATGCGACGAGACGAATTGATCCGTGTCCTCCTTGAAATCCGTGGTTGAACTTCTTCCACCCCACGAGTCCCGAATTTCACATCCGCCATGACTGACGACAACCAACCCTCGCCGCTCTCAATTCACGACATGACCGTGGCCTATCAACGGCGGCCAGTCTTGTGGGACGTGGACTACGAAGCTCCGTCGGGCAAGTTGGTCGCGATCATTGGGCCGAACGGTGCGGGGAAGAGCACGCTCATCAAGGCCGCTCTCGGGTTGGTACCGCGTGCGTCAGGAGAGATCGCGTTTTTTGGAAAGCCTTACCACGAGATGCGGTCGCGGATCGGTTACGTCCCGCAGCGGACGAGCGTCGATTGGGACTTTCCTATCGATGCGCTCGGTGTCGTGGCGATGGGTCTGTATCGCAAGATCGGGTGGTTTCAACCGGTGTCGCGCAAGTATCGGCAACAGGCACTGGCGGCGTTGGAACGAGTCGGGTTGGCCGAGTTCGCGTCGCGTCAGATCAGCCAACTTTCGGGAGGCCAGCAGCAGCGCGTCTTCCTCGCGCGGGCGCTGGTTCAGAACGCGGACCTCTACTTGATGGACGAACCGTTCGCGGGAGTCGATGCGGCGACCGAGCGAGCGATTGTCGAACTGCTGCGGGAACTGCGTTCGGCGGGCAAGACGGCGCTCGTCGTGCATCACGATCTGCAAACGGTGGCCGAGTACTTCGATGAAGTCCTGCTGCTCAACATGCGTCGGATTGCGAGTGGCCCGGTCGAGCAAGTCTTCACAGCGGAGAACTTGCGTCGGACCTACGGCGGCAAACTGGCGCTGCTCGATCAAGTCGGGCATCGTATGAGCGGGAAGTGAGCCATACGATGACGGATCCACTGCTGCGAGTCCTCCTGCTGCAAGACTACAACACGCGGATCGTGTTGTTGGGGACGATGCTGTTCGGCGCGTGCGGCGGAGTGGTCGGGACGTTCATGCTGCTGCGTAAGAAGGCGCTGGTCGGAGACGTGGCAAGTCATGCGGCGCTGCCGGGTGTCGCGCTGGCGTATCTCGTGTTGGAGGTACTCGCGCCGGGAACGGGCAAGTCGCCGCCGTGGTTGCTCGCGGGTGCGGGCTTGGGTGCGGCGAGTGGTCTGTTGTGCGCGAAGCTCATTCAGCGCGTGCGGCTCATCAAGGAAGATGCCGCGTTGGGGATCGTGTTGAGCATCTTCTTCGGCTTCGGAGTGGTGCTGCTGACGATCGTGCAACGTCTGCCCACCGGAAGTGCCGGGCTGAACGAGTTCGTGTTCGGCAAAGCGGCGGCGCTGACGGTCGGCGACGTGGTCTCGATTGCCATCGCAAGTGGCCTCGTGCTGGCGGTCTGCTTCGCACTGTTCAAGGAGTTCTCACTCCTCTGTTTTGACGAGGCTTATGCCGCCGCCTTGGGCTGGCCGGTCGGTCGGTTGGACTTGTTGCTCACGGCCCTCGTGGTCGCGGTGACGGTGATCGGGATGCCGAGTGTCGGGCTGTTGCTGGTCGTGGCGCAGCTTGTCATCCCGCCGACGGCCGCGCGGTTTTGGACCGATCGCCTCGGCACGATGACGCTCGTGTCAGGACTGATTGGCGCGAGCAGCGCGGCGGCGGGAAGTTTGGTGAGTGCCCTCGTGCCGCGGCTGGCCGCTGGAGCGGTCATCGTGCTGGCGGGAACGTGCGCGTTCGCCGTGAGCATGGTCTTCGGAAGACAACGCGGCGTGTTGTGGCACTGGTTGGAGCAGCGCGATTCCGAGCGACACATCGGCCAGCTTGACCTACTCCGCGCGTGCTTCGAGTCGGTGGAAGAGACGCAACGGCGCGCGGTTCTCACAGGCGAATCGGACCTCACGGCAACACCCATCCCGCGCGAGTCACTGCTCACGACGCGCGCGTGGTCGAGTGCTAGGCTGTCGCGCGTGCTGGTCGCGGCGATGCGCGATGGCGTGGTCCGACTCGACGCCGACAATCACTACCGGCTCACGCATGAAGGTGCCCGTCGCGCACGGCTCGCCGCCCGCAACCATCGGCTGTGGGAGCTGTATCTGATCCACTTCGCGGACCTCGCCCCGAGCCGCGTGGACCGGGCGGCCGACCAGATCGAACATGTCCTCGAACCCGAGCTGATCGAACAACTGGAAAACCTGCTCGAACAAGACACCTTGCGAATGACGGTGCCGGTGAGTCCGCACCCGTAGGGATGGAGGGAAATAGTGCGAAGTGAAAAGTGAGCAGTGCAAAGTGGAAGCGAGGTTGGTTCGTGACTCAACTGGTTCGTCCCTCATTTTGCACTGCTCACTTTTCACTTCGCACTCGCCTTCCCCGTGCCCTCCCGTGTTCCCCGTGGTTCACTTCCTCGTCCTGAGATTTCCAGAAGCGCTTCATCATGATCGCTGAGTTTCTTCAACTGCTCTCCGGCTGGCAGGGCCTGGATACATGGATCGCCATCACCGGCGCGTTGGCGGCGATGGCGTGCGCGTTGCCGGGGACGTGGCTGCTGTTGCGTCGCCAAAGTTTGTTGGGCGATGCGCTCAGTCATGCGGTCTTGCCGGGGATTGTCGTCGCGTTTCTCGGGATGAACTGGCTGGAGCAGTCGGATCGAGGTGCGAGCGAGGTTGTCAGGGGCTCTGTTAATGAAGTGGTCGCGCAGAGTGTGACCGGAGACTTGGCGCGGGTGGCGCGTCGTCAGACGGTGCTGTTCGTCGGCGCGGCGATCTCGGGAATCGTCGCCGCGCTCCTGACGGAACTCATTCAGCGCTGGGGACGGCTGGAACGGAGCGCCGCGTTGGGAGTCGTCTTCACGTCGATGTTCGCGCTGGGGCTGTTGTTGATCCGGCTGTTTGCCAGTCGCGCGCACATCGACGCCGACTGCGTGCTGTACGGCAACCTTGAAACCACGGCATTCGACACGCTCGCCGGGACGGGCATTCCGCGCGGCGCGATCGTCAATGCAGCGATGTTGTTGATGAATGGACTGCTGGTGCTCGTCTTCTTCAAGGAACTGCGGCTGGCTACGTTTGACGCGGAACTGGCGGAATCGCAGGGACTGCGTGCGGGCTGGGTTTCGCTGGCGCTGATGACGGTGACAGCGGCGACGGTCGTGGCGGCGTTCGAGTCGGTCGGGGCGATCCTGGTCATCGCGATGCTGATCGTCCCCGCAGCCACGGCGCGATTGCTGACGAATCGACTGTCGTTGCTGCTCGTCCTCGCACCGCTCATCGCGGCAGTGGGTGCGGTACTCGGTCACGTCGGCGCATTGACGCTTCCATCCATGATCTGTTCTCGCATCGGCCTGCGCGGCATCGACGACGCCAGCACGGCAGGCATGATGGCCGTAACGACCGGCGTGCTGTTCCTGTTCGCGGTGATTGCCAATCCGCAGCAAGGTCTGGTACGGGGACTCTTCGATCAACTGCGACTACAAGTGCGGATCGCGCGGGAAGACTTGCTCGGCAGACTGTATCGCCGCGAGGAACTCGAACGAGTCCCCGACATGAGGCGCGAACTGCCTCGAACGTGGGCGGCTTGGATCGCCCGCCGTCGCCTGTTACGGAAAGGACTGATTCAGAGCGGAACCCTGCGTGACGAACTGACCGACGCGGGTCGCCGCCTCGCGCAGGACATCGTCCGCTCGCACCGACTGTGGGAGTCGTACATGGCCCGCCACTTCGACCTTCCCGGCGAACAACTCCACGCCACGGCCGAGCGCGTCGAACACTTTCTCGACCCCGCTTTGCAGGCGAAGCTCGCCGAGGAACTGAACCAGCCCTCGATCGACCCTCACGGCAAGTCGATCCCGCCGGTGGTCGAGTGAGCCAGTGACTCACGAACGGTGAATGCCTCGTGAGTGAGCGATGAACAGTTCACCAAGACTGACCCGTGAGGTTGCTGATTCCCAACAGCTCATTCTAGAGTGGCCGTCGTCGTCGAATGAATTACTCCGCCGCTTTGGAAACTAAAACCATGTCCTTGCCACGTCTGCATCTGCCCGGTCGCGCTTGGTCGCGCCGCGAATTCCTCTTGGCTGGTGGAGCCGCCGCCGCTGCGTGGCCGATGCTCACGGGACCGAGTTCGGCGATTGCTCAAAAGGGCGTGAAGCTGTCGAGCTATCCGTTCACGCTCGGCGTCGCGTCGGGTGATCCTGCACCGGATGGCTTTGTGCTGTGGACGCGCCTCGCGCCAAAACCGCTCGAAGGGGGCGGGATGCCGCCAGAAAACGTCATCGTCGATTGGCAGGTTGCCGACGATGAAGCGATGACGAAGATCGTTGCACAGGGAACGGCCGTCGCAGCGCGAGAACTCGCGCACTCGGTCCATGTCGAGGTCGCGGGCCTTCAGCCGGGACGCTGGTACTTCTACCAGTTCCGCGCGGCCGGTGAGGTCAGTCCGAAAGGGAGGACGCGCACGGCACCACGCGCTGATGAACTGCCTGATCGCCTGCGGTTCGCCTTCGCTTCGTGCCAGCACTTCGAGAGTGGCTACTTCACCGCGTACCAGCACATGGCCAAGGAAGACCTCGACCTGATCGCGCACCTCGGCGACTACATCTACGAAGCGGCAGGCAAGGAAAAGCAGGTCCGGCAGCATGTTGGGCCGGAACTGCACACATTGGAGGACTATCGAACTCGACACGCTCAGTACAAGACCGACAGCTTCTTGCAGGCGGCGCATGCAATGTGTCCTTGGTTGGTGACGTGGGACGATCACGAGTTCGCCAACAACTGCGCGGGTGCAATCTCCGAGAAAGCCGACGAGTTGCCCGAGACCTATCTCTTCCGCCGCGCGTTCTCGTACCAGGCGTACTACGAACACATGCCGCTCCGTAAAGCGCAGCTCCCCAAGGGACCGGACATGCTGCTCTATCGACAGGTCGCGTTCGGTAGGCTCGCCGGCTTTCAAATCTTGGACTCGCGCCAATACCGCACCGATCAGCCCTGTGGCGATGGCAACAAGCCACTATGTCCGGGAGTGTTCGATCCGCAGGGAACGCTGCTCGGAGACGCTCAGGAACAGTGGCTCTACAAGACGCTCGATGCTTCGCCTGCCGCGTGGAACGTGCTGACTCAGCAAGTGATGATGGCCCGTGTCGATCGCCTCGTTGGCGAGGAGAAGGCGTACAGCATGGACCAGTGGCCGGGCTATGAAGCCAACCGTCAGCGCGTGCTGAAATTCTTCGCCGAACGAAAGTCGCTCAATCCGATCGTCCTCACCGGCGACATCCACACCAACTGGGTTAACGATTTGCAGGTCAACTGCGACGACGAGAAGTCGCCGGTCGTTGGGACCGAGTTCGTTGGCACGTCAATCAGTTCGGGCGGTGACGGAGTCGATCAGCCCAAGACCTCGCCGCAGTTGCGCAGTGAGAACCCGTTCGTGAAATACTTCAATGCCGAACGCGGCTACGTCTCGTGCGAAGTGACTCCCAAAACGTGGACCTCTCGCTACCAAACGGTTCCGTTCGTCACCAAACCCGACGCACCACTCGTCACACGCAAGACGTTCGTCGTCGAACGCGATAAACCGGGCGCGGTCGAGTCGTGACGACGGACGCTAGCACTTGGTGAGTGGGGGACCGATCCGTGAAGCACGATGCCAACAAAGGCACGACAAGGACGTGGGGCACATTTTTGACGAGCGTATTTCAAACCGTTGTGAACACGCTGAAGTGGAAAACTCGTTCAGCGACTCTGGTCCAAATCGAGATGCCGGAATTCGTACCGGTCCCAACTCAGCAGGATCGTCCACTGACAGAGCACGAGCGGTCGCTCGTCAGGTGGCTGTTGGAACACGGCAATCCGGACGCAGCCGAGTTTCTTCCCCAACTCCCCGACGCGTGGGTTGTGTCTCGATGCGGATGCGGCTGTGCCAGCATCGATTTCGCTATCGGCGGAGTACCTCCCCGCAGACGATGCAGGGATGCACATCTTGTCGGACTTCGAATGGCAGGGCGACGGTGTGTATAGCGCAATATTCGTGTTTGCCTGCGGTGGACAACTCGCCGGCTTGGAGGTGTGGTCTGTCGATGGGAAGGCATCCACTTCTTCGCTTCCGCGCATTGATCAATTGCGGCCACTCGAAGTGACCGCGACCGACTAATCGTGGTGATGTTCGCCACTCAATAAATCTCCACTACAGCTCTAGGCCACCATGTCCGACCTGACTTTGATTGCAGCACCCGGTCCCACAGAGCGCACGGTGCGCACCCCGGATGGACTGATTCACAGCGTCCCCGCCGATTGGAGTTTGCTTCCGCCGGGAGACGCGGGTGTGACGCGGCGCGTCAAAGCGGCTGGTCCTTCTTGGACCGTGCAAGAGAAGAAAGGCCGCAAGATGTTCTCGCGCGGCGTCTGGGCCCCGACCGCGCGGATCGAAACGATTCGCGCCGAGCTGACCATCGAGCGTTCGACCGACGCCTACGCAAAGCGGATGGCGTCGAGTGCCCTGCGTCGTGAGAACAAGCAGACCGAGTACGTCGAAGATTTTTCTGCGGCCGTTGTCGAGTTCCTTCGCTTCGCACCGTGCTACGCCGAGTTGGCCGTTCAACTCGCACAGGCTGTGACGGAACATGCCACGCCCGTCGGCAGCGGCACCGTGGCGCGGACCGAACGAATTCCGATCGAGCGCCGCGCGGAGTCGGCCGTAATCGCCTGGCTGCGCCATCAAACGACGGGCTACGACGAGATGAAGATCGCGCGGGTGAAAGGTCAGCGCCGCGAGGTCCGCCGAATGCTCGCGGAACAATCGCGCGCGATGCTGAACTCGTACCGCACGGGCGCGGCCATCGATCCCGCCGTCTGCCCGTTGCGACGTGTTCTGACAAAGTGATCGAGGGCAAATGCAGTCCTGCCGCGCGAAAGCTTACTCGCGTACACCATTGCCCAGCATCATCAGTCCCGCTGCGGCCGCGCTGCCACCCGTGCCGAGCTTGGGGTCGGATGTCGTCCCGTTGCCAAACGTGTTCGAGGTGAACCCCGAATTGCCCGCGCTGGTTGTCGAACTGGGAGGCGTCAGAACGGGGACGCGACCCGGCTGTGGCTGGCTTGGCGGAACAGCAGGCATGAACGAGGCGGGACTGATCGAATGCCCCGCCGATTTCTGAGTAAATGTGCTGGGTGGAGACGGCGGCACGAGGCCCGGTGTCTCACCAAACATCGACGAGGCGGTCACCGACAAACCCGGTGCGGGCGGCCGTTGTTCTTCCTTCGAGCCTCCCCCCGTAGGCCACATCACGCGCTGACCGGCAAAGTTGGTTCCGTCGTAGATCGTGCCGCGTTGGAATGGCCCCGTGCCGAGTACCCAAGTATCTCGCGAGTCGGCAGTGATGGGGTACGACCCCGACTGCCAGACCGCTTGACCCGTAACTTGGTTGTAGGCAAAGGCGGCCAGCTTAGCGACGCCTCGTTGATGAGTGCTTTTCGCCAGCGGGATCTCGGGAATCACCGATGGGACCCCACCCATGACGGCTGATGACGGCAGATTGGTTTGAGGAATTCCGAGCAGCACGTCTTGGCGATTCGTCCCCACCGCTCCGGCGCGGGCCTCCACGACATACGTTGCCTGCTCGCGATTGGACTTGAGATACACGCCCGCGGCCAACAGTTTCTGGCGGATCGAACTGACGATGTAGCCCTCGTCGGACGCCCCTTTCAAATACTGCGGATCGAAGTAAACGTCTTTGCCCTCCAACAACGAGAAGTCCATGTCATTGATGGACCGGTCAATCGCGGTCGAGATCAAGACCTGTTCTGTACCGGTTCGCAGCGTGTCGGACATGCGCGTGGTTCCACAGCCCACCGAACAAATCAGCGGGACGAGGCAGAACATTACAAAGCCCGCGCGCTGCAAACGAAAGAGGCCCCGGCGGCGTCTTCTGACAGCGTGCGAACACCATAGGTCGATCATCATCCGTGATGAAGCCTTGATGCGAAGAGGTTGATTGGGAAAGGAATAGGGGGCGAATGATAGTGAAACGACCAGCCTCACCAAGGCCAATTCTGGTGCGACCACAACGAGGTCAAACTTTGCTCGTCCCCATCGTCGTGACACGCTCGAACACAACGCCGCCTTTCACGCCAATCAACCATCTTCACCGGCTGACCAGCCACGGCAGCGGCTCGCCCGCACGTGGCAGCTTGACGAGTTGCACGCCCGTCACGGCCGGGTTCTGCGCGACTTCTTCCAGTGCGGCAGCATCCGGTTCGTTGTCGAGGTTCAGTACCGCGATGGCGTCTCCACCCGGTTCGTTCTTTTCACGACCGAGGGCCATGTGCGCGATGTTCACGCCGCGCTTGCCGCAGACGGTGCCGATGAACCCGATCACGCCGGGGCGATCAATGTGTCGGTAGAGGAGCAGCAGTCCGTCGAGGTACGCATCGAGATGGAACTGGTCGAGACGAACGAGCCGCAGGAACTGCTTGCCGAAGATCGTCCCCGCTGCGGTCAGTTCGCCCGAGTCAGTCGTCACGGTCGCCGAGATCAGCGTCGAGAAATCGCCGACTTCGTGAGACAGCTCTTCCTTGATCTCGATCCCACGTTCCTTCGCCAGCATGTCGGCATTGACGATGTTCACGTTGTCGGCCAGCGCGTTCGAGAGGAGTCCCGTGGCGAAGGCGTTCGAGATCAGCTTCGTCTTCTTGGCGGCGGCCTCCCCCTTGAATTGCAGCTTCACGCTACGAACGCCCCCCTTGTTGAGTTGCGACAGGAGCAGACCCAAGCGGCGACCGAGGTCCAAGTACGGGTGCATGTCGGCCATCTCAGCCGCCGAGATCGGGGCCATGTTGACCGCGTGCCGCACTTCATTGCGAACGAGGTATCCCGTGATGATCTCCGCCGCTTCCACCGCGACGAGTTCCTGAGCTTCATCAGTCGAGGCTCCAAGGTGTGGAGTCGCGAGGACCTGAGGCATCTGCGCCAGTGACCAATCGGTCGGTGGTTCATTGACGAACACGTCGAGCGCGGCACCGGCGACGTGTCCCGACAGAATCGCCGCAGCCAGAGCCGCTTCGTCGATGATCCCGCCTCGCGCCCCGTTGATCAGTCGCACCCCCTTCTTCATCTTGGCGATGCGAGCCGCGTTGATGAGACCTTCCGTCTCGGGAGTCATCGGCGTGTGAACGGTCAGGAAGTCACACTTGCCGACCAAGTCGTCGATGTCGCGGTAGAGCTCGATCCCTTCGGCGCGAGCACGCTCTTCCGACAGGAACGGGTCGTACCCAAGCACCTGCATCTCGAACGCCTTGCACCGGCGCGCGACCGTCAGCCCGATGCGACCGAGTCCCACGACGGCGATCGTCTTCCCGGCAAGCTGTGTCCCCGTGAAGCTCTTCTTGTCCCACTTCCCCGCCTTCACCGAAGCGGCGGCAGGAGCGATGTTGCGAGCCATCGCGAGGAGCAGCGCCATCGCCTGTTCGGCGGTCGAGGTCGTGTTCCCCGCCGGCGTGTTCATCACGACGATCCCTTCGCGCGTCGCCGCAGGCAGGTCGATGTTGTCCACACCGACGCCCGCTCGCACGATGACCTTCAGCCGAGGCTGGTCCTTCAAAATCTCGGGCGTCAGCCGCGTGGCACTCCGGATGATGATGCCGTCCGCCTCCTTCAAGTACTCGCGCACTTGCTCGGGCGTGTGCTTGCCGCTGCGCACATCGACCTCGACGCCGGGAGTCTCCCGCAAAATCTTGAGACCAGCGGGCGAAAGATCGTCGGTAATCAGGACTCGATACATGGTGGTGAAGCGTCTGTGAGTGAAGGAAAAGAATCGCAGCGGCCGGATGAGCCGCGTGTCTGTCTGCTGCCTGTCTTGGCCATACCAACCCGAAGCGTGAGCGAGGACGGCGAGCATTGTCGCCGTTGAATGTAGAGTTCGACTTCGAGTGTCCCTCCTCGCTGACGCTTCCGGTTGGTGTGGACCAAACCGGGCCAAGAGCATACGTGCCCTGCTCAGTCCGGCCAAGCGAACTCACCCAGCAACGGCCTCATCCATCAGAACGTCCCTGTGTGAGTCACTCAGCCACCTCAAAGCCCTCACCGTTGATCCCCTTCATCACCATCGCCATGATGCCTGCCCCTTGGACTTGGATTGTTTCTTGAAAGGTGACACGAATGGCAGTGCAGCGCGTGCTGATCGACGGACAGTGGACGGTTTCAGCAGGGACATCAACGTTTCATGCGGTCAACCCGCGCACGACAGAGCCGCTCCCCGAGACCTATCCGGTCAGTCCGTGGTCGGAGGTCGTGCAAGTTCTGGAAGCGGCCAATCGCGCGGCCGAGACCGTGCGCAGTTGGAGTGGCGACCGGTTCGCGGCGTTCCTCGAAAAGTTCGCCGACCGCATCGAGGCCCGCGCCGCCGATCTCGTCGCCATCGCCAATCTCGAAACGGCGTTGCCCGTCGCACCGAGACTGAAGGATGTCGAGTTGCCACGTACGACGAACCAACTCCGCCAAGCGGCCAAAGCCGCGCGAGACGGTTCGTGGGCGATGCCGACGATCGACACGGCTTCCAACATTCGTTCGGTCCTCGGCCCGATTGGTCCCGTCGCGGTCTTCGGGCCGAACAACTTCCCGTTCGCCTTCAATGGTGCGGCGGGAGGCGACTTCGCGGCCGCTGTTGCTGCGGGCAATCCCGTCATTGCCAAGGGACACTCGTCGCATCCCGGCACGACACGACTCTTCGCGGAAGAAGCTCAGTTGGCGGCGACTGAGACCGGGATGCCGAACGGCTTCGTTCAACTCATCTATCGCACGAGTCACGACGACGGCAAACGACTCGCCGCACACCCGCTGCTCGGCGCGATCGGTTACACCGGGTCGCGTTCGGCGGGAGTCCAACTGAAGGAAGCGGCCGATCGCGTCGGCAAGCCGATCTATCTCGAACTGTCGAGCATCAACCCGGTCTATCTGCTGCCGGGTGCCATCCGCGAACGAGCCGCCGCCATCGTCGATCAGTTCGCGACAAGCTGCCTGATGGGGACCGGTCAAATGTGTACCAGCCCGGGCCTCATCGTGGTGCAGGCCGCTCCCGAGGTCGAGAACTTCATCAAGCAAGCGACCGAAAAATTCGCAGCCGCTCCGGTCGGCACGCTGCTCGGCGCAGGAGTCGTTTCTCATCTCGAGTCTGGTCAGAAGACAGTCGTCGCCAGTGGAGCCACGGTGCTGACGGGGGCCGCGACAGGAGGTGGAGCCGGGTTCAGTTGTCAGAACACACTGCTGCGTGTCTCGGCCCGACAGTTCCTTGCCGCTGCGGAGGCTCTGCAAACCGAGATGTTCGGCAACTCGTCACTGATCGTCGTCGCCGACTCCACCGACGAACTGGTTGCCGTCGCGAGATCGCTCGAAGGGAATCTGACCGGCTGCCTCTATACGGCGACCGACGGTTCCGATGACGCACTCCACGACCGCATCGCCCCGATCCTGCGGCAGAAAGTCGGACGCCTCTTGAACGACAAGATGCCGACCGGAGTCGCCGTCGTCGCCAGCATGAACCACGGCGGCCCGTTCCCCGCCACGGGACATCCCGGCTTTACCGCTGTCGGCATCCCCGGCGCAGTCCGTCGGTTCGGGATGCTCCAGTGCTACGACGCCGTCCGCCCTAATCGCCTCCCCGCCGCACTCGCCAACAAGAATCCAAACGGCTCACTCTGGCGCTCGATCGACGGCCAGATGACTCAAGGCGATGTTATTGCTTAACCAATTAAGCCTAATGCCCATCCCACAAAGCAGGGGTAAGCGATCCCGAAGATAGTCGCGATCACCGCCTGCATCTTTGTCAGATGCAGGCAACCGTTGGCTTGGCCGACACTACCAAAGAAGTGATGTTGGCCAGAAAAACGTACAAATAATATGGAGCCACAAGAAACCGAGATGAGAATGTAGTGAGCGATTTGGTTGTTGCCGGGAAGTCTACCCAAGAACAACTGGCAAGAGAGCAGGACTACCTCGGCCATCGTCGAATAGGCGCTCACGAGGACGCAAAGCACTACGGTGGTCGGAAACGTTTTTCGTGAGTCGTGGTTCATATGGTCCTGACTATCCAGTAGGACAAGCTCGCCATCAAAAAACTTCTAACCCTTGTGATGTGCTGGCGCGTCGAATGGCCGCTCGTCTCACTCTACTTCCCGTCGACCCCATTCGCGACGAAGTTCGGTGAGAGGGAGCAGATCACGGTGTTCGCTCCAGATGCCTCGCGCCGAGCGGATCACCACCAAGCGAGGACCGGTCTCATGGAGGCCCAAATAGGACTCGACCGCTTCGTGCAGCAGAACTTCGGGAGCGACTCCTTTGATCCGGCTGAGCGTTTGGAGGGCATCGCTTTCTTCGTCGAACAATGCGACTTGTGCGGTGGTCATGACCGCCCCTTTCACCTTCGGAGTCGCAATCCCTCAATGGACGAGCGCGAACTCGTTCGAGTTGAGCAGCGCCCAGAAGAGGTCTTGGTAGCCCTCGGCTCCGGCGGCGTGCTTGCTCGCGTTCTTTGAGCCGCGTGAGGCCGAGTCGTCTCGCACCAGTTTGCGCATCGCGGCGAGTTCACTTGGACTCGGTTGCCGTGACAGGACGGCTAGGCAGAGCTGGCGAATCTTCTCCTTCTCGTCAGTCTTCTTTCTCACGACTTCATCAAGGAAAGTGCCGGGCGAGATTTCGAGAGCCTTCTCGACCAGCGAGCCATTCATCAGCGAGAGGGCTTGGCCCATCGTGCCGCCGAACTGCATCGTCTCGTCGTTCTCATCCGTTTCGTAATTGATGACGAACTGCGACAGCCACTGCTGCCGCTGCGCTTCGGCCTGCGTCCAATCAACGCCTCCCGCACAGTTGGCCTTTGTTGCAACCACGAATGAATCGTACATCTGCTCGGCAGTCATCGCCTTCACGTACATGTGGCTGAACTGCGGTGGTTGACCCTCGGTCGGGTCGTCCGCTTGATTCTTGTCGCCGAAGCGGCTGCTGAGTTGGTATGGCTCGGAGTTGCAGATCCACCGCACGAGCTGCTTCGTGTCGTAGCCGCTCCGCACGAACTGGCGCGTGAGAAGTGCGAGTAGCTCGGGATGACTCGCCGGACTGTGCGGCCCGATGTCATCGACAGTCGGCGTGAAGCCCTCACCGAAGAAGTGGCTCCAGACACGATTGACGAAGGTTGCGGCCAACTGCGGTTGATCCCCCTCCGTCATCAAGCGAGCCAATGCCGCGCGACGATTCGTCTCCGGCCCGGCATCGACATCGTGGCCGTTGAATCGCGGATAGGCGACGCGCATCAGGCCGGTTTGAGTCTCGAAGTAGATCGGCCCACCGGCATCGCGCGTGACGAGGTCCGTGTGCGTGACGCGATCTTTCCCCGTACGCGGATCGCGCGTGTGACGAGGAACACTGGCGGTCTGACTGAAGAAACTGTGCAGCTCCCAGAACGCGGTCTGCTGCGTCTTCGTGAACGGGTTGCTGTGGCACTGATTGCACTGCAACTGCTGGCCGAGGAAGATACGTGCGGTGACGGCCGTCGCAGGTAAGGCGTCGTTGTTCAAGTGCGCGATCAGAAAGTTGGTCGCTCCGTTTTCGGAACTGCTTCCCTCGGCCGACACCAAGTCATAGACGATCTGATTCCAAGGCCGGTTCGCGGCGAACGCCATTCGCAAGAATTTTTGTAACGCCGCTCGATCAACACGCGGTTCGGATTTGCGACCGACGAGCAGGTTCGTCCAGATCGTCGTGAAGTTGCGAGCATACGCGCCGTCATCGAGCAGTCGATCGACCAACTCTTCCCGCTTGCCGGGACGATGATTTGTGAGGAACGATTCCGCTTCGTTCAAAGTCGGAATGCGGCCGATCAGATCGAGTGAGACTCGACGCAACCACTCGGAATCGTCAGCCACACCGGACGGAGCAACCTCGCTCAACTCCCAGCCGCGCCGCACTTCTGTGTTGATCGCCGAAACGACTTGATGCGAATCAAGTTCTTCGCGCGGCGACATCGGCGGAGCGGGAACCGTCGCCGCGACAGCCGTTGCCGTGTCGTCCACGACATCAGTCATGACAGGCGGAACCGCAATCACTACTGCCGGGCCGTGATGGCGAACCACGGGTGTGTTCAAGGTCTCTCGGGTCTCAGTCAGACTCGCATTGAATCCCTCCGGTGATCGGACGTTCAGCGAATCAACACCACGCAATCTGGCCGGAGCAACCGCGAGTTGATCTTGGTTGTGACCACTCGCCGCGAACCACACGATCACGCCGACACAGAGACAGGCCGCAGCTACGGTCAACGCGGCCCCGCGTCCAGCGAGACGCCTCGAACGAGCTGTCATCGTTGAGGCGGGGGCCAGGACTGGCTCATCGACCTTCGGAGCATCAATGTGAACGGGAATTTCATCGGTGGAGAGCGCCGTCGCGGAACCGACTCCCGCCGCATCCCAATATAGTGAGCCATGCAGATCGAGATAGCTCAGATAGAACCAGCGTGCGTCGGTTGAGTCGAGGACCAGCCGCTCCAGTCGTGCTGCATCCAGGGGCGTCATGCGATCTTCGCACAACGCTTCTAAGAGCGGAGTCAGCTCGGCGATCAGAGCGGGGTTGGACATGACGATGTTGGCTTTATGGGCGGCTTGATCGAGGGACTACTTCGCGTTCGCGGACTCTTCGGCGACGCGGCGTTGAATACATTCCATCAGGACGCGCCGGATGCGGCCCAGTGTTTGGTAAACCGAGTTGGCCGGACGGCCCAACTCTGCGGCGAGTCGTTTGCCACGTTCACCGGGAGCGTAGCGCTGTTGAATCAAGTCACGGTCTTTCGGTCTCAGCTTGGCCAAGCACTCGACTAACGCGACACGACGCTGTTCGAATTCATCGGATCGTTCGAGAGCTTCCTTGGAGACGGTCTCCAAAAACTCGTCGCTGAAATAGAGCTTGTTCCGTTTGCGACGTGCCCGGTACTTCATCACCTCAAAATTGGCGATCTGGGTGACCCACGCGAGGAAATTGGTCCCCTCGCGAAACTGAGCCGACTTGCTCCAGATGACGACGTTGGCTTCCTGTAAAATTTCTTCGGCATCGATCGGGCTGGAGACTTGAGACAGGATGTACAAGAAAAGTCGTCGTTGATGATGCGTGAACAACTGCACGAACTCGGTGCCGGGCGCGACCGATTTCGCTTCGTCTCTCGAATCGGAGGCAGCGTCATTCACGGCGAAGGGCCACTTCTATTCAGCCGCATCAATACTAACCCGAAGCGTGAGCGAGGACCGTATTGAACGAGAGCGGTGAGGTGCCGCTGGAAAACAGTCCATGCTCACGCTGCGGGTTGGTGTTGCGTCACCAGCAAAAACGGGGGGCTGTGTTGAGCAGCCCCCCGCGATTTCAAACCGACTTGTCGAACAAACTCACTCAGCCGATCAATTCCTTGATTGCCGTGCCACCGTTGGCGAGCTTCATCGGCCGACCACGCTTCGAGGTGTGAACGGTATCCAGCGGGATGCCGAGTGCGTGCGAAGCGGTCGCCCAGATGTCGCCGGGTTGGTAGCTCTGACCGCTGGCAACCGACACGCCGTCTTTGTCGGTTTCACCCACAGCCACACCACCCTTGAGTCCACCGCCACCGATCATGGTGGACCAGCTTGCGGCCCAGTGATCGCGGCCGACATCTTGGTTGATGCGTGGAGTACGAGCGAACTCGCCCATCCACACCAGCACCACGTCGTCCAACATACCACGTTGCTTGAGGTCCGTCGTCAACGCGGCGATACCGGCGTCGAGGGCGGGAAGACGTTGATTCTTCAGCGTCTCGAAGACATTCGCATGCAAGTCCCAGCCACCGAAATCGACTTCGACGAATGGCACGCCCGCTTCGACCAACCGGCGAGCCATCAACAGGCTGCGACCGAATTGGCCACCGGCCCCCATCATCGCACCCCCCTGCGCTGGCGCGCCGGTGTACATGTCGAGGGTCTCTTTCTTCTCTTCACTCACTTTGAAAGCGGCCATCTGCTTCGAAGTCATCAGGTTGACGGCCTTCTTGTAGATGTCCTTGTGAGCCTGGCCCGATTCGCCACGCTGTGAGCCGATGAAGTTATCTTCCACGACACCCAGCATGTTCAAGCGCTGTTCGAGTCGACCGGGGCCGAGTTCGCCCATGTCTGCATTGCGGATGTTGCCGCTATTATCGACGAGGAACGGGGCGTGTGCCGCGCCCATGAAGCCGGGGCTGGTGCCGCCGCCGCCAATGGAGACGAACGACGGAATCTCAAGGTCTTTGCGCTTCGTCCCCAGCTCGTAGCTGACGACCGAACCGAAGGCGGGATGAACAACGGTCGGGTTCGGCACGTAGCCGGTGTGCATGTAGTAACGACCGCGACCGTGATCGGCCTCGCGGGTGCTCATGGCACGAACCACAGAGAGGTTGTCCATGACGGCCGCCGTCTTGGGCATGTGCTCGCTGATTTGCAGGTCGCCCTTGGTGTCGATCGGCTTGAACTCGCCACCGTTCTTGGAGCCGGGCTTCAAGTCCCAGATGTCGATGGTGGGGGGGCCACCGCTCATCCACATCAGGATGCAGGCTTTTTGCTTCTTCTTCAGTTCGGCGGCGTTGGCCTGAACGTGCGAGATAAAGTTCATCGCGGGGAGCGTCGCCGCACTGGCTGCCAAGTGCCGCATGAAGTGTCGTCGGGACATGCCATCGGGGGTGGTCATCTGCATCATCGTCTCCAAGGTTTAAAGGACGGTTGAGTTCGTAGCGTTTGAGTTTGAGATTCGTTTGGCGGATCGCTCCGCATTCGTCAGTGGTTGAAGATGAACTCGTTCGAGTTCAACAGCGCCCAGAACAGGTCTTGGTAGACCGCGAGTTGGTCGCGGTTGCCCTTCAGAAAGGACTGAGACTTCGACAACTCAGACTTCGTTGGCATACGTCCGAGTGCGGTCAGATAGAGACGCTGAATCTTCTGCACGTCATTGCCCTTGCCGGAAAGCAGGTCGCCAAGGTGGCTACCCGACTTCACGCTGACGGCATCTTTGACCAGATCACCGTTCATCATCATCAAGGCTTGAGGGATCGTGCCGTCAAACGAGTTCGACTCTTCCCCATCGTCTGTACCGAACGTTCGTACGAACTGTTGCAGCCAGTCTTGCCGTTGTTTTTCCGACTGTTCCCAGCCGGAGCGGCCCGATTTGTGTGCGTTCGTCGCGACGATGAGCGAATCGTACAATTGCTCGGCCGTCATCGACTTCACATAGACGTGCGTGAACAAAGCCGTCTCGCCCGCAGCCGGGTTGTCGCGTTCGTTCTTTTTCGTACTGCGACTAGTCAAATTGTACGCTTCGCAGTTAGCGATCCAGCGCATGAGCTGCTTGCAGTCATAGCCGCTCTTAACGAACTCGACAGCCAGCCGATCCAACAGGTCCGGATGAGTCGCAGGATTGTGAGGGCCAATGTCATCGACGGGTCGCGTAAAACCTTGCCCGAAGAAGTGACTCCAAGTCCGATTCACCATGGCCATCGCGATCATCGGCTTCTCGCCAGCGGACATCAGCCTAGCCAGCTCTTTGCGACGATCGGTCGATCCGGCCGGATCAACTTCCGAACCGAAATAGATCGGATAGGCAACCTGCATCAGGCCACTGCGCTTCTCAAAATAGACTGGCCCGGCAAAGTCGCGCTCAATGATTTCCGAGTAGTCGTCGTCCATCCGCCCAGTCTTCGGGTTGTACTTCCGATGATCAACCTTGCCCGTCTGTCGGAAGAAGCTGTTGAACTGCCAGAATTGGTCCTGCTTCCAATCGTTGAACGGGTGGTTGTGGCATTGCGTGCATTGAACCTGCATGCCAAGGAACAGCCGAGTCGTCTTGGCGGTCATCTGAACGCCGTCGTCCTGATCCTGCATTTGCGCCAGCAGGAAGTTCACAGCCCCGTTCTGCTCGTAGTGACCTTCCGCAGTCACTAGGTCGGAGACAACATCCTTCCATGGGCGATTTTTGCCGAAGGCCTCTCGGAAAAACTTCTGCATCCCGTCGCGACTGACTCGTCGCGGCGTCTGCTGTCCGATGCAGAGATTTGTCCAAACAGTCGTCCAATTGCGAGTGTAAGCGGGATCGTCGAGCAACCGGTCGATCAGCTTGGTTCGCTTGGCTTTGTCTTTGTCGGCGAGAAACGCTTCGACATCTTCGACCGAAGGGATGTGCCCGTTGATGTCGAGACAAACGCGACGCATCCATTCGGAATCGTCAGCCACGGGAGACGGCTCGACTTCGTTATCCTTGTAGGCATCTCGAATCTGCTTGTTGATTTCCTGAATGATCACGTCGGACGAACCGGTTGTGAACGCGGTGTCAGCCGCCGAGGCTGCACCCGTGGTGACCACGGCCAACCCGGCAGCCGCCATCAACCAAGCTCCCACGGACCAAGCCAAGCTGAATTCTTGCTGGCCGTCCAAACCTCGTCGTCCTCGAAGACGGACTTGTGTCATATAACCTTGCCACCCTTTCCGATTGAATCTGCGTGCCGCCGATCTTGTCCATTGGTCATCGCGGCAGTCCTCAATGACTGCGGCTTTCGTTGTCCGGATGGTCTATCGGGAAAAGTAACCACCCCAGCAATCCAAGTGTTCGTTGAAATGTTATCGGAATCTATTGAACTGGCCAACAGAGCGGCGCAAGTCTTTTGGCCACCATGCTTCTCCAACCGATTGCTTAGCTTCGGCAATGATTGCTTGGCTCTGGCTAAGAGGCTCCGATTGCATTGGTTTTCGCTGAGTTTGGCGATCGCAACAATCTGCGACACGCGGAACTTTTCAGCGAGCTAGGGTTTCATTCCCGGCACGACGGTCGATCTCAACGCCGAGAATGACTCGCAAGCCGCTGCTCATCCGCTCCGTTCGACTCCTGCCTGTTTTTCGAACCGAGTGCCGATCTTTTGAAGGGTCTTTCCATGAGATTTCCAGCTCGCACACAACGACCACTGGCCCACAATCTGGTCGCAGGCTCACTGGCTCCAATCATTGTGGCGACCTTGTCGATTGCAGCGGCTGTCTGGCTAACTGTGGGAAACACCTTCGCAGCCAACAAGCCGGGCGCGTCGAAGTCTCGATCTGTTGAGGTGCCGACCGCAAATGGAGTGGCTGCAAAAGTCGATCAACTCATTCTGTCGGACCTCGCCAATGCGGGAGTCACTCCGACCGGAATCTGCAACGACGAAGACTATCTGCGTCGCGCATCGCTCGACATCACCGGGCAGCTCCCGTCGCCGCGCGATGTGACGCTCTTCGCCCTCGACCCCGATTCCGGCAAGCGGACGAAGCTCGTCGAACGGCTGCTCGCTTCGCCCGACTTCGGCAAGAACTGGGCACGGTACTGGCGCGACGTGATCTACATGTCCGCCACCGAACCGCGTTCGCGACTCTCGCAAGCCGACTTCGAAAAATGGCTCGCCGAACAGTGGAACACGAGCGTCGGCTGGAACGCCACGGCCACGTCGGTCATCACGGCGGTCGGCGATGTCTTCGAGAACCCCGAGACCGCACTGATCTTCGCGCAGAGCGGCGTGAACGAAGACGTGGCCGCCGAAGCGTGCCGCATCTTCCTCGGCATCCAAATGCAGTGCGCGAACTGCCACGACCATCCGTCCGACATCTGGAAGCGCGAGCAATTTCACGAGTTGGCGGCTTATTTCCCACGCATCACGCTGCGGCGAATCATGATGCCCGATGAGTTCAAGATCGAAGTCCTCTCCGCCAACTCCGATCGTGGACGAGGCGACCAGATGCGTGAGAATCCCGAGCAGTTCGTCACGATGCTCGACCGCAACAAGGACAAAAAACTGTCCAAAGAGGAGATGCGTCAACGACCCGGCGTCATGATGCGCGGCGAAGCGCCGGGAGTTCCCGCACAATTGATCGATCGCATTTTCGAGCAGGCCGACGGCAACAAGGACGATCTGATCACCGCCGCCGAAATCAAGGCGATGCCGCAGCCGATGCAGGCTGGACGCGGCTCGACCGAACATCACATGTCGGACCTCCAAGACCCCTCGTCTAAGGGGAAGCTGATGCAGCCAAAGTTCTTCGTCGATGGAGCGACTCCCGGCCAGAACCTCTCCGATCTCGAACGCCGCCAAGCTGCTGCTAAGTCGTTCACGTCATCCAGCAACCCGTGGTTCGCCCGAGCCATCGTCAATCGCGTCTGGTGTGAGATGCTGGGCGAAGGTTTTTATATGCCGGTCGATGATCTTGGTCCGACCCGCACGGCCCGCTTCCCCGAAGCTCTCGAAGTGATTTGCCAAGGCTTCGTCGCGAATGATTATGACCCGAAGTGGCTGATCCGCACGGTCGCCAACTCACAGACGTATCAGCGCAAAGTCGCCGCCAAGTCCACGTCCGAAGACGCTCTGCCGTTTGCCTCCGTCACACCGACACGACTCCGCGCCGATGTCGTCTTCGACTCACTGATCGAAGTGCTGGGGATCAAGGAAGAAAGTCTCAACGGTCCCGCACGCGGCGGCATGATGATCGCAGGCGGTCCCCGAGCCGCGCAACGCGGTCCCCGTTTTCAGTTTGACTCGCTCTTCGGCATCGATCCCTCAATGAGCAAAGAGGACATCACCGGTAATGTGCCGCAGACGTTGTACCTCATGAACAACAGTTTCCTGAGGAGTGCGGTCACCGCCAGCGGCAACAGCCGTCTCGGACGCCTCCTCCGCAACAACCCCGACGAACGCGATGCCCTCGGCGAACTCTACCTGCTCGTCTTGGCACGCGAACCCTCTAAACACGAAGTCGAAATCTGTCAGGCCCATCTCAAGGAAGTCGGACAACGCAACGAAGCCTTCGAAGACCTGATGTGGAGCTTGTTCAATTCGAGTGAGTTCTTGTCGAAGAGGTGAAGGACGGCATTAGGGAAAGGCAGGCTCGGCCCAATGCCCAATACCCAATGCCCAATACCCAATGCCCAATGACCACCTCCTCCTCCCACCCGGAGCCTCATCCCATGACAACTCTCTCTTGGCACGAAGACGTTCAACTTTCACGACGTTCGTTCTCGCGACGCGGTTTTCTGTACGGCGTGTCGGGATTGGGGCTGGCGGGAGCGTTCGACTTTCGCGACACGATGACTCTTCAAGCGGAAGAGCTGCGTAAGCAAGGCCGTTCGATGATCCTGCTCTACATGCAGGGTGCCCCTTCGCAGTTGGAGACCTTCGATCCCAAGCCGGGGACCGAGAACGGTGGCCCGACGGAAGCGATCGACACCGCCGTCTCGGACATTCGCATCGCCAAGGGCTGGGAACAGACAGCCAAGCAGATGCAGGACATCGCGATCATTCGCTCGCTGACCAACAAGGAGGGCGAGCATCAACGGGCGTCGTACCAGCTCCACACCGGTTATCTCCCGACCGGCTCGGTGAAGCATCCGTCACTCGGCTCGAACATCGCGAAAGAGTTGTCTCTCGCCAACCACGACTTGCCGTCGGTCGTTTCGATCGGCGAGGCGGGTCGAGGCCAAGGCGGCAGCGGCAGTGGGGCAGGATTCCTCGGCGTGGACTATGAACCGTTCCATGTCAGCAATGCGGGACAGATGCCCGAGAATTTGAGCGCGTCCGTCAACGGTGGCCGCTTCCAACGGCGACTCGGCCTGCTCGACAAGCTCGAAGGGGAGTTCGCTTCGCGCGGCGGTGCCTCGGTCGTCGAGTCACATCGCAAGATCACCGACAAGTCCTCGAAGCTGGTCCTCACACCGCTGACGAAGACGTTCGACTTGAGTGGCGAATCGACCGGTTTGAAAGAGCGTTACGGAGACTCGCCGTTCGGGCGCGGCTGTTTGCTGGCGCGACGACTCGTCGAAACCGGCGTCACGTTTGTCGAAGTCCGCCACGGCAACTGGGACACGCACGATGACAACTTCAGCCGGACAGCCGGACTCATCAGCCCCTGCGATCCGGCTGTGGCCACACTGATCGCAGACCTCAAGGATCGCGGGCTGCTCGAGAAAACTCTAATCGTCTGGGTGGGCGAGTTCGGCCGCACTCCGCGCGTCAATCCGCGTGGTGGCCGCGATCACTGGCCTCGCAACTTCAACGCGCTGCTCGCGGGAGGCGGCATTCGCGGTGGCCAAGTCATCGGCGAAACGGCGAAGGACGGCATGGGCATCACCAAGGATCCGGTCTCCGTTCCCGACCTCTTCAGCACGATCTGCAAGTCGCTGCACGTCGATGCGGCCAAGGAAAACATGAGTCCCATCGGTCGTCCGCTCAAGATCGTGGACGGTGGAACACCGGTCGAGAAGCTGTTCGGCTGAGGCAAGACAAAATGAAGGGGCACAGAATGATGAAGAGGTTGAAGCAGAAGGCGACAAGATAAAAATCAAGAATGAGGAACACTGATCTCCGCTGATTTGGATTTACATTAGTGAAGATCAGCGCAGATCAGTGTCCCAACGGCTTCATCATTTTGTGACCCACCATTCTGTCTTTCACTTCCCGCTCGTTACGAGCGCCGCCGCGAACGTGACGAGGTCGCCTCGTGATTCGGCCGACGACTGGAGTACATCAAGTCGTCCGGCCTTGAGGCAGAGTTCTGAGAACGCCGCCGCGAAGTCGGGGTCCGCCTTCAGCAGATGCTTCTCCGCCAAGACGACCGCCTGATCGAGCTGTTCCGTTCGTGCCAGCAGATCGACGAGGACGTAAGCAATCAACGCCTGATCTTGCTCGTCAGGCGCTTGTTCCAGTTGCTGCTGGAAGTAAGCCAGCGCCGCCTCTCGTTCGTCTCCCGCCAAGAATTTGAAGAACTGAATGTGCGCGAGATAGAACTCGGTGAAGGGTGCTTCACCCGCGTATTGGAACTGCGGTGAGAGCTGCGAACCGTACTCGGCCAGATCGCGGGCCAAGGCCAATTCGGGCGAACCGGCTGTCAGCGAGCGGGCGAAGCGGACGGTCGAGTGCAGGTGCGACACATCAATGTGATAGTTGTTGTCGGCGAATAGCCACTCGCGCCCGGCAATCAACTCGCGCAGTGTGCTGGCGGGAGGCGCGAACGGCATTCGCTGTTTGACTTCACGCTCGATCGACTGCAACAGGTCGGTATGCAGCGACTTCACGAGGATCGCCGCGCACTCGGAACGCTGCTCGGGCGAGAGGTTCTGGAACTGCTGATCGAGCGACGTGATCGTGCTGCATGTCCCGTGCGTCTTCAGCATGGCCTGCAAGCCCTTCACGGGATGGACCAGTTTGTAGAAGGCGAGGTCGATCAACTCTTCCGAGGCGTCATTCGACTCGCGCGGCAATGGCATCGCGTCGAGGACCGCTTTGACGGGAGCCGTCTCGCGAATGGCGTGGAAGTACATCCAAGCCTGCCCCAACTTCTTGTCGTCGAGCAGAAGCTGTCCCGCTTCGCGAGCCGCCGCCATGTAGGCAACTTCAAACTCATCGCGCCGCTCATTCGGAACGTCCTCGAACGATGTCGGCCGATGCAGCGGCAGACTCATCTCAAACTTCTTCCGCTGGCAGCGCGCGTCGAACAGTTTGTGAAACTCCTTCTGTTCGAGGAGTGCTGCGGCGAGTTGGTCGAACACGGCGGCAGGCCCACCGGTCTGAAGCTGTTCGGCGAGCGAGGCGAAGGTCGTAGAAGTCGTCATCGGTGAGAGTCCTGATTCGGCAATGGAGGGCAACCCAAGCGGCGGGATGATACTGGCAGAACGCGGTCGGAAGCGGGAGTGAACGGAGATCAGGGCCATCGTCTTGTTGCGGCTGTGCAACCTGTAGATGGGAATGAAAGTCTGCGGCTCTGATAGTTTCTTTGTCCGTAACTTCAGTGCAATCTGCGAAGAAGATTGGCTCGGAAAAAGTTTTCAGTGTTCGGTGTTCAGTAAAGACAGCAGGCAAGACTTCAATCACGTTGTCTTACTGAACACTGAAAACCGTCTCGCATTGGTGGCGGCTCGGCCGCGTTAGGAGAGTGGTGTTTGTGACGAATCATCACCTCTTTTTCGGGAGCCTCAGACGCGAGCACTGTAACCGTGTTTGTCGGGTTGGACTATCACCAGGCGTTTGTGCAGATGTGTGTGATGGATGCGATCGGAACCGTATTGAGTAATCGCAAGTGTGCGAACTCGGCGACGGCGTTGGTCGAGGCGGCTCACCGATTGATGCAGTATGACCCGCGCTGGTCAACGCTCGGTCAGTCGCTAAAGGTGCGCGGCAAACCCGGTAGCGAAAAGGCCACCGCCATCGCCAACCTCTGAAGAATGGGTTCTCACGAGTCACCAGACCTCCCCCCAACATTTTTCCACCAACCACGCCCTTGACGAACCAATCCCTTTCATAGAAGGGTGGGACCAGCAGCGCTTCGCCGCGCTGGCCCACCATGATCACTCGACGTTTTCCGATGGTGGGACGGCGCTCGAAACGAACTGGTCCCACTCAGCAGCCTGTTGAAAAACGTAGAGTAAGCCTCCGGCTTGCTCGTTTTGTCGCTGTAAAGACAGGCAAGCGAGACGCTTACCCTACGTTTGTAATCTGACGGATCGGCGCGACTCAGGCCGGAATCGGCGAGATTCGGGCTGAGATCGTGGCGGGACAGACTTGAGTCGTGGCAGTACGGACTTGAATTACGATAGTTCGGGTCAGAATCACCGCAACTCGCGGCTGGAATCGCGGCGGAACGGACTTGAACTGCGACGATTCAAGTCTGAGTCTCGGCAGAACAAGTCTGAACTTCGGCCGAACAAGCCTGTTTCCTGCCGGTTCGAGACGGCTCTTCGGTGTAGCAGCCTGTTGAAAAGGCCCGTACCACGGACTTCCAGTCCGTGATTCCAATTGAAAAAGATACGCACAAGATGTCCGTGTTACGTTTTTCAACAGGCTGCTACGTGCAAAAAAGTGATGTCGGACGTTTCCGACAAAAGGCAAGTCACCATGAATGGTATGAACCGATCTCTGCGATTGTGGTTGATGTTGTTGGTGTGTTGGTACGACTCCGTCCTCACCGCCGAGGACTGGCCGAAACTCCCCGTGAAGAATGGGGCCGTCGAGATTCCCGCCCAGGAGTGGCCGCAACGGCCGGGGCCGCGCACGGTGCGGGTGCTCGTTCATTTTCCGGGCGGGACGATCGACAGTGTGAACGACAAAACGGGTGTGATGCTGACACTGCACAATTGGGGCGGGACCGACTGCGTTGGGACGGCCGATCCGGGGACGTTGGCCAAGTCGCTAAATGTCGTCGCGCTGTGCGTGAACTACTTGCAGAGCGGCAAGGCCGATTCCATCGACGGTCCCGAGCCGTACGACTTCGGTCATCTCCAGTCACTCGACGCGCTGCGTGCCTTGTGGTTCGTGCGCGAGGGATTGAAGTCGGCGGGGAAGCCTTATGACGATGGGCGACTGTTCTGCACGGGTGGCTCGGGTGGTGGCAACGTCACGCTGATGGCGAACAAGCTCGCGCCGCGCACGTTCGCGTGCAGCATCGACATGTGCGGCATGAAGAAACTGTCGGACGACATCGCTTTCAATCTGCCCGGCGGTAGTAGTCTGAATGCGCGTTGGAGTCGCGATGCGTCGAGCAAGAATCATCTGTCACTCGACGAACAGGAACTCCGGTTCGTCGGGCATCCGGGTCATCTCGCCGAGATGAAACGACTGGGAGCGACGAGCAAACTGTTCGTCGTGCATGGCGTCGAGGACTCGACCTGCCCGTACGCCGACGCGGTTCAAATGGTGGACTTGATGCGAGAAGCGAAGCTCGATGTCGAACCGAAGTGGGTGACCAAGGACGATCTCGACGGCAAGGTCTTCACCAGCGCGGGCCATGCGCTGGGAAACCGCACGCAGATCGTGCTGACGGTCGGCGCGAAGCCACTCGCCGCTGATGGACCGGATGCTCGGCGACGTTCCGGTCCTTCTGATTTCGACCGGCGCGAAGCCATTCGCTACCGCACGACCCACGGTCACTTCGTCATCGACTACGCGGCCGGTTATCCCGTGAGCCGCTTTGAGCCAGCTTCCCAATAATCCCGTGCTTCCGTTTTCAAGATTCTGTTCACCATCATTCAGTCTTGTCTCTTCGCGGCCGGTTCGTGTTCGTTCGTGACCAAACTCGCTACTCTCTCGCCCCGCCGAATGGTCGGCGTTGATCTCTCACAACCTGTGATCCTCCCGCGCGAACGCGATCGAGACGGCCATGTCCTCTTGATCGCCGTTGCCTCCGCACCCGAACGCCTTCCTCATACATCGATCCCCACCATGAGCCGTATCCCACTGATTGCCACCGCCGCGTTTGGTCTCGAAGCCGTTGTCTCGCGCGAGTTGATGGAACTCGGTTACACCGACCAGACCGTCATGGATGGTCGCGTGAAGTTCGTCGGGGATGAGCTGGCGATCTGCCGCTGCAACCTGTGGCTCCGTTCGGCGGATCGACTGCTCGTGGAAGTCGGTTCGTTCGAGGCGTGGGATTACGAGATGCTCTTCAATCAAGTGCAGTCGTTGCCGTGGGACGAGTGGTTGCCGTTCGACGCCAAGTTCCCCGTCAGCGGCAAGTCGGTGAGGTCGCAACTGCACAATGAGCCGAGCATTCAGAGCGTCAGCAAGAAGGCGATCGTCGAGTGTCTCAAGCAGACTTACCAGCGGCACTGGTTTGAAGAGGATGGTCCCGAGTATCCGATCGAGGTCGCGATCCTGAAGGACTGGGTGACACTGAGCATCGACACGTCCGGCCCCGGCTTGCACAAGCGCGGCTATCGTCCGGAAGTCGCCGCCGCGCCGCTGCGTGAGACGACGGCGGCGGCACTCGTGCTGCTCAGCTATTGGAATCGCGAGCGACCGTTCGCCGATCCGTTCTGCGGCTCGGGCACGATTCCGATTGAAGCGGCCATGATCGCTCGCAACCGCGCGCCGGGAGCCAACCGCGCGTTCCAGTGCGAGCAATGGGGGCAGATCACACGCGACCATTGGAAGCAGGCGCGCGAAGAGACGCGCGACAAACAGCTTCCCAAACCGCGATTCACGTTGCAGGCCAGTGACATCGACGGCCGTGTGATCTCGCTCGCGAAGAAGAATGCGTTTGAAGCGGGCGTGGCCGATGACATCGAGTTCAAGAAGCTCGACGTGCTGGAGTTCAAGACGACGCGCGAGTACGGCTGCATCATCACGAACCCGCCGTATGGCGAACGTATGGGCGACGATGAATCGGCCGCCGACATCTACGACGACATGGCCGACGCCTTCGAGCCACTGACGACATGGTCGATCTACGCCCTCACGTCGCATCCTGGCTTTGAACGCCACTTCCGTCGCAAAGCCGACCGCCGCCGCAAAATGTACGCAGGCCGAATCGAATGTCACTACTTCCAGTACTACGGCCCACGCCCACCGGGTGAACAGCCACTCGACGGTGAACAGCCACTCGACGGTGAGCAGCCAGTGTCGAATGAGCCGCCAACTGTGAGTCCGGCCGACGGCTCAGTGACGACTTCGCCCGCTGTCGAGGCTGACTCAGGAACCGGCACGAATTGACTTCGCGAATCGTGTGGCTGGGGTCGGCGCTTCGCCGCCCCCAGCAGGATTGCGCACGTAGGATGGATGCCTCGTCTGTCCGAGCTTTCCATCAAGGGCCGGACGGACGAGGCGTCCATCCTACGTTCTTCAACCGGCTGCTATTCGATCAGCGGTTGTGCGGCGGGTTGCGGCAGCACGTTGGCAGGTAACACGAGTGGCCGGAATTCGTCCGCGTCGTACGGTTGCGGCATCTCGACTGTAACGGTGATGAACGTCTCTTTCTCGATGTTCCTATTCCGCTCTTTTCTCGTCGAGGCGAAGCCACCAATAATCAATGTCTGTCCGTCCTTCAGATCGACCGTTGGCTGGACACGTCGCCGGGTTATTCCGGGCACAAACTTCCCGTGGAGTGTCACTCCATTAGTCTCGTCCATTTCGCAAAGTTCGATCTCGAACTGGAGACGAACCTGATCTTTCTCGGTGATCGTGGGCGTGGCAGTCACCGTCGTGCCAAACGTGAATTCCTCCGGGCCACCGACCAGTGCGATTCCGGGAGTGGGAAGCTTCCCGTCACTCGTCACTTTTCCCGTTCGGCCGGACAGCACAACCAACGTGGGTGAGGTGAGAACCCGCACTCCCGGCGCGTCTTGAATGCGCGTCATCAGTTCTTGAAACTTCTGTTTGTCAGGTTGAATCGCGAGCGAGATGTTTTTGAGCAGTTTCCTCGCATCGCCATCGTCCACTTCAATGATCTTGATCGCGACCGCGACCCGATCCGAGGTGATCCCCTTCTCGACGCGCAGCTTGAGGCGGTCGATCTCGGCCTGCAGTTCGTTCAACTGAGCCTGCCTTGTGGCGAGCAGCAGCCGCGGCGCGTGCTTGGTCTGAAAGTCTTGCAGCAGCGTGCTGACTTGCTTGGCTTCGTCGTTCAAACCGGCGGCGGCCAAACGCAGAATGGCTTGCTTGAGGTGGTAGGGAATCTCATCAACGGGAGGGCTGATGGCGGTTTCTCGCCACGCTGCTCCTTGCGCCGGGACCGCACACTGTTCGTGGGCGAGTCCTTCCGCTGGGGACGCGAACACCCTCAGTTCATCGGGTGGCAGAGGAACCGGCGAGGCGGGCGCGAGTTCGTCGTCGAAGCTCGCTTTCACGACCAGCAGCTTGCCGATCGGTTCGGCCGGGCCAAGCACGGCTCCGTCCGAGAAATCGTCCGCCACAACGCAAGCGACGAGCGCCAATGCGGACACCATCAGACTGCTTAACACCACGCGACGAACACTCATCGTCAGCCTCCTTGCGAACGAGACGGCGGGACATGACAGCACTGAGGCACGAGACCAACTCGGCCCGCGTGATGGCTCACCGCCTCACGCGAGCTTCAGCCCAGTGAATCAAGATCGAAATGGAAGATTGGGGGAGGCGGGATGTAGCCCATCAGTCATTTCTGGTCAATTGCGATCTCGGGCCTGTCGGTCGCTGCCGAAAGCTCCTGTTCTGTAGCGGTCGTGCAGATATTCCTCGCGGCTGAGATTGACGCATGGATGACCAGCCCTCACTAGCCCGACGCGCAAGCGAGGGCTGGACATTCGATGACGGTGAAGCCCTCGCTTGCGCGTCGGGCTAGTGTCAGATTCTCCCGCGCGGCGTATAGAATGCGACCGCTGCCCCCACTGCATTGTCGTGATGACTCGATGAAGGACTGCCGATGTCGCTCAGCCTCGATCTCGCCGCTGCTTTGACGCCGCTCATTGGACAGGCGTTTGTTCCCGCAAAGACGATCACAGTCGCCGATGGCAGCGGCGTGACGCTGTCCGTCGATGTGACCAGTGTCGAGTCGCTCGGAGTCTCGTGCGAGGAACTGCGGCTGGACGTGCCGTCGCTCAGTGCGGCAACGCTCGATGTCCTCAAGAAGTGGGGCGATGCTCTCTGCAAGCGGATCACGTACTTGCTCGAAAACCTCGGGCCGCTGGAGTACGACGCGCAAGGGAGTCAGGTGCTGATCCGATCGACGCCCCCCGACACGACGCTCCCCGGCACGACGAAGTACTACGAGGTTCAGCTCTCGTCCCACGGTGCCGGTCGATTCTCGTTGCGACGTTACCGCAACGATGCCACCAATCCCGGTCGAGTCCCCGCCGCGATCCAAGCGACGCATGAGTTACTCGCGAAATTGGTCAACGACCTGACGAGTACGATTCCCGGCCAGCCCTGACCCGGCGAGTACTGAGTCATTGGTCTCTCCCCAAAGTAGCCGTCATCGCTCCGCGTGATGAGCCTTCAGAGAACCGGCGTTTGAGTCAGTGCGGCCGAACTCAATAAAGCTCGTCACGCGGAGCGATGACGGCTACTTTGGCTGGACTTTGCGTAGAGACCCATGAGCACTGGGTGGCAAGCCAGAAGGAGTGTTTTCTCACCGCTCAATCCCCCAAAGAACGCCCACACCGCAGGTCTCGGGTGGTGCGAGAGACCTGCGGTGCGATGGGACGTGGTGCTGAGAGAGACAGAGAGAGTTTGTGCGGAGCCTCGAGAGAGGCTGTTCACTCGACGATCAGAACTCGCCGTGTGGTTCGAGGG
>CAMAYU010000062.1 GCA_945862235.1 Schlesneria paludicola DSM 18645
CGGCGAAAAATGAACTTTGAACCACCTGACCCCGGCTTCGTTATTAGTGATTGAATCGCAGTTCAGGACTGGTCAGCAGTGCCCAGACCATTTGTTTCGTCGCAGCGAGGGGATCGGCGTCTCGCTTGGCTAAATATTGTTCGCAAGCGGCGACTTCATCGGCGGAGGGTGCTCGCGAGAGGGTGGCCCAGTAGGCGGAGGCAATTCGGGCGGGGCGGTCCGTTTGTTGTTTGAGGACTCCGACGAGGCGGTCGTTTCCGTCTCGCAGATAGTTGTCGGTGAACTGCGGGCTGTTGGCGAAGAGGAGTGCTTCATCGACGCCGACTTGGAAGTTCTCACCGGGCAACTCAAACTGGTTCGCGACTCCTTCGACCTGGCGGTCGAGTTCTTCTCGGCGTTTGAGCCACTTGTCGGCGTCGGCCATCTGTGCGGCGAAGTTGTCAGAGCTTTCCGTCGCGACTTGCAGCGACAGCGCGTACTGGCGTGGCGAGAGTGGTCGGACGAGAGCGACTGCGAAATGTTCGGGGCCGGGGGACTCGGTCGATCCGCTCCATTCACTCGACCTCGCGTAGACCTCGCTGAGGATGATGCCCTTCACCAACCGACGCAGTTCGTACTTGTGAGCGACCAGGTCGCGCGTGAGCCATTCGAGCAGCTCCGGATGACTGGCTGGATTGGCCGAGTGCATTTGATCGAGCGGGTGAACCAAGCCGCGTCCAATGAACATTGCCCAGACTCGGTTGACGATATTCCTCGCAAGCATCTGTTCGTTTTCGGGGAGCAACGCCAGCTCGACCAACTTCGCACGCGGGCTGAAGTCGGGGCGAGACGGGGGCCCCGCCTTGTCGTCCTGCATTTGCTGCTTGACCTCTTCGTCACGCTGCTTGCTGACATCGGCACTCACTTCGACCACCGGCTCGTCGATCGCGGCCCCGGTCAGGAACATGAACTTGGCGACCTTGTCCTCGCCCTTGGTCGTCTTGAACTTCACCTCGCCGCTGAACTTCTCGGCCAGCCCGTTCTTCTTTGTCTGGTACGTCCGCTGGAAGAACGAGGTCATGCCGAAGTAGTGGTCCTGCTTCCAGTCCTCGACCAGCGGGTGATCGTGGCACTTCGCACAACTGACGTTCACGCCGAAGAAGATCGTGCTGGTCTCATTCGTCAGCTCGTCGAGTTCCCGGACGCGCGACTTGAGGAACGTTAGCGCCGGTTTGATCTCCGCGTCCTCTTCGCTGCCGATCAGCATGTCGCGAAACATCTGGTCCCACGAACGGCCATTGCGAACGGACTTGAGCAGGTACTCACGCCACTCGCCGTTGCTTCCCCTCTGGCCACCCATCAACAGCGTGTCGAGTTCATTGCGAAACTGAAGAGCAAAGTCGGGCGAGGCCATCAGTCGCTCGACCAGCTTCGCCCGCTTGTCCGCGTCGGTTGAGTTCGCGTACCCCTGCGCTTCGGCCACTGTTGGGATACGTCCCGCCACATCAATGGTTGTCCGCCGGACGAGCGTGCAGTCATCGGCGTGCGGAGCGGGCTGAAGCGGCTTCTCGGCCAGACGCTGCTGCACGTAGTGGTCGATCACGTGCTCAATGGGCATCTCGGGCGACAGCAACTCGGCAGCGACAACGCGACCGGTGGCGAGGCAACACCCGAACAACAGGAGCGAACGAATCAGAGCCATGAGAACTCAGATCTGCGGGGTAAGGAATTTGGCGAGGCAGTTCGGCGGGATGTCAGCGGGGCGTTGAGAAGAGGCCGTTCGTTGAACAGCACAATCCTCAATGTCGTCCAAGCAGCGGCGGTCAGATTAGCGGCAACTGATGCCTCGGGCAATCCGCGTCAGACGAACGACCGTGATGAAACTGACGATTGCGTGGGGAGGGACTCCTGTGCGGATGAGGACTCGTCGCGCGGTTGCAGCGTCGTGCAACAGCCGTCGCAATTCCTTGCGCGTTGCCAGACGATCATTCGTTGTGAGGACTTCTTCACAAATGGAGTTCCCCCTCATTTGATGCTGTCGCGACGTGGGCTTCGTCGTGGAAATTGATGGCTCCAACCCGAAGAGTGAACGAGGGCGTCGATCGACTTCGTCCTCGATCATTCTTTCGTCCTCGTTCGCACTTCGGGTTGGTGGTTCGCACTTCGGGTTGGTGTAGGCCAGCCACCTCTTACTGTTCGCCTCACGACGGGAGTTTGAAGCATGAGTCGCGTCACCGTCTCCAGTGAACGATTGCTGGGAGGGAGCCTGCCCACTGCGCTACCTGGCGTGATTTCTCGGCCGTCGTCGGATGAACTTCCGGCATGGCTGCATCCGATCCCCGGCGTGAAGACATTGGCGGATCGGCTGGGAATGCCGGAGTTGCGCCGTCGGTTGTTGCACATGGTTCCCGGCTTCGTCCCGTGTCTTTTGTGGGTCATCCCGCATCAAGACCCTTGGGGACCGCTGTTGATCGGGATCACGATCGCCGTCGCGTTGGGAGTTGTCGCGTTTGCGATGGCTCAAGCGAAAGCGTTTGCTCGACCGGGTGAAGAGCAATGGGGCACGGCCGTGATCGGTTACGTGATCCCAGTCGTCGGCACGATGCTGCTGTTGCCCGGTCGCTCGGAGTTGGGAGTGATGACGCTGGGGATCATGGCGTTGGGCGATGGCTCGGCAGCACTGGGTGGTCTCGCGTGGGGAGGCCGCCGCCTGCCGTGGAATCGCCGCAAGACATGGACGGGACTCGTCTGCTTCATCATCGCGGCCACCACGATGTCGTCACTGTACTACTGGATTGAAGCTCGCCCCGGTGTGCCGTTCCCCATCGCGTTGGCGATCACGGCGCTGGCTGCACTCGCCGGTGCCATCGTCGAATCGTTACCGCTGAAGTCGCACGACAACCTGCGAGTCGGCACGACGGCCGCGCTGGTTGGGCTGCTCATGCACATCGCACTGCTCGGATGGTGAGGGCGGGATCGCAAGTGTCATCACACCCACCCGCAGCGTGAGCGAGGATGCATGTCGCTCGACGCTCGTCCTTGCTCACGCTGCGGGTGGGTGTGAACGAACGATCACTCAGTCGATCACCCATGGATGGGTTTCTCAATGAGTCTCTTGGAAGCTCGCCGCCTGAAGAAAAGTTACGGCAGTCACGTTGCCGTGAGCGATGTCAGCTTCTCGCTTCTCGCCGGTGAAGTGCTGGGGCTGTTGGGACCGAACGGTGCGGGCAAAAGTACGACGATGATGATGCTCGCCGGATTGCTAGCTCCCGATGCGGGCGAGGTGATTCTGGGCGGCCTCCCGTTCGATGGCCGCAACCGCGACGGACGCCGACGGCTGGGAGTCGTCCCGCAGGACTTCGCGATCTATCCAGACCTCAATGCCATCGAGAACCTCCAATTCTTTGGGCGCTTGTACGGACTGCACGGTCGAGAACTGACCGCACGCTGCGATGAGGTTCTCGAACGGATCGGTCTCGTTGAGAGTGCGAAGCGTGCATCGGGCGGGTACTCGGGCGGCATGAAGCGACGACTGAACTTTGGCGTCGCGCTGATGCACCGACCGTCCGTGTTGATCCTCGATGAACCGACCGTCGGCGTCGATCCGCAGTCGCGTTCGCATCTACTCGACTGCGTGCGCGATCAGGCGCGGAACGGCGTCGGCGTGATCTATGCCAGCCATTACATGGAAGAAGTCCAGTCGATCTGCCAGCGCGTGGCGATCGTCGATCACGGACGGGTTCTCGCGTGCGATTCGATCTCGAACTTGCTCAAGGGTCTCGCGGCGGACCTGATCCTGTACGTCGATGATGTCGAGCGAGCGGCGGCGGCGGTCGCGGGCCTGGCGCGAGTCGGCACCGGCAGTGACGGTCTACCGGCATTGATCCTCTCTAGCGGTGATTCCTCAAACAGCGACGCCGCAAACGAGCGAACCGACATCGGCGAACGACTGCGAACCATCCTCGATCGCATTCACGCGACCGGCGCAAAGGTGCTGCGCGTGGAGACTCAACAAACCAACTTGGAGCGACTGTTCCTCGACCTGACCGGAAACCGCTTGAGAGATTGAGAGACATGACTGCTTGGTACATCGCCCGCAAAGACCTGTTACTGCTCGTCAAAGACAAGCGGGCCGTGGTGTTGTTGCTGGTGCTGCCGCTCTTGTTCATCTCGATCGTCGGGATGACGACCGGTCAGTTCCTGACGCGCGATGAGAACAACCAACGTTTCAAGATCGCCGCCGTGGATCGCTGTGAGACCGATCTGTCGCGCGCGCTGCTGACCCGATTGGAACAGCATGGCGAGCTGCTCGTCGCGCGGATGCCTTCTGTCGAGGAAGGTCGTGCGGTTCTCAAACGCGGCGAGGTGTCGTTGCTCGTCATGATCGGGCCGGAGTTTCAAGAGCGTGCTGACGAACTGCGCATCTCGGACATCGTGAATTCGGATCACGGTCCCTTGGCGGCAGGACCAGCTTCGCTCGACGTGTCGTTCGAGAGTCGTCCGACGGCACTCGGACTGGGGCGATTGCTGGAAGGAGTCCTCTTTTCGCAGGTCATCAAAGTCGTGGCTCCCGTCGCCGCTCGCAAAAACCCGGTGACGCGCGCTTGGATGCGAGACAGATCGAACGACGAGGCCGATCCAGACGCGAAGCCACTCATACCAAGCCCTCCCACAACCGGCGCGAAAAGTTCGAGTGCCGCGTACCTGTGGATCGTCCCTGGCTTCACCGTGATGTTCGCGTTTTTTCTCATCAGCGTGATGGCGCGGTCGTTCATCAGTGAGCGAGACAACGGGACGCTCAAACGATTGTTGCTCGCTCCGATCGGAACCGGCTCGGTGTTGATCGGCAAAACGGTGCCGTTTTTTCTCACGTCAGTCGCGCAGTGTCTGTTGTTGTTCGTGTGTGGTCGCTTGCTGTTCGGCATGTCGTGGGGACCGGAGCCGCTGTACTTAATCCCCGTCATTATTTGCACATCGCTGGCGGCGACCTCGCTCGGGCTGTTACTCGCGACCGTCGTACAGACCGATCAGCAAGTTTCGTCCTACGGCACGACGCTGATCTTGGTCATGAGCGGCCTGAGTGGCTGTTTCTTCCCGCGCGAGATGTTTCCGCCGTTGATGAAGCGAATCAGCCTTTTTACGCCGCACGGGTGGGCGCTGCGCGCGTTTGACGGCGTGTTGACACAAAGCCACGTCGAGGGACCGCAAGTGCTGGCGTGCTGCGCGATGCTCGTCGGGTTTGCGATGCTGTTCATCACGCTCGGCTGGTGGCGATTCCGCTCCCTTTCGTAGCGTAGGCGGCTCCCCTGCGTTGCGTCTCCACGGCAAAGCCAACTCAGGCGAGCCGCCTGCGCTACGAATTGCGAATCGCACCGTCCCACTTCCCGCGGCCCTCACGGCTTGCCTACGAAAGTCCACCGGCCCGGTGAACCTTGCGGGTTGTCGCGGACTCAGCGCGGCAGTTCGCAGGGACCTCGAAATTCTTTGTCGAGATCGGTTGAAGTTTCCGCCGCACGTTCAAATCGGGCGCACAATCTCAATGTGTCTGCCACGCTACGCAGCCCCCAAACGCGAAAGGAGAACACGGTCATGAACCCGAGTTTGACTTCGACTTGGTACGAGAATTCACAACGCCCCGGATCGCGATTGGCACACGGGCCTCCTGCCGAAAACCAGCGAGGGACCTAAACCGGACCTCCCAATTCACCCCCGCTGAACCGGATCGATCAGATCGCGATGGATCGCCCCGCAACGACACTCGCGGCGTGGCTGACTAAAAAGAGTCAGCTCTCGCCGCGAGGTCGATGTGGCGGACGAGACCGAAACGGACCCTCGGTCATCGAGTCTCTCAGCGGATAGCCGGACGACATTGGAACCTAGGCCACCGGCTCTCAAGCCGGCTGGCATGCCACCAGAAAACGCAGCCCCCGGAACTCGCCGCTCAACGGAGTTGATCGCGAGCAACTCCGGGGGACGACATGCAGGAGCGGCAACCTCGCCGCATGAATGACTTGGACAAGGCAACACGACTCGCCGGACACGAGCAGGATTCGCAGTCGCGAGTCCCGCACGCCTCCACCGTCGAGCGTCGTGGATTCGGCCGTCGGCCCGTGGAGCGGGCGGACGATGATCGCGGAGGAAGCGCCGCACCGCGATTATCCGAATCGGCATTCTCCCACCGACACGGCCCGGCCCGCATCTCGCGAGCCGGGCTTTTTTCGTGCGCGGCGTCGAGTAAGGATCGGCGTAGCAATCACTGTCGTGGCCGACGCTGCCAGCGTCGGCTCGGATGCTGGCAGCATCCGCCACGAGGTGACAGTTATTGTTGCGCCGGTTCTAAGTACTTGTCCAAAAAACACACCGTGTTCTGAACAACGCCAACCCGCAGCGTGAGCGAGGACAAATGTCGCTCGACTCTCGTCCTCGCTCACGCTGCGGGTTGGTGTTGTGCTTGGACAAATTCTAAAGTGCGTTGAGTGACGCCCCGAACTCCTCGACGAAAGCCCGTTCATGCGTACTCTGATTTCTGGTGCCACCTGTGTTTTGCCGAGTGGCCTCGCCCGCACCGATGTCCTGATTGAAGACGGCCGAATTTTGGGAGTCGATCCGCCGGCGGGTGCTCGTGTCGATGAGACCATTCGCGCTGAGGGACTCCATTTGCTTCCCGGCGTCATCGACCCGCACGTTCACTTTCGCGACCCCGGCCTGACGCACAAGGAGGATTTTCGCACGGCCACGCGTGCCTGTGCCAAGGGGGGCGTGACGACCTTTCTCGAGATGCCCAACACCCAACCCGAGACCATCACCCGCGATCGACTGGCCGAGAAGCTGGCTCTGGCCTCCGAAAAATGTTTGGTCAATTACGGCTTCTACATCGGCGCGTCCCTGCACAACCTCGATGAACTCAAACAGGCCACGCGCACGCCGGGCATCAAAATTTTTGTCGGGTCCAGCACGGGAGACATGCTGGTCGATGACCAGGCCACGCTGGAACGGATCTTCGCCGAGACCACGCTGCCCATCACCGCCCATTGCGAGGACGAAACCACGGTGCGTGCGAACCGCGACGCCATCGGCGGCGGCTCGACCCACGCCGACCACTCGCGCATCCGCGACGAACGCGCCGCAGTCATCTGCGTGCAGCGCGTCTTCGACCTCGCGTATCGGCATCGCCACCGCTTCCACCTCGTCCACGTCTCGACAGCCGCTGAGACCGAACTGCTGCGAGACCATCGGGGCCTGATCACCGGCGAAGCGTGTCCGCATCATCTGTTCTTCAATGTGGACGATTACGAGCGGCTCGGTTCGCTCGTGCAGATGAACCCGTCGATCAAGACCGCCGCTGACAATGCGGGGTTGTGGCAGGCTCTTCACGACGGACGGCTGCAAGTCGTCGCGACCGATCACGCTCCGCACACACTCGAAGAGAAGCGACAGCCGTACCCGAAGTCACCCTCGGGATTGCCCGCCGTTGAGAACTCACTCGCATTGATGCTCGACAGCGTGCAGCGCGGCCTCTGCTCGCTCGAACAAGTTGTGAGTTGGATGTGCGACGCCCCCGCGCGCGTCTGGGACATCGTGAACAAAGGCCGCATCACCGCAGGCCACGACGCGGACTTGGTACTCGTGGACCTCAACCGCCGTCAGACGATTCGCAACGCCGAGCAACAAACCAAGTGCGGCTGGAGTCCGTGGGATGGCACAACGCTGACCGGCTGGCCTGTCCGCACATGGGTGCTCGGGCAGACAGTCTTCTGTGATGAGGACCTGCAGCCGAGCGCCCCAGATTCGCCGGTCCGTCCGTTTCAGCGAGGCCATTACGACGAGACCGTACGCGGAACCGAAGCTCAATTCGATCACACGCGCGGCGGCTACTGGCAGACGATGGATTGAAGCCATCCGCCGAATTAGTGTTCCGGCCACTAGCCCGCCGCGCAAGCGAGGGCTGGACCTTCGATGACAGTGACGCCCTCGCTTGCGCGTCGGGCTGGTGATGTCTGCCGTCCCGCTGTTCGCAGCGACCGTTTTCAATCAGGAGTCTGTCATGGCCCGTGTCGGAGTTCTCGCGTTCATTCAAGAGTCGAACACGTTCCTGCCGGGGAAGACCACGTTCGAGCATTTTCGCCAAGACCTGATTCTGTCGGGCGAGGAAGTTCGGCAGCACTTTGCGGCGGCGCATCACGAAGTGCGCGGCTTCTT
This sequence comes from Schlesneria paludicola DSM 18645, assembly GCA_945862235.1. Taxonomy (GTDB): domain Bacteria; phylum Planctomycetota; class Planctomycetia; order Planctomycetales; family Planctomycetaceae; genus Schlesneria; species Schlesneria paludicola_A. Next base: position 8,179 of record CAMAYU010000062.1, read on the forward strand.
CGACGGACTAGCACGCGCGGGGATTGAAGCCGTGCCGATCTTCGCGGCGCGGGCCTATCCGTTTGGAGCGATCGAGTCCGCCGCATTCGATCGTTTAATGCGGCTGATGCTCGACGAGTTGCAATACGCGGGGCGGCTGGATGGGTTGCTCGTGGCCCCGCATGGAGCCACGGTGGCCGAGTCGTATCCGGACGCGGACGGGCACTGGCTGACTCTCGTGCGGCAAGCGGTCGGGCCGCAAATCCCGATCATCGGCACGCTCGATCCTCACGCGAACCTGTCGCCGCAAATGGTCGCCGCGACCGACGCCTTGGCCAGCTATCGCACCAACCCGCACATCGACCAGGAACAACGCGGCCTCGAAGCGGCAGAGCTGATGGCGCGGACACTGCGAGGCGAAATCCAACCGACTCAAGCCGCCTGCTTCCCGCGCATGGCCATCAACATTGAACGGCAATGCACGACGGAGCCGCCGTTATCGGGAGTCGTCGCGCAATTTGAAGCGGCTCGTAATCAGCGGGGCGTGCTGGCGGCCAGTCTGATGCTGGGCTTCCCTTACGCGGACGTTGCCGAGATGGGTTCGGCATCATTAGTCGTGACGAACAACGATCCGATCCTGGCCCAAACGGTGGCGAGGCAACTCGGCAACGCGATGTGGTCGCAGCGTGCAGGACTGGCGGGAGCGTTCGTCTCGGTCGAAGAGTCCGTCGCTCAAGCGAGATCGCTCCCCGGCCCCGTCTGCCTGCTCGACATGGGCGACAACGTGGGCGGTGGCTCACCGGGCAACGGCACATGGCTGGCTCACGAACTGCACCGGCAAGGCGTGGGCCCGTCGTTCATTTGCCTCTACGATCCGACTTCGGTCGTGCAGGCCGAAGCATTGGGAGTCGGCTCGCGCATCCGGCTGTCCGTGGGTGGTCAAACCGACGATCTGCACGGCGCACCGTTCCACGCGATCTTCGTGGTGCAGTTCGTCGGGGATGGACAGTTCACCGAGGACCAAGTCCGACACGGCGGCATCACGCATTTCGATCAGGGCCGCACCGTGATCGTGCAGACGGACGATGGCCTGCTGACTGTGATGCTCACCTCGCGCCGCGTCCCTCCCTTCAGCCTCAAACAACTAACGGCGTTCGGCCTCGATCCGCAATCGTTCCACGTCCTGATCGCCAAGGGGGTGAACGCGCCGCTCGCGGCCTATCAACCGGTCTGTCCGAGCATCGTGCGAGTCAACACGCGCGGCGTGACGACCGCCGACATGACGCAACTCGACTACCATCACCGCCGCCGACCGATGTTTCCGTTTGAACGCGATGCGACGATGTAGCCCTGTCGCTCCGAGGCAGGAGAACCGGAGTCCGGCCTAGCTTTGTCAGCCAGACTTCGGCTCGGTGTATTAGCCCGGAGGGCGACACGTCGAGAGTTGGCTGAAGTGTCGCCCTCCGGGCTGATAAGCCAAAACAGACCGCCGACTTTCATGATCGGGTCAGCACTGTCGGTTTAGCTTTGTCTGCCGGACTTCATGATGATCAACGACCCTGCGCCACCTTTCCATCAATCACTTCCATCACTGAGGACATCTCATCATGAACGACGGCCTGTGGCGATTTTCGGAATGGTTCGATCCGGTTCCGGCTGCGGCGCGGATCACGCTTGGCGAGGGGAACACGCCCGTCGTGAGATCGCGCCGGTTGGGGCCGAGCGTCGGGTTGAAGAACCTGTTCTTCAAATTGGAGATCACTAACCCGAGCGGCTCGTACAAGGACCGGTTCGCCTGCGCGGCGGTCTCGGACATGGTGGCACACGGGAAGACCGAGTGCATCGCGACCTCCAGCGGCAATACCGGAGCGGCACTGGCCGCGTACTGTGCCGTGGCGGGGATCTCGTGTGAGATCGCGATCGTGGAAGGGGCACCCGCCGGAAAGCTCAAGCAAATGCTGGCCTATGGCGCGAGGCTCTATCGCGTACGCGGCTTCGGCCTCGACAACGTCGTGTCGGATCGCGTGCTCGATTGCTTGCGAGCGCTCAGCGCGCGGCCTCAAGCGCAGATGCAGATCAGTGCGTTCGCCTACTGCCCGGTCGGCATGAGCGGCGTGAAGAGCATCGGTCACGAACTGGCGGAACAAGCGCTGTCGCTCGACCGAGCGGCGTGGGATCACGTCTTCTGCATGGCGGGGGGCGGAGGCTTGGTGTTGGCGACGGCTCTCGGTTTCGAGCAGCTTCAACAGGCGGGGCGATTGGAGCGGCTGCCGCGCGTTGAGTGTGTGCAGCCCGACGGAAACGACACGATCTCGGGACCGCTGCGTGCGGGACTGAACGTGGCTCAGGCGATTCAATGCACGAGCAAGATCAGCGGGCTGCAAGTCCCGTCGGTCATCGACGGGCACGAAGTCATCGCGGCATGTCAGCGCTGCGGCGGAACGGGTCATCTGGTGAGCGACGACTTCATTTGGCAGACGCAATCACGACTGGCTCGCGAGGAAGGAATTTTCGCGGAACCGGCCGGTTCGACGGCGGTGGCCGGTGCGCTGCAAGCGGCTCGCGCCGGGCTGATCGATCCCTATGCGAACGTGGTCTGCCTCGTCACCGGTTCGGCATTCAAAGACCCGGCCGCGCTCGACGCGATGGTGCAGGGAGTCTCCGCACCGCTGATCGAACTGGCAGACTTGGAACGACGAGTCCGCGAAGTGACGTGAGGTTTGGGCACGACTGAGCTTGCTCCTGAGGCACGCGAGCCACCGGGCTTGCCCCGGTGGCTCGCGTTTTTTTTGCACTACTCGCCGCGCCGGTTCGAGTGAATGAGCAAGTCGTGCAAAGACTTGTTTCCACCGGGACAAGCCCCGTGGGGACGCGACGTCGTTGATTCGACCGCGTGCGCCCTCACACTCCGGCCATCTCGCGAGCAGCCGGTGTCCGCGCGGGCTCGCTCGAAACGTACTCGCCGAAATGGCTGTAGCTGTAGCCTCGATCCTGACCGGGGATGACACCGTTGGCGACGGTTCCCAGCACGGCGATCCCTTGATTCTGGACCATTTCGCGGACGCGTGCGGCCGACGTGCGCGTGTTCTTGCCAACGCGAGCCACGACCAACATCCCATCGACGTGTCGGGCGAGAATGCACGGATCGCTCACAGCCAGCAGTGGCGGGGCATCGACGAAGACGAAGTCGAACTCGTTCTTCGCATCATGCAGCATCCGATTGAGACGCGGCGAGGAGAGCAGTTCGGCCGGGTTGGTAGGCGAGCTGCCCGCCACGAGTAGACTCAGGCGTTCCACGGTCGTCGGACGAATCGCATTCAAGAAGTCGATCTCACCCGACAGGACTTCGGTCACGCCAATGTCGCGCGAAACTCGGAACAAGTTGTGAATGGTCGGTCGTCGCAGGTCGGCATCGATTAACAACACACGCTTGCCCGACTGAGCCATGGCGATGGCGAGGTTCGAGATCAACGTCGATTTACCATCGCCTGGCTCGGGACTGCTGACGAGGACACACCGCGCGTCATGATTCTCGGCGGTGACGAGCAACGCCGTGCGGATCGAACGATAGTTCTCGGCCTCGATGGAATTCGGCGCGTGCAGGTAGCGCAGCGCCGGATGCGGGCCACGTCCCGAATCGTGCGGTACGTCGAACGCCGCCACACTTCCCAACACGGGCTGACGCAGGCAGACACGGATATCGCGGACCGTTTTCAGTCGCAGATCGCGCAGTTCCTGAACCAAACAGACGACCGACATCAGCAGCAGCAGCACGGCCGTTCCGCCGACATAGAACTTCATCAACTTCTTGATGGCCAGTTCGTGCTTGACTGGTGAGAGGACCTTCATTCTGAAGCCGTTCGTATCCTTTTCGTTCGCCACGCCGTTTTGCACGTCGAGTTGCTGCTTCCACGATTCTTGCAGCAACACAATTTCCGCTCGCAGATTCTGATCGGTGGCCAGGTAGCCGGAGAACTCTTTGGCGCGAACGCCCTCCTCCTGAATCATGCTCGCCAGTTCGCGATCCTTCTGCTGGTGTTCGTCCACCTGATGACGGAGCGAGTCGAGGTAGATCGCGACGAAATCAGTTTGCACTCCGCGTGCGGCGGCAAAGCGTGCGGCCTCGGACCCCTCGGGAAACTTCAGTCCCAACTTGGCGTAGGTCTGCAGAATCTTCTCGATGCTGCGACGGACGCTGACCAGTTCAAAGTTGTCGCGACCGACCTGCTCGGACAGCTCGCGTTCCTTGTTGATGAACGGCAACAACTGGGATTGATAGATGCTGATTTGCATCTGGCGGTCGGCGTCTTCCCCACTGCGTCCATCGGAGTTGAGAAACCGACGGACCTGCATTTCGAGTGCCTCTTGAGAGTCTCCCGCCGCTTGCGCGTTGCGGATCGACTTCTGTCGCGACTTGAGTTCCGCCAGTCGAACGCGATTGCGATTCCGCTCTTCACCCAAGGTGTGAATCACATCTTCGGGTGCGATGTTCGACGTTTGGGTCGCGTTCGTTTTCGGTCCCAGCACCGCACGGTATTCCTCGGGAACCGTCAGGATGAAGTCGCGGTAGGCGGCTTCCGCTGTGTGGAGTTTGGCAAACATCTCCTCGGTCGTATTGTTGGCTTTGGCCTGCACTTCGGAAGATTCTTCGAGACTGGCGTCCCTCAAATGTGCGGCGTACTGCGCGACGATCGCATCGACCACCTTGCGGGCATCGGCGGCTTGAGGCCCCGAATATCGAATCTCAATTACGGTCTGCACCGAACGATCGTTGCCCGCCACTCGTTTGACCTTCAGTCCATCTTGCACCGCTTCGACGAGGTCCTTCTCGTTGGCAAACGTCGGAAGCTTCCCGAGTTCGCCGAGCTGAACGGCTTTCTCAATAAACATCGGACTCGTGATCACGGGGATGTGGTCGCTCGGCTTCGCCTGACCGGTCAGCATCCGGTCCTCTTCCCTCACGGGTGGCGGATTCTTCTTCGTGACCATCACCTGTGAGAATGCCGCGTATTCCGGACCCGATCGCACGTAGGCGAAATGTCCCAAGATCAAGCCCGCGATCCCCGCCGCCAGCAACCGCCATTTGTGATGAATGGCCAACTGCATGTAGTTGATCGGCACGCCTTCGGCCTCATCGTCCGGATGGACGTGACCGGGGAGAGCATCCGCGTGGAATTCGAGATTTCGTTTCACGATGTTCACTTCTGTGAAAAGCCGTTTGGGTCATGCTGGTCATGAGAACGCATCGCAACCTCGAAGCACTAGCCCGACGCGCAAGCGAGGGCTGTACCGTCGATCACAATGAAGCCCTCGCTTGCGCGTCGGGTTGGTTTTGAAATGCATTTGAATCAAACACCGACGGAACACAGCGGCACGCTGCTGCTGCTCCCCTGCTTCAGTTGCTGATGCTGGGCCACGTACCACGCGACCGTTTTTTCCAAGCCGTCACGCACCGAGACTTGCACGCTGTAACCGAGATCGCGTTTGGCCGCCGAGATGTCGGCCCACGAATGCTGCACGTCGCCGATGCGCGCCGGAGCGAAGTACGGCACGAACGGCACGTCGAGCTGTTCGCAGATCATGCGTAGCAACGTGATCAAATCGAGCGATTCACCACAGGCACAGTTGTAGACCTGGCCGCTCACATCGTCGGCCCATGACGCGAGCAGATTGGCCTGCACCACGTTGTCGATGAACGTGAAGTCGCGCGACTGGCTACCGTCGCCGTAAATGACCGGCTGATCTCCCGCCAACAACGCCGCGACGAAACGCGGGATGACGGCGGAGTACGGACTGTTCGGATCTTGTCTCGGCCCGAAGACGTTGAAGTAACGCAGCCGCACGGTTTCGAGGCCATACGTCGAAGCGAACGCCTCGCAATAGAGTTCAGCGGCCAGCTTCGATGCGGCATACGGCGACAAGACTTGCGGGACTTGTCCCTCGTGCTTGGGCATCGTCCGTTGATTGCCATACGCGCTGCTCGAACCGGCGTAGACCACGCGACGGACGCCATTCTTACGGCAGGCGTCGAGCAAATTGATCGTCCCCGTGGCGCAGGCGGCATGAGTCTCCAGCGGTGTCTCGACGCTGCGCGGAACCGACGCGAGCGCGGCCTGGTGAAAGACGACTTCCACACCTTGCACCGCCCGCGTCACCGCGTTCAAGTCGCAGAGGTCGGCCTGCATGAAGTCCACTCGCCCTTCGAGGTGCGCGAGGTTGCCAAGCGACCCTGTCGAAAGGTTGTCCAGCACGCGGACAACATGCCCGTCTTGGACCAGCCGCGTGGCAAGGTGAGACCCAATAAATCCTGCGCCGCCTGTTACCAAATACGTTGTCACGTCGTGTGCCCCTGTAATCGTGGAGTGTGAAAGTCGAAAAGCCGTGGGACTGAATCACCAACCTGGACTGAGCTTGGTTTTAAAACTCACCCCACCGGGCTTGTCCCGGTGGAATCAGGTTTTTGCACTACTCGATGACGACCGGAGTAGGAAGTAGTGCAGAGACCTAAGGACCACCCCGGCAAGCGGGGTCGGATTTCAAAACGAAAGTGTAGCTCCGGTGGCGAATGATTCTGAATGACCCAAGCCCCATTCACATCGTGATGGCTCGCGTGAACGGGGTCGCCCTTTGCCGAGAAACGACTGCGTGGAAACCTAGCATCGTTTTCCGACTCCGGCGCGAGGCGTTTCCACAACGCGGCCGATTCTCACCAGCGAGTCAACGCCAAGTGAGCGGCCCAGTTCCTACAACCGAGGCAATCGGAAGGAAACAACGCAACGGCAAGATTCAGGCGAGCAGCGGATGTTGTCATACCGGCCATTGAAGCCTGACGGGCAAGCGAAGGTGCGGATATCGAACGTCCTTCGCTTGCCCGTCAGGCTTCGATGGGTACGCTTTTTCCTTGTGTTCGCATCACCTCAAGCCGGTCAGTGCTTCGTCTTCCGACAGTGCGGACGGGAGCGACAGCCGTAGCGTGGCGGTAATCAGGCGGTGATCGGACCCGGCCGACTTGCCGATCTGGCACGAGGCGACATTCCACTCGGGCGAGCACAGGATGTGGTCGATCCGCGCCCAGGGGAGGTTCTCGGGCCAGAAGCGATTCGCCTTGCAAGGGGACGTGTAGCCGTAGCCGATCCCAGCCAGATCGAACGCACTTTGAAAGTCGCCCCAGTGACGCTGGAACACTTGGCTCGACACCGGCGTATTGAAGTCGCCACACAGCAACAGCGGCTTGTCGCCGCGAACAGTTTCCACCTGCTCGCGAATCAGGATCGACTCCTCTTCGCGCTGGCTGATCGATTCTTTCAACCGCTCCGTCCCGTCACCGTCGAAAAAGGAGCGTTTGGTCAATTCCATCAAGCCGCGTCGCGCGGTCATCTGGTGGATGTCCGCCAAGACGACGGGACCGCGCGGCGTTTCGATCTCGACGACCAGTCCAGCCGATCGCTCAAAGGTCGGGATTTCAAAGTCGGCCAGCCGCTTGATTGGCCAGCGCGAACCGACCCAATAGCGATCGTGGCTGATCGTGTGCCAGTCGCGATACGTCTCTGCGAGCAACGGCGACAACGGAAAGGCCTCTTGCAACGCGATGACATCCGGCTGAATGACGGCGATCTCATCGAGTACCTTCGCGAAGTTCGGTTTGAACGCTTGAACGTTGCAACTGACGAGCTTCAACTCGAACTGATCCGGCTCCACAACGGTCGATCCTGCCAACCGTGAGACCGGCAGCGACAACCCCATCAACGGCCCGAGGACCATGATCAGCGAGGCCGCATTCACCGCCAGTGACGGCCGATGCCAGAAGCACGCCGCCGCGAGCAGTCCCAGCGTGGGAGCGACCAGCGGCGCACGCGGCGCGTACGTCAGTACGGCACTCACCCACCAACTCTCGGAGACCGAGAAGATCAGCCAGCACAGCACACCCAGCGCGGCGAGGTTCAGCCACGACAGTCCGATCACCCATGCCGCAGCCCGTCGCGATGCAGAGGAATTTGAAACAGGCAATGGAAATGATGCATCAGGATCGTAGTGATCGGACATGGCGAAGGACCGTGATGAGAGTGTTCGTTCCAATGACTTCGGCGCTAGGAGCGGCTTCCGATGAGTTCACCTGCGGATCGTGCGAACGACGGCAATCCCTCGTCCCGTTCGGCACGATGCGCGAGCTGGGCCATCTCCCAGGCGGTCACGTAGTGGAATCGGAAGTTCGGCTGAAGCGCGTGCAACTCGGCCAGTTCTTGGTGGAACAACTGCATTCGTTCGCCGAGCAGCATGTCGATGTTGCCGGTCTTGCAGCCGTGCGTATGCAGTTTTACGAACCGCCAATCGGGACGACCTTGCACGGTGACTCCGGCATTTAGCCACAAATGCAGGCGTCGAATGGACGGCGGATGCTTGGCGGTCAGGTCGGCATTTTCGATGCGTGGCAACAGGCCGAACTTCTTGCGAGTCCAATCGAATCCGAGCGGACCCTGAATCATGAGCAGGCTGTTTTCGGGAACCTCCTGACCGACGCGCGCCCGCACGCCGGTGTCGTGTGACTTCCTGCGGCCGGGGATGTCCTTCGCATAATAGATGCTGTTGATCGTCGTCGTTTGCGTGTCACTCGGTGCCGACGGGAGCGTGAAGTCGGCGTAGCAACCGGTCTTCAGCAGGATCGGTATTTCGTGATCGACTCCGCACCAGCAGCCGTCACGCCGGGAGTTGTTCAGCGCCCAGTTGCCGTGAATGAAACCGTAGACGATCTCATTGGTAATCGGGTCGCGGCGCAGCATCCCGTGCCGGTGATACAGCACGTCACGGAAGATGCTCAGCTTTTCTTCGAGTCCTTCCGGCGTGTCGTCGTGATGATGGAGATGGATGTCGAACTCGCCGAACCCAGCGCGGCAAAGGTCGGCCAGCGGGTCGATGTATTCCGGACGATACTGGTCCTGAGGGAAGAAGAACGTGTGCTGCGGCGGTCGGCCATCCACATCGCGAAATGACTCGAAGCGTCGCGGATACTCTTCGGTCCAACGCAGAACGCGCGCCAACGCATCGGCGCGCGTGGGGTTGCCCCACTCCGGTTCGTAGTGATCGCAGATCGCAATGAAGACATCGGTCTGTTTGCGGTCGAGAACAACCGGCGGCACTTCACTCTTCGGCGAGATGTAAGCGGGAACCCACAGGTCCATCCCGCGCGACTTCACCACGCGCCAGCAGAAACTCACAATGAGTCCCAGTAAGGACAGCACGAACACGACAGCGGTGACGGGGATCATCCAGTCCGGAAGGGGAGGCATCTCATGCTTTCTGAAGCGTCAGGTGGCGAGTCTGCTTGACGGTAAAACGCCGTCCTTTTCAAAAACGCCGTTCGCCGTGGCAACTCTAGGTCGTCTTTTGCCAGGTGACACGGTAATTCGCGCGAAAGGCATCCCACAGCGCGAGTGTCGTGGTCAGGTTCAGCGTCACAAACATCAGCGATGGCCCAAACAGCGACGACCCACGACCCCGTTGCTGAAACAGCCAGCCCACTGCGGCCGACACATAGAACACAACCTGTACATTCAGTATCGCCCAATAGATCGGCACGCTCATCAGCATCAGATTCATCCCCAACGCCAGCACCATCAGCGCGGGAGCCAACAGCCGCAGGAGCTTGTGTGAGACGAATTCAAACCAGAGCGGATTGCGAAACGGCGACAGCCACGCGGGGAACAACTGCATCAGTTGCACCACTCCGGCGATCGTTCTCCGTTTACGAACCGACTCTTGCCCCGACGACTTCGACGGATCATCGAAGACTTGAGCAGCCGGCTCGAACAAGCAGCGATATCCGCTTGCGACCGCCTGCATCGGAATGGCGACATCGTCCAGAATCGTCTGCGGCGGGATCGGTTGAAACAGTGCTTTACGAATCAAGTAGCAGGCTCCCGTCGCACCGGGGACTCCGCGCCACAGGCTCTCGCAGCGGCGAATGAACTTCTCGTACTTCCAGTAGAAGCCGATCCCCTGTGCGGCCGTCGTCGCGTTGTCGTCGGCTCGCAGCACCAGTTCTCCCGAGACCACGCCAACGGTCGGATCGGTGAAGTTTTCGAGCAGCCGTTCGAGGCAATCCGGCGCGAACTCCTGCCGCGCGTCGGCCAGCAGCACGAACTCCGACTGACACTGCGGGACGAGTTCATTCAGCACGGCGGGCTTACCGCGACGCTCGGCGAAATCGAAGCACTTCACGCGCGCATCGGGGAACACGGCGAGGATTGCAGCAGTGTCATCGGTCGAACCATCCGATCCGATCAGGATCTCGCGAATCCAATCGGCTCGCGTGGAAGCCAAGAGGCTGCACAGCTTCCTCGGCAACGAATGTGCTTCGTTGTGAGCGACGATCACGATCGAGACCGGCCGCTCGACGTTCTGCTTCACGAGCGTCGTCCAACTGGTGCGTGACTTCCACCACACGACCAGCGGATAGCCCGCGAAGATGTATGCCAGTCCGAGGATGTTCAGCCAGAAGGCGATTTGTAAGGCGATCGTCATGTGAGTTCGTTCTGGTGTTGGTTTTAGGTGAGGTGAAAACTGCGGGGGCGTGAAGTCTTCGGAACGCAACGGCTGTCATTGGAGTACATTTCAAAACTTGTTTTGCCTCGAATAACTAGCCCGACGCGCAAGCGAGGGCTGGGCATTCGATGACCGCGAAGCCCTCGCTTGCGCGTCGGGCTAGTTGTGACTCATCGACGGCACCGTGCCGTGACCTCATCGAGCAATTCTGCCAACCGCGCTGTTTGTGACTCCCGACTGAACTCATCAATCGCTTGTCTTGTAGACCGTTCACGTGAAGTGCGTTCCACGCCGCTCAGTCGTTCCGTCAACCACGCCGCGATCCCCGCCGTGTCATTCGGAACGAAGTGACCCTCCGGAAAGAACCGCCGCGCGAGGTCGCCCGTCTCACCGTGCGGAGCAATCGTCAACATCTCTTTGCGAATGGCGAGGTACTCAAACAATTTGGCCGGGACGACTCGTTCTGCTCCCGGCACATCACTGAGTAGCAGGCAAACGCCATCGGCCGAGTTCAGCCGCTCGACAACTTCCGAATGCGCGCAGTAGTCCATCGCTTCGAGCTTCGCGGTCGTCGCGCGGACTCGTTCCAGCACCTGCTGTTGCTCGGGCGTCTTGCGTCCGACGCAGACCAACTCCAGCCGACGAGTCAGCTCGGGCTGCGAGGCACTGAGCGACTCAATCGCCCGAATGAGCGGCTCGATGTCCGTCAGGTTCCACAGCGTCCCGGTGTAGACGAGGCGGAAGAAGGTTGAGGGTTGAGAGTTGACGGTGGATGGTGAAGACGGAGACGGCGAGCTATCTGCTCGAACACTCAACTCTCGACCATCGACCTTCAACCGTTCCCCAAAATCTTCCGCATCAAAACCGTTGTAGATGCAGACGGCTGGAATCGGGCGTTTCAATTCGGCGAGTTTTACGGCGAGGTTGGACGTGCTGGCTTGAGTTGTCGCGACGACGGCGTCGGCCTGTCGCAGCAGGCGTCGTTGCATTCGATGCTGCACGAAACGTGAGAACCAATCGCGCTGAGCGTTCTCCAAATACTGGCCACTCAAATCCCATTCATCTCGGTAGTCGAGGATCAGCGGCAGGCCAAACTTTTTCTTCAGCGCCGCGCCGATGAAAAAGCTCGAATAGGCCGGCGCGGTGACGAGGATCGCATCGTGAGGCTGCTCGCGTAGCACGGCCGTGGCCGCACGGAGAGCGTTCGGGTTCCAGAGGACTTGCGGATCGGGTTGCAGCGCCAGCTTGACGACTCGTTTCGCGAGGCCCTTCACCGCCGACTTGATGCGTGTCAGCAGACCGCGTTTCGTTGAAGCCGCTCCCACGAGTGACTGCTTGACGCGGTAGTCCGGTTCCCATGTGCGGGCACGCACGACACGCACGTCTTCGGGAAGATCTGCCAGCAGACTTTCATCGCGCACGGGAACAGACGGGTTCTCGGTCGTGAGGACCGTCACGTCCCAACCGCATCGCCGCAGATACTTCGCCCACTTCACGGGCCGCTGCACTCCGGCCCCACCGACGGGCGGAAAGTTGTAAGCGATCAACAACACGCGCCGCGGCCGATCGGCGGGAGCGGCAACGCCGTCAAGTGAGGCTTCGAGTACTGCGGCTGACATGATCTTGGTCCTTCCTCCACATCCTGCTTCGGATGTCATCCTGCTTCGGAGCGGGGCGGCGTCAGCCCCCTGGTTCTCACTTCGTCATGCGCCCACTGAGCGGCAAGGCGCTAGCCGCCGGTTCTTTACATGGAAACTCGACTCTATCCCACCGGCGGCTAGCGCCTTGCCGCTCAGTGGGCGTGGCATTGGGCTGACACCTACAAATCATGTTTGGATTGCAACCGCGACGCCACTTCGTTTCACCGCACCCGTCCACTCGGACACCGTCGTCGTTTCAAACCGATTGAACACGCCGCGCGAACCCATTGTCGCCACAGCCGTGATCGCCCACGGGTGGTTGTCGTGCATCAGCAGGATGTCGCCGCCACATGGCTCATACGTGGAACACCACGCCGTCATGTCGTCGGCCGAGGTCATCCGATAGTCGCGCGGATCGACGTTCCACAGCGCGACGTTCTGCCCGCACTGCCACAGTCCCGACAACTTGCTCCAGTTCAATTCGCCTTTCGGTGGCCGCATTGTGCGTGAGGCCGCGCCGGTCAGCTCGATCAGCAGTTCATCGGTGCGTCTGACTTCATTGAGGAACTGACGCGGCGAGGTCTGCGACGGTTCGCTGTGCGTCCAAGTGTGGTTTCCCAACTCATGCCCTTCCGCCGCGATGCGTCGGACGATGTCGGGATGCCGCTCGGCGAGTTCCCCGATCACGAAGAACGTTGCGGTGAGACGCCGATCGGCCAGCACATCGAGCAGTCGCGGTGTGAACTCAGGATGCGGCCCGTCATCGAACGTCAGTGCGATCTGCGGCTGGACATCACGCCGTGGAATCGGCCCGCGCGTCAGCAACCGCCGCCGTGAAACACACGCCGTCAGGATCGTCTTTGTGAGTTGTCTGAGTAGTCCCATGATTGCTCTCACTTGGGCGGCTGTGCAGTAACTACGTCCGGGGGTTGATGCAGGGTGCGTGGAGTCTTCGGAACGCACCGGTTCGAGAAGTGTCGTACTCACAACGGTGTGTTCCGAAGACTCCACACACCCTACGGCTCGAATCACTAGCCCGACGCGCAAGCGAGGGCTTCACCGTCATCGAAGGTCCAGCCCTCGCTTGCGCGTCGGGCTAGTTTTGAAATGTGCGTCACTTCGCGGAAAGCGTGAAGTACTCTCCCGTCCGTCCCAGCTCTCCTTCAAACTGCCCGTTGCTGGGCCGACAAAATGCCGCCATCGTAGTCGCAGTGAGTTCCGCGTTCGGCCCATTCAAACTGATCGCCATCGCTGCCACTGGCGGTGGCACGGGAGTGTTCAAGCTGGGAGCAGCATTCCGCCAATCCAAGTCAAACTTGTTCGTCGGCTTGGACGCGGATGGAGATGCCTCGCGTGCGGGTGACGCACTCGTCGATTGCACCTGCTCGCCATGATGTGCGGCCGCATGATCGAAGATCGCTCCCTCCAAGACTCGCTCCAACTTGCGGGCGGAGGCGCGGAGATCGAACGGCTCGAAACAGCGACGCTGTTGTTCTTCACGGGGTGAATTGAGTTGCCCTTCGATCGCGTCGGCCATCGCCACGGGGCTGGCGGGCGGAACGAGCCGGTCGTACAGCCGATCGGCGATCTCAGGGACACCGCCGACGGAGGTCGCGACGAACGGAGTCCCGCACGCCAACGATTCCAACAGTACGTTCGGCACGCCCTCGGACAGACTGCTGAGTACGGTCAGGTCCGCCGCGCGATACCACTCAGCCAACCGCATCTGCGATTGAGGCCCTTCGAGTTTCACGCAGTCTTCCAAACCGAGATGTTCGATCTGACGTTGTAGCTGTGCTCTCAACGGACCATCACCAACGATGTGGCAATCGAACGCACGGCCTCGGGTTTTGAGAACCGCGCAGCTTGCGATGAGATGCTGAAACCCTTTGACCGGGACGAGTCGCCCGACGGCCACGAGCTGCGTTCGCTCTTCGGAGAGACCGAGACCACGGCGTGCGATCGAGCGATCACCGGGCGAGAACGCCGCCGGATCGACGCCACGTCGCACCACATGCAGTTTCTTGCGAGGCAGCCCATCCTTCATGAGCGTGTCCGAAATGTGATCGCTCACCGTGACGACGGCATCCGCGCGGTTCAAGACGTTTAAGATCGCCTTCCGACGTGCTCCACTGCGGGCCAACAACAGCACATCACTCCCACCGACCATGACGACCGACGGGACGTTGTGACGCTGTGCCGCCCTGACGGCGACATCGCCATCCGGATGTGCCCAGTACGACAGCACCACATCGGGCTGGAACTCGTGCAGCACCCGATTCAACTCGCGCCCAACGGACCAGTCCAAAAATTGGCCGTACTGGGAACGAAGAACCTTCGGCGGGTAATAGAACGTCGGATGACTGGCTTCGACACCGGGTACGGCGGTGTAAGTCGAGTGCTTCGAGCCGCGCGTTCCTTTGGGCGAGACACCGGCCAGCTCCGCCAGTCGTATACGCCACACATCCGGGAACGGAACCGGAGCAACCACGCGGACCTCATGTGCCCCAACCAAGCCCGCGATCATCGAGCGGTTGAACGTCCCCAAGCCCGGTTGCCGTGCATTGGGATAAGCGTAGGAGAAGAACAGGATTTTCATTTGTCGGTCTTTCGGGTTGCCCGGACATGAGTAGTAGGCATCACGGGTTCAATCGGCGTGGCTGGGTTCTTCCGTTTCGGGCTGGGCTTGCGTGGGTGTCGCCACTGCTCCACCACGACGAATCCACTGGCGGGCCTTCGTGGCCCATCCGTATTTCTGCACAACAGCCCGTGCCGTTGATCTCAACTTCCGCCCCCCTTGGATGTAGGCGAGCGTTGCTCCCGCGCGCCAGGTGCGCGGGACGAGCCAGACCGTGCCACTGCGGCTTTCCACGTTGGCGAACTGGCGTTTGTACTCCGCATCGCCGCCGCCAAAGTCGAACGTGTGCGGTGAGTCATGCGCGAGCAGGTCTTCCACGATCTGTTGCAGCATCACGCGGCCGGGTGAGAACTGAGCGTACTCGTGGCGATACGCAATCTCTTCGTAACGGAAGCAACCGCGATGTTGATTGCAGATCGCGAACGCGGATGGACGGCCCTCGATCCACCACAAATAGCTGCGCAACAGACCGTGTTGCGCGAGGATCGACATCTCGTGCAGTTCCTTCTCATCGTTGCGAATCCGCAGGCCGAACTGGCGTGACTGCCAGCTCTCTTTCGAGATGTCATGCGCGGCGGCCAGGAAGTCGGGAATCTGTTCGAGCGACGTGACTCGCTCCAGCCGCACGTTGCCGAACTTCTTCAAGCTGCGACGGAACTTGCTGAGTGATCGACTCGAAAACGTCTTCCAGTATTCCTCGGCACTCGGAGGAAACTGGATGCGCCAGCGCGGCTGAGTCTCATGCGTGGCGAAGAGCCGGCAGCCGTGAGCCGCTTCGTTTTGAACGGCACCAGACAGCGGTGAACGCTCGTCCAAGTCTTCGATCAGTAGGAAGGCGGCTCCGACCGACCGACAGTGCTTGGTCGCAGCAGCCAGCAGTGACGATTGAGTTTCATACGATTCGTGTCCGGACAGAAAGCGGCCTCCCGCCAGACGCAGCCCGTGCAGCATCCAACTTGGCCCGATGCTGCCGACTTGTCCCGATCGAATGCTCTTCGGGATCAGGATGCCGAGCGCGGCGCACTCACTGTCTGTCCCGGCGCGCAGCAACACCGGCTTAAGCGGCGTGGCGACGCGCGCCCCTTCCCACTCGGCCAATACATAATCGGGGTGCTGCAACGGACTGGCGTCAGGATCGCGATCGAACTGCGTTTGCCAGTCCCAGTAGCCCTGCGAAACATGCTGTGAGAGTGCCGCGTCAATCGGCACCACGCGCGGCACGACACAGCGGAGGATCGACTCCGCGTGCGAAGGAACATGCGGACGGAAGGATTCGGTCATGGGAGGCTTTTGGAAAAAAGTCGCTTGTCGTTAGTCGTTCAAACGCATTTCAAAACAAGCCCGACGCGCGAGCGAGGACTGGATATTCGATGACCGCGAAACCCTCGCTCGCGCGTCGGGCTTGTTTGCTTTCTGAAGTAGAACCGGTTTTGAATCTCGCGCCATGGGCAATCACACCGCATTCACCACCACTTTCAGTTTGCCCGCCTTGGTCAGCGGGATGTCATCCACGAGTTGCAGTTCGATTTC
Organism: Schlesneria paludicola DSM 18645; assembly: GCA_945862235.1. GTDB lineage: Bacteria > Planctomycetota > Planctomycetia > Planctomycetales > Planctomycetaceae > Schlesneria > Schlesneria paludicola_A. The sequence continues at coordinate 24,505 of CAMAYU010000062.1, forward strand.
GACGACGGTGCCAGTGCAACGGCGTACTTCCCTCAGAAGCTGTTCGCGTTCGGTCAGCGTGAGGCCACCTTCCACGACCAGCTTCAGCGTGATTCGTTCGACACGTTCCTGAACGACTTGGAACCGACGGATCGCGGGGAACTCTTTCAACAGGTGCGGAAAGAACTCGCCGGGGATCTTGCGACCGTCGGGAGTCTCCAGCGTGTCGAGTTGCCGACCGACGACTTTCCTCAGCAGCGGCAAGCCGCGTCCGCAGGAGCAGGTCTCATAACCAGCAACCGCTCGATCCCCGTTGACGTACCGCACGAACGGCATCCCGTAGTTGAAGAGGTCCGTGATCACGACGTTCCCTTCCTGACCGGGCGGCGTCGGTGAACCGTCTTCGTTGAGGATTTCAACCAGCAGGTTCTCCATGCTCAGATGCAGTCCGGCGTGCTTGTCGCACTCGGCACCGATCAGCATGAACTCGCGCGAGCCATATGTTTCAAAGACCGGCGCACGGAAGACTTCCTCGATCAGCGACCGCTGGAAGTCGTGCAGCTTCTCCGCCCCGACGATGATGGAGCCGGGCGAAACGGGTGTGAGCGACTCGCGCTTCAGGAAGCAGGCGAACTCATACAGTGGGTTCGTGTACGCGACGATGACTTCCGCGCGGTAGCGGTTCATCCGGTCAAAGTGCTGCCGCATCTTGTCGGGTGTGAACTCAAAGCAACTTAAGATGAGATGCCGATCGAAGGCGTGATGCAGGTCCATTTTGAGACGCTTCCATTGAGGAACACTCCCCAAGGCGGAACCCCAAATGAAAAGCTGTTTCGTGCCGGGAGCACCGTTCGCCCAGCCGTAGCCGCGATACATCATCGCCGTGCGGCGATCGTTGCTGCCGCTGTCGAGATCGAACTGCAACGGCTCACCACTCGATCCGCCGGTCGCCTTCGACATGCGGCGGATATCGGGACTCGTCGTTCGCATGTTGCCGCGGTTGCTGCGGATGATCTCGCGCGTCATCAGCGGCCACTCGCGCAGATCGTCGAGCGACCGGATGAGCTGCGGGCTGAGACCGCGTTCGCGCCAATCGGCTCCATAAAACGGACACGTTGCGGCGGCGTGCTGCATCAGGGCGCGGAGTGATCTCAGTTGGAACTCTTCCAATTGCGCACGGCTCCACCACTGAGTCTCCTCAGCACGTTGCCAATGCGAGATCGTCTGGCGTCCTTTGACGACGCCATCGAAGAACGGGAGGAGGAGGTGGCGGTAGAGTTGGGCGTACATGGTGTGGCTCGGGAAATCGTTGCGGGAAGTGGGGCAGTTTCAAATTCTGTGATTGCCTCGAAAACTAGCCCGACGCGCAAGCGAGGGCTGGATCTTCGACGAGGATGAAGCCCTCGCTTGCGCGTCGGGCTAGTTTTCGACCAGCGATCTAACAACCCTTCCTCATCAATTCTCGGTAAAGCTGTTCGTAATCGGAGACCATTCTGTGGACCTCAAAGTGTTGAGCGACGCGGTCTCGACCCGCTCGTCCGAGTGTTGGCCAAGCGGCTCCGTTGCGGCACATGTTCACGATGGCAGCGGCCAATGCGGCGGGATCAGCGGGCGGGACGAGTTGCCCCGTCAGGCCATCGACGACAATTTCGGAGTTGCCTCCGACGGCGGTCGCTACGACGGGGAGTCCGACCGCCATCGCTTCGAGCAGCGTGAGCGAAATCCCTTCCGTCAGAGACGAAGAGACGAAGAAGCCCGCTTGAGTCAGCAGTTCGGGCACGTCGGTTCGTTCACCGAGGAACTCGACGCAACTCGTGATTCCCAGTTCGCGTGTCAGTCCTTCGAGCAGCGACCGTTCGGCTCCGTCGCCAACCAGCTTCAGTTGGAGATCGGGGACCTGCTGAACGGCGATCGCGATCGCTCGCAGCAGCGTTGGAAAATCCTTCTCGGCGGAGAGGCGTGCCACGGAGATCGCAATCGGCGCGGCGACCGGTCCCGTGTACGCGAAGTCACTGAGATCGATGCCGTTCCAAATGCGAGTCACCTTGCGCGCCGCGACGCCATCGGCCTGGACGCACAGTTTTGCGGCGTCGTCGGACACCGCGACGATGCGATCGACGAGATGACTGGCCCACCGGAACTGCGTGCGCGACTTCCAGCCGTGACCGGCGCGCTGCCCGTGTCGCGTGTTGACGACGACGGGCACTCCGGCCAAGCGTGCGGCGAGACTGGCGTACAAGTGCGGGTACGTGTTGTGTGTGTGAACGACATCGAAGCGGCCTGCACGAAACAGCTTCGCCATCTGCCGAACGAGACCGATGCGGCCCGCCGGTCGCAGCAAATGAACGGGACACCCCGTCCGTTGAATCTCTTCCGCGAATCGTCCGACTTCGCGAATGGCCAGAAATTCGGGGACGCTTCCTGCGGGATCATGATGCCGCGCAATGTCGGTCAGGATCCGCTCCAGCCCGCCGGTCTTCAGCGTCAGGCTGACATGACAGACGCGCAATGGTCGCGCGGCCGTGGCAGCGGTCTTGAGAATCGGCGGTGCGAGTTGAGCTGTGGGCATTTCGAGCAAGTTCCTTGGGGCAATTGGCGCCCTTTTAAAATCGTTTCTGGCCTCGACTAACTAGCCCGACGCGCAAGCGAGGGCTGGACCTTCGATGGCACTGAAGCCCTCGCTTGCGCGTCGGGCTAGTTATGAAATGGGTTCTAGGCACACATCACTCCACTCCGGCGAGAGTCCGCTTGATCCATCGCAGATTGTCGAGGACCGCAAACTTCAATCGGGGTCGCCGCCAGGTGACCCACGCCAGTTCGGCCTCGTCCGTTGAGAGGTGTCGCTTGTACTCGGATGTCCCCGCCAGAAGGTCGAACTGATCGAGTCCGCGGCGCTGACATTCTGCTAGGCACAAATAATCGACGACGAGTCCGGGACTCGCGTTTCCGGGCTGTGGAGACCAGCCGCTCTGGTACAGCAAAGCCCGGTTGTTATCGATAAAGACTTGCGCGCATCCAAGGATTCCTGTCGGCGATGTCACGCGGTACATCCCCATCGCTCCGATCGGAACGAGACGATGGACGAGATCCAGATGGAATTCGCGAAAGCGGCGACTGGCATAGGAGCCCGGTTCACCCAAAGCGTTCCAGCGTGCCTGATGTCGCTCGATCATCCGATGCAACATTTCTTCGGCCCGCTCGGCTGAAGCGGCCCATTCACCGGTGGGGTGCCCCAACTTGCGCAGCGATCGGCGAAGATTGGATCGCGTCTGTGATCCCAAGAATTCAATCGGCTCGACGTTCGCCTCACGCGCCTTCCGCAGATCGAAATAGGGTGACGCTTTTCGCACGATGACCGCTTTCGGGTTATCCGCGAGCAACGGCGTGATGTCGTCCGACGCGAAACCATCGAAGTGCGCCTGATCACAGTCGGACTGAGAGTCGATCCAAGCCACAAGTTGCCGTGCGAATTCGGTGCGGTCCTCATCACGGACCAGCAGTGAGTTGTATTCAACGCAGACCGAGTCGGCGTCGGGTTCGCCCGCTGTGCCGAGGTGCCATGTCCGCAGTGGCATCGGGCCATCAAACTGGCTCACGCCATTCGTCAACAGAGCAACGCCGCAACAGACATCGCCGCGCCGAGCAATCGCGAACCGATGCGGCACGAGCGACCCGTAATGCTTCAACCACGTCTCAGTCCATAAGGACGAACACATCAATCGCTTGCTCGACAGGCGAACTTCGGCTTCACGCCACAGCTTTATTACGTCGAGGCGAGCCACCGGACCGAGTACCTCTAATCGCAACGGCCGCTCGTGATCGGGTGCGGCTGCATTCGACTTCGGTTCGAGCAGTGTCCGTGCTGAGTTTGTCATAGTCTGTGGCTCTGAAGAGATAGCAAGTTCACTGTGGTTCACCGGGCCATGATCGCCGTGAAGACGTACAGCCCACTGAAGGCCATGCCGCTGGCAATGCCCAGTCGTACGGCGTGGCCTTTGTTCATGATCACGAGCGGTTGTCCCGACTCGGTGTGAATCCAAACGAGGTTCAAATACGCGGCCATCGTTCCGAGCAGCAAATAGGTCGGAACGACGTAGCATCGCGACAACGACATGATCGACGTGATCCATCCGGCGAGCAGCGCGCACATGAATGGCCGCATTCGCACTAGGTCCGGATGTTCGACCAGCTCCGACAACCGCCCCATGCGGTAGAGCTGCATTCCCGCGAAGAAGAAGCACCCAAAGAACAGCGTGCCGCCGAACAAACCCAACTCGACGTAGGCGTGAATGAACGAGTTGTGAGCCACCAGTCCGGCGATATCGGGGTACGAACCCTGGCCCGTGCCGAACAACAACGCGGGAGATTTCAACTCTTGAAAGCCGTCTCGCCACAGTTGGATGCGTTCGTGACCGGTCCCACCCTCTTCCATTCCGCTGTCGCCGCGACCGCCAGCCGCAAATGGAACGACGCACGCCGCCAGGACAGCCGCGACGATCGCCATCTTGCCTCCAAACCGAACCGCCAAGAGTGTCAGGCCCGCCAATCCGCACGCCAGCAATCCGCCGCGCGAACCTGTTGCCAGCAGTCCCACCACCAGCACGGCCATCGGGATGAGCCACCCAAACCGCAGCCAGCTCGATTTAGAATTCGTCAGAAAGAACGCGCACAACACGCCCGTCGCACAGATCACCATGGACATGTCGTTCGGGTCCATGAAGATCCCCGTGCCACGCATCCGGCGGACGGTCGTCACGACTTCTTCGTCTTCATCGAAGCCGTCGTTGTCGTCCAAATGCTCGATGAACTCGAAGTCATAGACTTCGTAGTAGTCGAGCACACAGAGCGTCACCATCGTCGAGGCACAGATCGCCACCGTCAGCAGAAACGACCTCAGCCGCGCAGGAGTGTTGACCACCGTGACCAGCAGCCCGAAGTAGATCAGCGTCTTCAGGAACAGTGTTCCCGAGTCAATGACGCCGCCCATGTAGATGTACTGAAAGTGCGAGATGCCGATCGCGACGAAGACCCCGAGTACGCAGAGCGAAATGGGCTGGCGAGTCAGCGTGAACTGCTTAAAGTGAGCCAGAAATGACTGAAACGTCAGCCCGAAGGTGCAGAGAATCAGAGCTTCATAGATCGGTGCCCCTTCGAGCCAAATGAACAGCTCGGACGGACGCAGAAAGAGCGTCGCCGTCGTCAGCAGGAACAGCGCGAACGCCAGTTTGGCGAGCGACTTGTCGTGCATGATCGCTGTCCGTCCCGGTGCGCTCGGTGCGCACGACCGTTCCCCTCGCGCGGACCCTCTGCCAGCGCTGTCTTTGGGAAACATAGGTCACGCGCCGACGTTTCGCGGATGCAACCTTTGCAGAAGACCGGCGAGACTCTGCCTGCGGAACCCGTCGTAACGAGAGTGCCGGTTGTGCGGAGCGACAGACCGCCGCCGCAGCCCGTAGCTCAGGCGACTCGCCAGAGACGCTCACGCAGACTTCGATGAGTCGATTCCTAAGGTGACCGGCAAGAACGGATTTACCCGAACACACCAACCTGAAGTGTGAACGAGGTGGTCGATCGACTTCGCCCTCGTTCACACCTCAGGTTGGTGTGGGTCACACAAGTCTTGCCAGTCGCCTTAGGACTGGCGCATCAACAACTGTCCGGCTTGGGTGAGCCGAGTGCCGTCAGGACTCGGACGGGTTATCGAAGAATCCGGGGCCTGACGGCACCCGGCTCACCAAAACTCAACAGACGAATCCCGACAGTTATTGAGGCGCCGATCCTTATTGGGCAAGGCGTCCCAGCGGTTGTGCAGGGCCATCGCCTTTTTCAACGTAGGGTGTCGTCGAGTCTTCGAGACACACCAAAACAAAGCGAGAAAGGT
>CAMAYU010000063.1 GCA_945862235.1 Schlesneria paludicola DSM 18645
GTGCGCGAGGTCAATTTGCGAATTCTCAGAGACACCATTGATCAGCGGATCGACTGGACTCCGCACGGCATTTGCAAAGGTGATCGAGCTTCATCGGTTCTGTCTCGCGTTGCCTGATGACACAACAAGACTGGTATCAGCAACGGCACAATGCGCCGTCGTTCGCCACGGTGTCGTGAGGGGATCAACATGGCGGGCTGGCCGGAATCGTGGTCAGAGAATTTCTATCGGCTCGCGGCGAGTGGCTGGTTGCCGCGCAGCGCGTTCGGTCCCGAGCCGCCTCGCGCCGATCAACTTCCCGCGCGAACCGGGCCGTTCAAACTGGAGATCGTCAGCCACTGTTGGAAGTACTCCCATCTGCTGGCGTATCAACTCAGTTCGCTGGTCCTCAATCCCCCGACGCGACTCTCCGTGCAGATGACTGTCTTTCACTGCCCCGAGGACCAAGCGACAGTTGAGTTGCTGAAATTCTTCAGCACGCAATCGGCGAGTAACGTCACATGGAAGTGGTGGCCGCTCGACCGGTCGAGGCTCTTCCGGCGCGGGATCGGTCGCAACTTAGCGGGCCTCGCGACGGAAGCCGATTGGATGTGGTTCTCAGACTGCGACCAGTTGTTTCAGCACGGCTGTCTCGACGCGCTGGCCGAAGTGTTGGAAGGCCGCAGTGATCCGCTGGTCTTTCCCACGCGCGTGAGCTGCACGCCGCTGCTCGAACAGAACGATGCCTTGCTACAGGCAGGCTCGCGCCCGCCGGGCCTCGTCGAAATCGACCCGACTCGGTTTGAACCGGTCACGCACGAGAAAGCGGTCGGTGCCCTACAAATCGCGCACGGCGATGTCGTCCGCCAACTCGGCTACTGCAACAGCATCCCGTTCTATCAGCGGCCGGTCGATCGCTGGAAGAAGACGTTTGAGGACCGCGCCTTCCGCTGGCTCATCGGCAGCCAAGGAGTCCCCATCGACATCCCGAACCTCTTCCGCATCGAGCACATTCACAAGGGGCGGTATGAATCGCACGCCAAGTCGGCCTGGCTGCGCCAGATGATCCGCCGCCTGCGAACACGGTGACAGGACACACCGAAGACGGGGACAAAATGATGAAGACAGAGGCGGATGTGATAGCACTGATCCGCCCTGCCAGATGAAGCTGACATTGAACCAAGTCACATCACTTCTCATCACCGGCGTACGACCACGGGTCGAGCGATGCGGAGTGGCTGACGATCTCTTCGGGTTGGAAGTAGATCGGGATTTCGCGTGCGGCCGCTTCGGGGCCGTCGCTGCCGTGGACCATGTTCATTTGGCGGCTGAGGCCGAGGTCGCCACGAATGGTTCCCGGCGCGGCATCGCGTCCGTTGGTGGGGCCGAGCATCGTGCGAACGACACCGATCGCGCCGGGGCCTTCCAGCACGAGAGCGATCACCGGGCCGGACGTGATGAACTCTTCGAGCATCGGATAGAACGACTTCGAGACGTGTTCGGCATAGTGCCGCTTGGACAGTTCGGGCGTCACCTTCAGCAACTTCATGGCGATGGTCTTGAGTCCCTTCCGCTCAAAGCGGCCGAGGATTTCTCCGGTCAACTTGCGGGCAACAGCATCGGGCTTGAGCAGGACGAAAGTTCGTTCGAGAGGCATTGGGAATTCCTTAGTTTTAGCGTGAGCTTCTGAGCGGGGGACGTAAGTCCCCGGTTCTTCGTGGGTGGGTGCGTTCGGTAGTTGTCAGTGAAATAAGAGCCAGGGGGCTGACGCCGCCCCGCTCGGAAAGCGAAAGGCGGGCTGACGCCCAAGATGAGCGATCATCACGCTTTGGTCATCAGTGCGCGGAACGTTTCAAACAGATAGCTGCTGTCATGCGGACCGGCCGAGGCTTCGGGGTGATATTGGACGCAGAAGGCGGGGAACTCTTTGTGTCTGAGTCCCTCGACGGTTTGGTCGTTGAGATTGATGTGCGTCACTTCGAGGCAACTCGGCAGCGTGTCGGTGGCGATCGCGAAGCCGTGGTTTTGCGAAGTGATCTCGACGCGACCGTTGGCCTTGTTCAGAACCGGTTGGTTGCCGCCGCGATGACCGAACTTCAATTTGTACGTTGAAGCTCCGCACGCGAGGCCCATCAGTTGATGACCGAGACAGATTCCGAACATCGGCACCTGACCGAGCAACTCGCGAATCGTTGCGACCGCATACGTGAGTGGCTCAGGATCGCCGGGGCCATTCGACAGAAAGACGCCATCAGGTTTGAGAGCCTTCACGTCAGCCGCCGTCGCGTTTCCAGGAACCACGGTGACGCGGCAACCGAGGTCGCGAAGATGTCTGAGGATGTTCCACTTCATCCCGTAGTCGATCGCCACGACGTGGAACTCACGGCCATCATGAGCGGGCTTCGTCGGACCGAAGTGAGCCAGAGGCGAAAGCCCCTCGGTCCACTCGAAGGACTTCGCAGGCATGACCTCGCGCACTAGGTCGCGCCCCACCAGCGTGGGACTCGACTGAGCCTTCTTCACCAGCGAGGCATCATCCAAATCGACGGTCGAGAGAACGCCGGTCATCGCGCCGCGCGTTCTCAAGCGTCGTACGAGCGCTCGCGTGTCGATCCCTTCAATGCCGAGAACGTTTGCCTGACGAAGATACTCGTCGAGCGACATTGTCGAACGGAAGTTGCTCGGTGCGCGACAGAGTTCGCGGATGACGAAACCTCGGATCGAAAGCTTGCCGCTCTCAACATCCTCGGGGTTGATGCCGTAGTTCCCGATCAGCGGGTACGTCATCGTGACGATCTGACCGCAGTAAGAGGGATCGGTCAGAATCTCTTGATAGCCGGTCATGCTCGTGTTGAAGCAGACCTCGCCGAACACTTCGCCATCGGCTCCAAAGCCGGTTCCCGAATAGACCGTTCCGTCGGCCAGAGCAAGCTTCGCGGGCTGGGGCATATTGGACCTTGCAAGCGTGAAAACCGGTTCAATCGGAAGCTTTCAAGCGATCCGAAAATCGCGAGGTTTGTAACACAGGCCACGGGCAAATTGAAGGAACGGAAAAAGAAGAGACCGCTCGTTTTCGAGCGGTCTCTCGTGGACATCAATCATCGCCGTCAGCGCGATTCAAACTACTCGTCCTTCTTCACGACGAAGCTCTTGAAGCGGAACTCGTCGCGTTTCGGATCGCTGATCGTCGAGAACAATTCACCCATCAACAGATGGAAACGGTCTTGGCAGACCGAGTAGAAGTTGTGCTTGCCATCGCGGCGCGGCTCGATGATGCCAGCCACTCGCAACAGGGCGAGGTGATGGCTGACAGCGGGCTGGCTTTGGTTGAGCATGTCACACATCGCGCTGACGTGCATCTCGCCCGAGCGGAGCAGTCCCATCAGAATCTTCAAACGGGTTTCATCGGCCAACAGCTTGAAGACTTGAACCAAGTCCTTTTCCAACTGCTGAGACAATTCGGGGAACGGGGCATTGGCGTTGTTCGCACCCGCTTGTTCGGAACCCATTTGTTCGGTGAACGGGGAATCAATCGTCGAAATCATTTGCATCTCTTTCTCTATTGGGGACCGAGCCGCGTTTTCGGGGACTCGATCAGGATCCTTACTTGGATCGGACAACGGAAACATCCTTTGGCAGGAGCAATGAAGACCGGCTAGAGTCGGACACTGAGCGTCGGAAACGCTCGGGCCTTTCGTCAGGTCGGTCACAAGTTTTTAAAGGTGAGCGTCGGGACTGTTGGGCGAAGGTGAGACTTGAAGCCTCAGACGACTGCAATCTGCACGCAACAGACTCGCTTCAGAACGAGCGAGATTTGAGAATCATGATCAGCAAGACAGGGCAACAGCAGGTGAGTCATTTCAGCTTTCGAGTGGCTAGTCGCTAGCCATTTCCTTTTCCGGCTCAATAAGTGGGCGGCATTATGGGTGGGACCAGAGTGTCCGTCAACGACCTATTTGAGATTTCATTTCCCGCTCACAATCGACATAACCCGTTGTCGGCAAATGTCGGCCGAACATTAAGGAACGCCAGAATAAAACTTACTGAGTTGTCAGTGACCATCATGCGGCCTCAATGTACGTGCCGATCTCACTCATTGAAGTACGGCCGCTCTTCGCGGGAGAGCAAACGTCGAGCCTTCGGGCAACATTTTTCCTCGACGTGCTGTAACCATCAACGACAACCAACATTTCAGACGTTTCACAGATCAACAGACTGAGGTGGCTCGTGTCCCGTTTTGGCAATTTGACAGGCAGACGTGCAATTGTGGCGGGCGGCTCAAGCGGCATCGGACACGCTATCGCCCTCGAATTCGCGCGGGCGGGAGCGGACGTGATCGTTCACTTTGCGAAGTCACACGCTGCCGCAGATGCTGTGTCAGAGGAGGCTCATGGATTGGGGGTTCGCTCGGTCACGCTGGCTGCGGATTTTTCTGACGACAGCGGGATTGAGGCGTTTGTCGATCAAGCCTTCTCTGTCTGGAATGGCCTCGATATTTGGGTCCAGAACGCGGGGGTCGATCTGCTGACGGGAGGAGCCGCCAAACTCGATTACACGACCAAACTGGATCGGCTGCTCGACGTCGATGTTCGAGCTGGGATACTGCTGGCAAAACACGCTGGCGAGCGGATGGCCAATTCGGGACAGGGCGGTTCAATCCTGACCATCGGTTGGGACCAGTCCGACCGAGGCATGGCAGGCGACAGCGGCGAACTATTCTCGGCGGCGAAGAACGCGATCATGGGGTTCAGCCGATCGCTGGCAATGAGCCTCGCGCCGGCCGTACGAGTCAATTGCATCGCTCCCGGCTGGATCAAGACGGCATGGGGTGAGACGGCGAGCGACTCATGGCAACAGCGAGTTTTCGACGAAACGCCGCTCAAGCGTTGGGGGCGACCAGAAGACATCGCGAAGCTGGCCCGGTTCCTCGTCAGCGACGATGCGGCGTACATCACGGGGCAGGTCATCAACTGCAACGGCGGCGCGGTGCGTTGACGACTCGTAGGGTAAGCGTCTCGCTTGCCCGTTCTTCTCTTCTCACGTTTTCAATCAAAATGACGAACAAGACGAGCAAGCGAGACGCTTACCCTACGGCGACAATCCTTCATGCCCCCCGAACGCATTCTTTTCGTGACCGGTCGCCTCGCCGAACCTTCGTTGCGCGAGATTCTCGCGCCGTTGGCCGTTCGCGCGGGGTTCGAGTACGAAGTCGCGGTGCTGGGCATTTCCGTCGCAGCTCTCATGCGAGCCGACTGGGTGCGACGCAAGCTGACCGTGCCGAGCGGCATCGCGCGGGTGATCGTTCCCGGTTGGTGCGGCGGTGAAATGGAATCGCTCACCGCCCACTTCGGCATCCCGTTTGAACGTGGTCCGAAAGACTTGTTCGATCTGCCGGAGCACTTCGGGCGCGGAGGCCGACCGAAGCCGGCGCTCGATGAGTACAGCATCGAGATCCTCGCCGAGATCAATCACGCGCCGACACTCTCGTTCGACGAGTTGCTCCGTCAGGCGAACAGCTACCGCGACTCGGGAGCCGACGTGATCGACCTCGGTTGCGTGCCGGGCGAGACATGGGCCGACGCGGCGGACTCGGTGAGGCGGCTCAAGTGCGAGGGCTTTCGACTATCGATCGACAGCTTTGATCGAGTCGAAGTCGAAGCGGCGGTCGAAGCGGGTGCGGAACTCGTGTTGAGCTGCAACGTCACGAACCGCGAGTGGCTGTCCCAACTGAACGTCGAGTCGGTCGTGTTGCCCGATGAACCGAGCGACCTCGCGTCGTGGAACGCCACTCAATCGCTGCTCACCGAGAACAACAGAAAGTATCGACTCGATCCGATTCTCGAGCCGATCGGCTTCGGGTTCGCGGCGTCACTCGCGCGGTACTACGCGGCTCGGCAACAGCATCCGCACGCCGAGCTGATGATGGGGATCGGCAATCTGACCGAACTGACCGAAGTTGATAGCGCGGGGATCAATTTCCTGTGTGCCGCGATTTGTGAAGAACTGCAAATTCGGAGCGTCCTCACGACGGAAGTCATCAACTGGGGACGGACGGCGGTGCGTGAGTTCGATCTCGCACGGAAGCTCGTCCGACACAGCGTGGCCAATCATGTCTTGCCGAAACATCTCGGCGGACAACTCGTAATGCTGCGCGATCCGAAACTGAGGCAACTCGGTGACGACGGCCTGCGCCAACTGGCCGGGCGACTGACCGATCCCAACTTCCGCATCTTCGCCGAGCGGGGCGAGATCCACATAATGAACCGCGACGGCTACTGGCACGGCGACGATCCGTATGAAGTCTTCGACCGCATGGCCGCGACCGTCGGCCCGCTGACAGCCGATCACGCCTTCTATCTCGGCATGGAACTCTGCAAGGCCCGCACAGCGTTGACGCTTGGGAAGCAGTACATACAGGACGAAGCTCTGCGGTGGGGCTTCCTTACGGTCGATGAAGTCAGTGCGATCCAGCGTCGCAGACATGCAGACCGTTCGTTGGAGACTCCCTCAGAATGAACGCGTTGCGACAGATGCCGCTTGTCGAAGAACTTGTCCCCGCGCCGGACGTGATGGCGGCGGTGCGGGCGGTGAGTTGTTGGCCGCACTTACTGCTGCTCGATAGCGCGTTGCAGCGTGAGCCGGTGGGACGGTTTTCGTTTCTCATGGCTGATCCGATCGAGACGTGGACGCTCGATGCACCGACATTCGGCAACGATCCGTTTGTCGCGATGCAGCCCGTGTTGGAACGATGCCGTTGCGAGACGCTGCCCGACCTCCCGCCGTTCCAAGGGGGAATCGCGGGACTGATGGGCTATGAACTCGGCCGCTGTTTTGAGCGAGTCCCCGCCGCAAGCCACGATGAATTTCAACTGCCCGTGTTGGCGGCGGGCCTCTACGACTGGGTGGTCGCGTGGGACCATCCGTCGGGCCGAGCGTGGGTGATTTCACACGGCTGGCCTGAGTCGAACGAGGCTCTGCGCCGCGAGCGAGCAGCGGAACGAATGCAACTCGTCCTCGACAGGCTTGCGCAGCAAGCCCTCCTCCCCTCGCCCCCGTCCTCGGGGGAGAGAGCGAGGGTGAGGGGGCAGGATTGTGATCCGACTCAACCATTGGAGCCGACCTCTTGCTCTGTCCCTCAACCCTCAACCAGCAACTCTCAACTCACCCTCGAATGCCCCCCTCCCCCCCGAAGACAGGGGAGAGGGGACAAGCCGGGAGAGCCACACTCCACACTCTCCACCGTCCCGCAATTCCCCGTCCCCGGTTTCGGCAACGTGACGAGCAACTTCTCGCGCGACGACTATCTCGCGGCGGTCGCTCAAGTCATCGAGTACATCCGGGCGGGAGACATCTTTCAGGCAAATCTGACTCAGCGGTTGTTGGCTCCGGCGGTGGAAGACTCGCTCGATTTGTACGAGCGGCTGCGGCGAGTGAACCCCGCTCCCTTTGCGGGACTGATGCGGTGGGACGACTGGTCCGTGGTGAGCGCGTCGCCCGAACGCTTTCTGCGAGTCGATGGTCGCGACGTGGAGACGCGGCCGATCAAGGGGACTCGTCGCCGGAAAGGGAGTCCCGAAGCGGACCTCTTCACACGCGATGAGCTGCGCGAAAGTGAGAAGGATCAGGCCGAGAACGTGATGATCGTGGACCTCCTTCGCAACGACCTGTCGCGCGTCTGCGAAGCGGGTTCGATCCGAGTGCCTCAACTGTGCGGCGTCGAGACGTATGAAACAGTGCAGCATCTCGTGTCGGAAGTGCGAGGCCGATTGCGAGACGACGCCAGCGTATGGGATCTGTTCCGCGTCACGCTTCCCGGCGGTTCGATCAGCGGTGCGCCGAAGGTCCGTGCGATGGAGATCATTGCCGAGTTGGAGCCAACCTCACGCGGCCCCTACTGCGGTAGCCTGTTCTATGTCGGCGCGAACGGCCAATCGGACAGCAACCTCTTGATCCGCACGTTCGTTCAACGTCACGACGGGTTGCAGTTGGGAGTCGGCGGCGGCATCGTGGCTCAATCGAATCCGGCCGACGAGTATGAAGAGACACTGACCAAGGCGGCGGGAATGGTGAGGGCGTTGCGATCAGACGCAGACATTCCATCGGCGGGCAGTGCCCACCCTACAGCTTGAGTTTTGGAGCTTCCCTTCCGTGCTGCTGCTCATCGACAACTACGACAGCTTCGTTCACAACCTCGCGCGGTATTTCGTCGAGCTGGGTTGTGAGACGCGCGTCGTGCGCAACGATGCAGTGACCGTGGCCGAAGTGCGCGAGATGGCTCCGTCGGCGATCGTGATCTCGCCGGGACCGTGTACGCCGCGCGAGGCGGGAGCGTCGGTGCCAATCATCCGTGAGCTGGCTCCGTATGTGCCGATCCTCGGCGTCTGCCTCGGTCATCAGGCGATCGCAGCAGCACTCGGCGGACAAGTCATTCGCGCCGACGAGCCTGTTCACGGCCGAACATCTTGGATTCGTCATGACGAACGGAGGCTGTTCGCGAACCTGCCGAACCCGTTCCGCGCGACGAGGTATCACTCGCTCATCATCGATGAGGTGACTTTACCGGCCGACCTGATTGTGACAGCTCGCACGGAAGACGGGATTCCGATGGCACTCGAACACGAACGCTGGCCACTGTATGGCGTGCAGTTCCATCCCGAGTCGGTCCTCACCCAGCAGGGCCGTTCACTGCTCAGCAACTTCCTCACGCTGAGCGGACTCGCGCCCAAGCCTACGGCTTGCGAAGACTGGACCGAACCTGCGGATGATGCGAGCGATGATGCTCAGCAATTCCCGCTCGTGTCGTGGTGACTCGTAGGCCCAGCGTCTCGCTTGCCCTCGCTTCGGCTTGCTCATTCATGCTTATGCGGCTTACGCATCGGGTTGGTGGTTTGAACGACACCGCTCCCGTTCAAGCATGGGCCAGCGAGACGCTTACCCTACGGGAGCCTTCGCGCCGAAGCGGTCCACCGGCAAATTCGTCAGTTCCGATTCAGCAGGAGCCTGTTTCTGACCACGACTCGCATCCAACGTGAGAAATCCCCAAAAGTCCGCCCGATAACGGAGGGGCGGGTGGGCGGGTGGGCGGCGACTGATGGATCGAGGATGCGGCCATGATGAGCAGACTTGTTGACCGAGACGGCGGTCTCATAACGACACAGTGGATGGGTCGAGGACTTTGGTTCTTGGCATGGGTCGCCTTGGTGGCGATGGCCTCGCAAACCGTGGTCGGCGCCGAACCGTCGCCTGTCTGGCGTTCGAACTTCAAAGCCGCACTGCTCGAAGCGGAACAACGCCGCCTCCCCCTGCTCGTCCATTTCTACGCCGACTGGTGCATGCCGTGTCAGCGCATGGAACGTGACGTGTTCACTTCGCCGAAGTTGAAAGAGTTTCTCGGCACACACTTCGTCGCGGTGAAATTGGACTCGGACCACCACCAGGACATTGTTCGCCGTTATGGTGTCGAGACGCTGCCGAGTGACCTCGTGATCGACTCACTCACCGGCAAGGTCCTCGTCCTGCACTCGGACTTTCTCGACACGACACGCTACCTGACGCTCGCGACTCAAGCCGAGGCTCGGTTCATTCAAGTTCATGCGGCCGATCTGAAACCAGAGACCGAGAAGGACAGCGCGGCAACAGACGGAACCGGAAGTTCCGGGACCGGCGCCGCATCCTCAACGCCCGCCGCATCACTCACCACTAAAGCAGGCAAGGTCGAATTGGGCGATCCTCAACCAGTCGTGGGCCTCGACGGGTTCAGTCCCGTGGCGCTGGCCAAGCACCGCAAATGGACGCGCGGTTCAGCCCGATTTGCGTGGGACTACAAGGACGTGATGTATCACTTCACCTCGCGAGCAGAACTGCTCGAATTCCGAAACGACCCCGAAGCGTTCGCTCCGAAGCTGCTCGGCTGCGACCCGGTGATCCTCTGGGAAACCGACCGCGCGGTGGCGGGCGACATCCAATACGGAGCCTTCTTCGACGGCGAGCTGTACCTCTTCAAGACCGACGAACGCCGCAAGCAATTCAAGGCTCAGCCGGACAAGTTCATCCGCCTGCAGCACGCGTTGAAGATCGACCAGATCGAACGCACGGCGATGCGCTAAGACCGCCCCAAGAAGTTTCGCGTCTGCGCCTCGCGGTTTGCTTGATTCGATCTTGATTGGAGGAGGCCCATGTCACCCTTATACTGGCCGCCGATCTGACGGAGCCGTTCTTGGGCCACGTCACCACAGACTGAGTCACGGCACGTTTCCCAAGCGGTGAGATCGGTATGGCAGTACCTCCGGTCGTCAATTCGTTTTGGCAACACCTTGCTGAGAGCGGGCTGCTCGAAGGACGAGAAGTCACGGCGCTGTCGCGCGAGTTGGCGGTCCAGGGCGTGAAGTCCGACGAAGACGCGGCTCGCAGCTTGATCGAACGAGGCGTGATCACTCAATTCCAATCCGAGTGGCTGCTCGAAGGACGTTCGCGCGGGCTGATTTTCGACGAGTTCAAACTTCTGGACTTGCTCGGCGTGGGCGGTATGGGTTGGGTCTATCAGGCCGAGAACACGAAGACGAAAGAGATCGTCGCCCTCAAGGTCTTGCTCGAACAGTTCAAGCATGATCGCGGGATGCTCGCGCGGTTCCAGCAAGAGGCGCGGGCCGGTCTGCGGCTGAACCATCCCAACGTCGTCCGCACGCATCGGCTCGGTTCGGCCGGTGGCTCGCACTACGTCATCATGGACTTGGTGGAAGGGCCGAGCCTGCTGGAAGTGTTGCTGCGAAAGAAACGACTGAAGTGGGGCCAGGCCTGCGATTTTGCGCGGCAAGCCCTGCTGGGACTGCACCACGCGCATGAGGCCGGTCTCGTCCATCGCGATGTCAAACCGCAGAACCTGCTGATCGAACGCGATGGCACCGTGAAACTGCTCGACTTCGGACTCGCCATGATTCGCGAGGGCGAGACCGGCGAAGAGTTCTCGATGGCGATGATCTTCGGCCACGAGTGTGTCGGGACGGCGGCCTACATGTCTCCCGAACAGGCGGAAGACAGTCTCGCAGTCGATGGCCGGTCCGATATCTATGGTCTCGGTTGCACGCTGTTTGCAGCGTTGACCGGTGATACGCCCTTCGCGGAGCGGAGCGTCACCGATGTCCAGAAGGCGCACCGCGCGAAGGCCCCGCGCAACGTGCGCGATCTCGCGCCATCCGTTCCCGAGGGGGTGGCCAAAGTCGTCATGCAGATGCTCGCGAAGAATCGCGAAGACCGCTATGCGACGGCGGGCGAAGCGGCGGCGGCACTCGTCGAATGGTCGAAGCCTGCTCCCATTGAGTTCGACTTCGACAAGATTCTGAACGAGCGCAAGAAACAGGCTCGCGAAAAGCTCGCCGAGTACTTCAAGAGCCGCGCCAAGCTTTCGGGAGTCGGAGGCTCGACCGCGCGTCCCTCGGCGATCAGTTCGGTGGTGAAGCTCGCGCCGGGAATAAAAGTCCGGTTCGATGACAAAGGGCACCCGCTCCCCAGCACCGGGTCACACGATGCCGGGCCGCACAGTGTGTCGTCGATTCAGTTGGAGCAGATGTCTCGCGCGGGAAAACACAGCCACCGCGAAGCCACAACACTCGAAGCGTCCGGCGCGGTCCTCGTCCCCATCAGCGGCGACCGGTTCCGACCGCTAACACAGAACCGCGTGACCATCGGCCGCAACGACAACTGCACGATTCAACTGAACGACCAGTCGATCTCGGGTCGCCACTGCGAGATTCACTTCGATGGCACTCGTTGGTGGATCACCGACCTCGGCAGCCGCAACGGCACCCGCGTCAACGGCGTCCCCATCAAACAGCGCCCCCTGAAACCCGGTGACGAAATCACGATCGGTAGCCACCTCACCTACCGCCTCGATTGCGCCGACAGTGCCCCCAATCGAGCGGGCTTGCTCACCAAACGCCGCCTCCAAATCGTCTTCACGATTGCGGCAGTCCTGGCCACCATCTTCCTCGTCTGGTGGTTGACGCAGGGGCGGTGATCGAAGGCCACAGGACACGCTTGCGAGAGATCATTCCTCAAAAGCATCAAGAAACCCTGTCGGGATAGGACGAACACCACCCAAGCTGCTGGAGTACAACGCCGACACACCGACAGGATTATTTGAAGCGTCTGTCGTGCAGTGGCAATGGCTGGAGGCCGTACATCCGCGACTGGACCAGTTCAACAGCCTGCTCGAGCGACTGATCGAAGCCTGGAAGGGACTGCGCCAAGCGGGAACCCAACGTCTCAGTTTCGCGGCAACCGCTAATCACGAGGAAGACTTTGGAAACGTGACCTACCTGCGCGATACGGCGGCACAAGCCGGGATCGAAACGGACTACCTCGACATGTCCGCCGTCGGTTTCGACTCGATGCGTCGGTCGTTTGTGAATGCCGAAGGAGCCTCAATCGACGGGCTCTTCAAGCTCTATCCGTGGGAGTGGATGATCGGTGAAGTGTTCGCGCCGCATCTGCTGACGGCGGGGACTCATTGGATCGAACCTCCGTGGAAGATGTTGCTGTCCAACAAGGCACTGCTGGTCGTTCTCTGGGAGCTGTTTCCCGACTGCGAATATCTGCTGCCAGCAGCATGGGAACCGCTGAAGGTGGACTATGTCTGCAAACCGATCCTGTCCCGTGAGGGAAGCAATATTCAAATTGTTCGGCGAGGGCGCGTGATTGAAGAGACACAAGGGCCCTACGCCGACCAGCCGGTGATCGATCAGGCCTACCATCCTCTGGCGACTTCGGGGGAAAGCCACGCCGTAATGGGAAGCGGGATCGTCGGCGACACGGCGTGCGGGCTAGGCATCCGCGAGGACAAGAATCCCATCACTCACAACCTCAGCCGGTTCGTGCCTCACGTCATTCGGGGCTGAAGCGGCGCGAGCGCACAGGCTCGCCTTGTTGAAGCGGGAGGCTGGGTGCCACGGACGCGAACGTGACGCCCATGGTTATCAAGCTTGATCTCGGGCACATTCAACGGCCCGTTGTACGACCGTGAGTCGTCCTTCGTCACGCGGTGGAGGCGAGCGATGCCTACAGCCAAACAAGGCCGTTGAGCAAGATTGTCTTTCCGACTCTGTTCCTCAATGGGATGACTCACCAATGCCCCAAGTCTCCAGAACCCTTCACAAAGCCGACCCTTGGTTGAAGTTCCTTGTCTTGGCGGGGACCGTCACCTACCTCATCGAGATTTCCACGGGAGCCAGCGTGACCGAGCAAGCGCATCCCGCCTTCTGGTGGGTGCAATGCTTCATCAGCGTGACCTTCACCGCCGAATACATCCTCCGTTGGATCGATGACGCTCAGGATCAACACGGCTGGCACTACCCGCACTCCGCACTGGGGATCATCGATCTGGTCTCCATTGCTCCCTTCTGGATCGGCCTCTTTCTGCCGATCGAATGGCTGCATCTCGTGCGAACGTTCCGAGTGTTTCGGCTGCTCAAGTTCTTTCGATATTCGCGCTCGCTCCAGCTTGTCGCCCTAGGCTTTTATCGAGCCGTCCCCGCGCTCCGGCCGCTCTGTTTCTCAATGACCGTGATCGGCCTGTTCTGCACTGTGGCCGTCTTTGAAACCGAACACCCCGCCCAGCCCGACAAGTTCGGAAACCTGTTTGACGCGGCCTACTTCACGATGGTCACCGTCGCCACCGTGGGCCATGGCGATCTCTGCCCCGTCACGCCGCTCGGACGAATCATCGTCATGTTCACTTTCGTCTCCGGACTCGCGCTGTTTGCAGGCATCCTCGGTGTCCTCGGCTCCAGCTTCTTCAAGGTCATGGAAGAAGAGATCGATCCCAATATCGACCCGCTCGAAGAGTTCCGCAAAGAACGGGAACGGCAACTCGTGCGCGGGCCCGATCCGAAAGCCGAGGGTATTCGCGCCCAAACTCGACGCCCCAGACGCCTCCCAAGAAATAGTCGCGCGGCAGACTTCCGAAGTCTTTGAGACTTCGGAAGTCTGGGGAGGTGCGTATCAGTCAGCACGGCGATGGGGCCTGGAGAGATGCCGACCGAGCGGTTTGCCATCCGGCTGGGGTTGGGACTGGTGCTGACGCGTCGGTTTGCCATCCGGTTGGGGTCTGGAATGATGCCGACCGGTCGATCGGTCTTGGCGGGAGGGTGGGGGCGAGCGAACGGGCAAGTCGGCGGCGTGGAATCGTCGTAAGTCCGAGCAAACCCCTCAGTGTTTGCCATCCCGGACCCGAACGGATTGATGACCACTTACCCGTTTGCCTCTGCGGACCCTGTAGGACTCACGGCCACTTATCCGTTTGCCTGTCTGGACCCTGACGGACTGCCAGGCACTTATCCGTTTGGCTCTGCCGGAGGGTCTGGAGAGGCAAACGGCTCGGTTTTCATCGATCCGGACCCTTCCGGGAAGGCAAACGGCTCGGTTGGCGCTGGTCCGGACCCAAGGTTCATGCCAACCGGCTTGGGTTTACGTCATTTTAACCCTTCCGCCCCGGCGAGCACTTACGTCGCGGCCGGTCGCGAGTCAGGCGGCCCGCCAAAGTGAGCACGATACGCGAGCGAGTGGTTGCCGCGAATGGGTTTGGCCCATCGCAACCACTCGCTCGCGCGTCGTGCTCACTGTCCGGTGCTGTGCGCGGGTCTCCCAACCCCGCACCGCATGGGACCAACGGTCTCCAGCGGTTTCGGGGAGACCTGCTGTCCAGCCCAGCGGCGGGGTCGGGGGCCCCGCGCCGAGCGCAGCACCTCGCCAGTGGCACCCCGCGTTCGCTGGTGAGGGCCATCCCCTTTTTCATTGTCGGGTGGGACCAGCTCACGGCGAGCGCCGGTCCACTATCAGAAAACATCGGGCAATCATGGTGGGCCGGCGCGGTGAACCGCCGCTGGTCCGACCCTATCGGTTTCTGGTTCTTCGCCATTTGTGTTGGATGTCCGACTGAGCGGCACGGCGCTAGCCGCCGGTGGCGGCGAAAAAGACCGGCGGCTAGCGCCGTGCCGCTCACGGAACACCACTTTCAACACGAATGGCGGAGAGCCAAGTTTCATCGACCAAATCAGGAGATGACCCTGTTTGTTGGCAAGAGTCGGTATCTGTGCGGAGGTTTCGGGGGTACTGTGGTCCGCCAACTTCCGGCCCTTGGAATTGGCATGCGCTCGGCGACCGAACGGCGCACGAGGCGAAACACCAAAGGACCGACGATGACGACTTCGCAGAAGTTGTGGCTGGGCTTCGGGACGCTGACAGCCCTGCTGGTGCTGTCGAGCGTGGCGATCATCGTCCGGGTCCGGTCCATCGAAGAACGGGTGGGCGAGATGGCGAACGCTCGCAACCTCAGTGCGGCGGCACGGCAGTTGGAGAACAACACTCTCGGCTACGCTCTGAACGTGCGGGTTTTTCTCCAGACGGGGGAGCCGCAGGCTCGGCAGGACGCGGTCATTGAAGCCGCCCAAGCGGAACGGCAGTTGAAAGAATACGAACGCCTAGCGACGACCGACCGGCAGCGGGACATGGCGGGACGCTTCGCCCCCTTGTGGCAGGAGTTCCAGAAACTCGGCCAGAGCCTTTTGCTGGACGCCGAAAACCGCCCAGCGAATCTGGAGGACTCGAAAAAGTTTTACGTCCTGCGCACCGGCCTGGAGAAGTTGTTGGACGATGAAATGCAGGTCGATGCCATGGAGGCGTACAACGCCCGCAGTGATGCGGTCCAGCAAGACGTGCAGACGATCGTGGGCTTCGCCGTGATCCTGTTGATCGTGGGCGTGGTCATCGCAGTGACGATGGGCGGGACGGTTGGCAGGGCCGTCGTCCAGGGCGAGCACGCCGTTGCCGAGCAAGCCGAGCGGTTGCAAGAGGCCCATGACACGTTAGAAAATCGGGTGCGCGAAAGGACTGCCGAACTGGCCGCCTCCACGGAAGCTCTCGGGCGCAGTAACCGGGAACTGGAGCAGTTCGCGTCGGTCGCATCCCACGACCTCCAGGAGCCCTTGCGAAAAATCCAGGCGTTCGGCGATCGGCTCCAGGCCAAATACGCCGGGGGCCTGGGAGAGCAGGGACGCGAGTACGTGGAGCGCATGCAGGCGTCGGCCGCCCGAATGCGGAACCTCATCGATGCCCTGCTGACCTTCTCGCGCGTGACGACCAAGTCCCAGCCGTTCGTCCCGGTCGATCTCGCGGCGACGGCGCGGGAAGTGGTCTCGGACCTTGAGGGCCGCCTGCAGCTGTCTGGCGGGCGGGTGGAATTGGGGTCGCTTCCCACTGTCGACGCCGACCCGTCACAAATGCGACAGTTGTTACAGAACCTGATTGCAAACGCGCTGAAGTTCCACAAGCCCGGCGAGCCACCCCTCGTCCGGGTCGAGGCCCGGCTCCTGAAGGGCGCTTCCGGCAATGGACGGACGGGCCTGTGCTACGAGATCGCCGTGTCCGACAACGGCATCGGTTTCGATGAGATCTACCTCGACCGTATCTTCGAAGTCTTTCAGCGGCTACACAGCCGACAGGAGTACGAGGGCACGGGCGTGGGTCTCGCCATCTGCCACAAGATCGTCGAGCGGCACGGCGGCTCGATCACGGCAAAGAGCGCCCCGGACCAAGGGGCCACGTTTCTGGTGACGCTCCCTGTTCAACAATCAAAAGAGGAAAAGCATTATGGAAACATCTAGCAAGCCGATCACCATCCTGATGGCGGACGATGACGCCGACGACCGTCTGATGACCAAGGAGGCGTTCGAGGACAGCCGGCTGGCGAACGACTTGCGCTTCGTCGAAGACGGCGTGGAGTTGATGGACTACCTGCAACGTCGGGGCAAGTACAGCGACCCCGCCACGTCGCCGCGTCCGGGGCTGATCCTGCTCGACCTGAACATGCCGAAGAAAGACGGTCGCGAGGCGCTCAAGGAGATTCAGGCCGACCCGAATCTCAAGTGCATCCGCATCGTCATCTTGACGACCTCGAATGCTGAGGAGGACATCTACCGGACCTACAACCTGGGAGCGGCGTCTTATATCACCAAGCCGGTGACGTTCGCCGGGATGGCCGAGGTCATCAAGACGGTCGGCAAATATTGGCTGGAGATTGTGGAATTGCCCGGCGAGGCGAATGGAGGCGGGAATGGATAACGGCACAGTCCGGGTGCTCCTGATCGAGGACGACCCGGACGACTACTACCTGACGCGCGAGTTGCTGGGAGACGACCCTGAGAACAAAATTGTCTTGGAGTGGGTCTCTGACTTCGACGCCGGCCTGGAGGCGATCACGCGCGGCGAGCACGACGCCTTTCTGGTCGATTATCGGCTGGGCAAGGGCGACGGACTCAAGTTGCTGCGTGAGGGTCTGCGCCTTGGGTGCAAGGCCCCAATGATACTTCTTACGGGACAGGGAGATCGCGACCTGGCGCTCCAAGCGCTGGACGCGGGAGCGTCCGACTTCCTGGTAAAAGGAAAGATCGACGCCGCGGTCTTAGAACGATCAATCCGCTACGCCCTGCAACAGAAACGGCACGCCGATGAGCTGGAGCGGAAAGTCGCCGATCGGACGGCGGAACTGGAGCGGGCCAACGCGGCGCTGCACGCTGGCAAAGAAGCTCTCAGGGACGCTGACCGCCGCAAGAACGAGTTCTTGGCGACGCTGGCTCACGAACTCCGCAACCCGCTGGCCCCGGTGCGGAACGCCGTTGAAATCCTGCGCATGAAAGGACCGGACATCCCAGAGTTGCACTGGGCGAGGGATATCATCGACCGGCAGACGCAGGCGATGACCCGGCTGATCGACGACCTGATGGACATCAGCCGCATCAACCAAGGCAAGTTGGAACTCAAGCGGGAGCAGGTCGAACTGGCGAACATCGTGCAGGGGGCCATCGAGACGAGCCGCCCGCTCATCGAGAGCATGGGCCACGAACTGACGGTGACCCTGCCGCCCGGCCCCGTGATCGTGGACGCCGATCTGACTCGTCTGGCGCAGGTGTTCCTGAACCTGCTCAACAACGCCGCCAAGTACACCGAGCGCGGCGGCCGAATCGAATTAGTGGCGAGTGTCGAGTGGCGAGTGGCGAGCGGGGAGCCAGAGAACCCTGCTTCACTCGCCACTCGACACTCCACACTCGACACTCCGTTTGTGGTGGTGTCGGTGACGGACACGGGCATCGGCATCCCCGCCGATAAGCTGCCGACCCTCTTCGAGATGTTCTCGCAGGTCGAGGAGGCGTTGTCCCGGTCGCAGGGCGGGCTGGGCATCGGCTTGTGTCTGGTCAAGCGGTTGGTCGAGATGCACGGCGGAAGCGTCGAAGCCAAGAGCGGCGGGCTGGGCCAGGGCAGCGAGTTCGTGGTCCGCCTGCCGATTGTCGTGGAGCAAACCTACCCGCGCCAGGCGAGCGACGACGGCGACCAGGCCCAGCCGACCTCCGACCTCCGCATCCTGGTGGTGGACGACAACCGCGACGCCGCCGAGAGCTTGGCGATGCTACTCAAGATGATGGGCAACAACGTCCACACGGCCCACGACGGCGAAGAGGCCGTGACCGCGGCGAGGGAATTCCAGCCCCAGTTGGTGCTGTGCGACATTGGCCTGCCGAAACTGAACGGCTACGAGGCATGTCGCCAGATGAAGGCTCAGGCTTGGGACAAGAACATGATTCTCATCGCCGTGACGGGCTGGGGGCAGGACGACGACCGGCGGAAGTCGGCGGCGGCGGGGTTCGATCACCACCTGATCAAGCCGGTAGACCCGCAAGCCCTGATGAAGCTGCTGGCCAAGCTGGAGTCCGTGAAGGTGTGACAGCGAACAAAACGCGGAAGCGGGCCGGGTCCGGAAGTGAAATGTTTTTTGGCGAACCGGGTGCCGTCAGCCCAAAGGCACTTTCTTTGTGAGCGGCACGGCGCTAGCCGCCGGTTTTTTGCGAGTGATGTCGCAGCCACGACACCGGACAGCTCGCGCCGTTCCGCGACCTAAAGTGAGTGCCATTGGGCGTCAGCCCCCGGACAGCACGGCACACGGAAGAGTCCAGGGCCCGACGACACACGGCTCGCCGAATCTCTCAGGGAACGCCGCGTGAAGTATCGCCGCGTCGTTGGGCGATCTTACGTTGCGACATGCGAGACGTGATTGCTCTGCGGGCCGACGCCTTGGGAGTTGTGGCCGACGAGCCAGAACTCGTAGGTGACGCCGGTGGTCAGCGGGCCGAGTTCGGTGAGCGAGACGGTGGTGGTGGCCGAGGTGCCGGTCAGTTCGGCGGTCCCTCCGGCGGGGCGGCGGAAGGCTCGCAGGGGCGTCGCATGATCGGGCAGGGCCGAAACGGTCAGGCTCAGCGCGACGGCATCGAATGTGGCCGGGCCGGGGGCGGCGGGAAGCGGTTGCGCGGCTCCGGCGTCGCGTCGCGGTTGGCCCGAACGAGTCAAAGCCGGCCCGAGTGCCCCGCGTGCGCAGGAGATTCTGATTCCAGGCGAAGATTGGCAGTTTGTCGCCGAGGGCTTCAAGAGCACGCGAGGACCGGCGTGCAACGCAACAGGCGAGGTGTTCTTCGCCGACACCTCGAACAACAAGATTCATCGTATCGGTCTCGACGGGACCGTCAGTGAGTTCGCCGCCGACGCCGGTCAGGCACACTGCGTCACGGTCGGTCCGGATGGCACCGTCTTCACCATCTTCGAAAAGTCGGGCAAGCTGATGCGCTACGATGTGACGGGCAAGAGCAGCGTCGTCATGGACGAGATCCTCGGCCATTCCATTCTCACTCGTCCCGATGGCAGCCTCTACGTGACGACGAATGGCGACAAGCCGCACGGTCCGGGCAGCGTCTGGTTGATCCGAGACGGGAAGAAGACGCTGGTGGACTCGGGCATCAAGTTCGCGACAGGCATGACGTACCGCCCCGATCAATGGTTGCTGTCTGTCGCTGAGGGACATTCAAAATGGGTTTACAGCGACCAGATCAATGACGACGGCACGCTCACCAACAAGGAACGCTTCTTTCACCTGCACGTCGCCGACGGGGATGACGAAGCCGGAGCCGAGTCGGTGTGCTACTCCGTCGAAGGCCGGCAATTCATTGCCACCCGCAGTGGCATTCAAATCACTGCCGATGATGGCCCCACACAGGTCATTCTCCCGGTCCCCGACGGCAGCCGCGTGATCGGTGTCTGTCTTGGAGGCAAGGACGGAGACACACTGTTCGCTTTCTGCGGCAACAAGATCTGGAAACGCAAAGTACAGCACCACTCAATGGGGGCGTTTACGCCGTGGACCAAGGTGAACGGCAACAGACTCTGAATCCTGTTCTTGGTGGAGATGTCGGTTCCGACACCGTGAATCCTGCGTTCCCGTGGAACCTTGTTTTGGACTGCGGTAGCCTGCGACTGCTTTCCGTCCAACAGCCTGCTGTTGGATGGGTCTTATTTGGTATTCCAGTCCCTCAGTGGCAGGCTGCTGAGGGCAAAGCGACAGCAAGCTGCCGCAGTCCAAATCAAGTAACTGGCCTGCCATCAAACTCATTTGTTTTTTTTCAGAAGGAATCAGACCAATGCCAATGTCTCAACCGTCATCGCGTCGTCAGTTTCTACAAGGCATCGCCGCTGCGGGAACCGCCAGCATTCTGGTCCCGTCGTCGAACTGGGCTTTCGGCTATCAGTCGCCGAGTGAGCGTCCGGTTTTTGCGACGATCGGCCTGCGCAATCAAGGCTGGTCGATCACGAGCAAGTCGTTCGGACACGCTGACTTCGCCGCTTTGGCTGATGTCGATGCCAACGTGCTGGCAGAAAACGTCTCCAAGGTAGAGAAGAGTCAGGGTAAGAAACCCGATGCTTACAAGGACTACCGCAAGATATTGGATCGGAAGGATATCGACGCGGTGATGATCGCGACTCCCGATCATTGGCACACGAAGATCGCCGTCGAAGCGATGCTCGCGGGCAAGGATGTCTACTGCGAAAAGCCTCTGACGTTGACGATCGACGAAGGGAAGCTGATTGAGAAGATCGTCAAGCAGACCGGACGGATTTTTCAGGTCGGCACGATGCAGCGCACGGAGATCGACCAGCGTTTCCTGAAGGCGATCGCCCTCATCAAGGACGGTCGCATCGGCACGGTGAAAAAGGTGACGTGCAGCATCGACCGCATGGAGGCTTCGCCGGTCATTCCGGAGTTGGCTATTCCCGAGCAGATTGATTGGGACTTCTGGCTCGGCCCGGCACCCAAAGTTCCGTATCGGGCTTTGCCGGAGATGCGAAAAGGGTACGGCGGCGGCGTGCCGCTCTACAGCAATTGCCACTATTCGTTCCGCAACTGGCATGAGTACTCCGGTGGAAAGCTCACCGACTGGGGTGCCCATCACGTGGACATCGCGTGCTGGGCGCTCGGTGCCACCGAGACGGGGCCGAGCAAAATCACGCCGGTCGAGTACAAGTTGCCGGTCGAGTACAAGGATGGGAACCCCATAGTCGCCGATCAGTACAACGCAGCGACCCAATTCACCATCCGCGCTGACATGCCCAACAATGTGGAACTCATCGTCACCAGTGAGGGCGACAACGGCATTCTATTCGAGGGGACGGAAGGTCGAATCTTCGTCAACCGCGGCAAGCTCACCGGCAAGCCCGTCGAAGACCTCAAGGACAAACCGCTGCCGGAAGGAGCGGTCGAAAAGGTCTACGGCGGGAAGGTCAGCGAGAATCACACCGCCAACTTCATCGAAGGGATGAAGGCGCGGAAGCAACCGATCTCCGATGTCTGGTCGCACAACCGCATGCTCGAAATCTGTCACCTCTCGAACATCGCGATGCGTCTAGGCCGCGAACTCAAGTGGGACCCCATCAAGCGAGAAATCATTGGCGACGCTCAGGCGAACTCGTTCCTCTCGCGTGAAAACCGCAAGGGGTTTGAAATCAACATGTAGAGCCATTGGCTTCTTGAATCAGGGGACGGGGAGACTTGCCAAGAGTCATCCCCGCCCCCGTTCTTCCGTCCCGCAAGTGGCGCAGGAGTGCCTTGTGCCAGGATGCAATCAAACTACGCCCGCTCCGCCGCCGTTAGGCGACCGGCAAGACTTGTCTGACCCACACCAACCCGAAGTGTGAACGAGGCCGAAGGCGGTTTCAAAACAAAACCGGGTTGATCGTTGCCGTCCTGTGGCATCCCCAACTCGGAGTGGGTGCATCCCTGATTCACCTGTCGCTCTGTGGGTGTACGGTGAGAACGGGACAGGTCGCCATACGGACAATCTTCTCGGCTACGCTTCCGAGCAGCAGACGCGACAACCCGGTATGTCCCTGCGAGCCGACCGCAATCAGATCGATCTCGTTGTCTTGGACATACTTCAGGATTTGCTCGATCGGATAACCGACCTGGACGGTACAAACCGGGCGGCTGCCAGTGGTCAACGAGATGGCTTCCGTGTGGGCAGCCAACTCCAACTCGGCCTTCTGAATCAGGCTCGGCAGGACGGCGTCCGGCAGAATCCACGAGCCTTTCGGCCCGGGCAGCGGCAACGGTTCCACGACGACGTGCAGCACGTGTAGTTCGGCCTGGAGTTTTTCAGCGAGCGTACTCGCGTAGTTCAGTGCCTGCTGGGCCGGCGAACTGAAGTCGGTCGCACATAAGATGCGGTGAATCGAGACGCTCATCGGGATCTCCTTCCTCTGCCGAATGGGATGCGGTTGGACTGCGACCGAGCGATGCGGCTTGAAGCTCGCTGTTCTGCAACTGCCGCTCCAAACCGTCGATCACTCGGTATTCAGGCTGATGAAAGGGGGATTGCCGCAGACACAGAATTGGAACTTGAGAGAGATGTCCCACGCTCTCCGACACGCTGCCGTGAAATTGATAGTGCAAGAAGCTGTCATGGTGAGCGGCTAGGACGATCAACCCACAATTTTCCTCGTACGCCACCTGCAGGATGGTTGCTACGGGACGACCCACTTTCACAAGGAGCGAGACAGCGACACCGTTTGCCAGCGCACGTAGTCGCTCGAAGCGGGACCAGCAGTTTTGAAACAGCTCGGAATCTCGATCAAGTTCGTCCCCATCGCAGTCTTGAGTGGTGACTGTCTCGGGGCAAATGACGTGCAAGACGATCAATTCCGCCGACTGATCGCGTGCAATGCTGAGCGCAAACTGGAACGCCCGCTCGGACTCCGCAGTGAAGTCGGTCGGATGCAGGATCGTGTGCATGGTGGGACACCGAGCAAGGACGCATGAATTACAGAATGCCTGCGTACCGTAACGCGTGTTGCGCACGGCACGCAGGCCTGACCAAAGTTACGGTTTATCGGCAGGCGGCTCGGGAACAGGTGCCGCAGGCAACTTTCCGGGCTTTTTCGTCGGCACGGGCCACGAGGGGCTCTTCTTGGATTTCAGTGCCGCAGCAGGTGGGAACGACAGTTTCCCGGGTGTCGCCTTGGATGCGGGTGGCGGCGCGAATTTCAGTGTCGGCACTGTGGGCGGTGCGCCGGGCGTCGCACCGGGTGCTGCTGTCGGTGTCGTTGCTGCCGCGAAATTCTTGGCGGGATACAAATCCCACAGGTTGTCATCCGTGTTGATCGCGACACGCAGCTGTGTTTTCCCCACCGTCGGATCGCCGATCAGCTTTTGAGCAGGCTGGTTCCCGCCACCCCGATCAAACTTGATGCAAATCGGGTACTTGCTGGTGTGCGTTTGCGACTGGCCCCCGGCCACGCTGGAGTTCGTATTGCCTACCACGTATTCAAACGATTTGGGGTTTTCCGCGTTGTCAATAACGACCGTAAACGAGCGGACGTACAGTTCCCAGCCTTTGTCCGTGGAGGTGAAGTAATACGTCCCCTCATTCAACGAGTAACGGCCATCACCAAAGCCCGGCCCGCGATTGAATTGAGTCAGCCAACTGCCAGTTCCCGAAAAAGTCTGGTTGTACCCGGCGGGCGTCGAGTAATTCTGGTTGTTGACCACGTACTCCATGCCCACCGCGTTGACCGCCGGATTCATGATGATCAGTCCACTTGTCAAGCAGTTGCCCGGATCGGCCGAGGGCGGAACCGCCTCTCCAACACCCGGCGGCAAGCCCGCAGCCTCCGCCAGAGTCCCTTGTCCCATTTCAAAACCACCCACTCCGCCGGTGCCATCCAGGATGGCTCCGCCCGGTAGCACGTAGACGGCATCCGCAGGCAGGAAGGGGTCGAAGATCACACCGGTGATTCCACCGGGGAACGGAATGTCGATGCCGCCCGGTGGCCAGAACGACAGGATCTGTTGGATCTGGCTCAGTGTCTGGAGGCTGCCGAGAGCTTGATTGACGCTGGCCTCAGTCGCCCCGCCGGTGATTGGCACGCCGTTGTTCAGCGCATTGATGACCGCGTCGTTGACGGCGGCCAAGTCCGCGTCGGTGATCTCTTCGCCGTTGTCGATCTTGTCCTGGAGGTTGTCGAGTGCCGCCGCCACGTCGGGATCGGCCAGCATGTCCGGCCCGAGGCTATCTATAATTTCATCCAGTTTCTGCTGCTGCTCGGCTTGTACGGCTGCAAAAGCCGCGGCCAGTTCTTCGTAGGAGATTGCGCGCGCCAAGAGTTCATAGTTGGGCTTCAACGCCTGGGCGACACTGCGGTCGGGCAGTAGATTCGGTTTCATGGTCATTTGCGTTGCAGGTGGCAAGGCATTGGGCCGGACCACGGCGGTGGGCGGCGGTGCAATCACCTGCGGTTGGTTGGGGACGATGTACGTAGGCGGAGGCGCAATGTATGTCGGCGGCGGCTGAGTGTACGTGGGGCGCGGTGGCACAACGTTGATGTGGATGGGCGGAGTCGGATAAGTGTGCGTCCTCGGGGGCGTGATATGTGTTTTCGGCGGCGGGGTGCGCGTTTTCGGGGGCGGGGTCGGCCACGTCTTGGTGCCCCCCGGTTTCCCAGGCGGCTTGGACGGCGTGGCATCCAAATTCGGCGAACAAAAGTTGAGAGCGGTCACGACCGCCGTGAAGATTACCAACCGTGACAGCGCTGTGCGTAACGTGGTGCGCAACATGGTTTGCCCCTGTGTTGACATTGAGTGTGATGCCTGGCGTACAACAGCCAAGCCTACGAACGGTTGCCGTCACC
The DNA here is from genome assembly GCA_945862235.1 of Schlesneria paludicola DSM 18645. Taxonomy (GTDB): domain Bacteria; phylum Planctomycetota; class Planctomycetia; order Planctomycetales; family Planctomycetaceae; genus Schlesneria; species Schlesneria paludicola_A. The sequence goes on from CAMAYU010000063.1 coordinate 25,030, forward strand.
AATCGGCGAAACAGACCACCAATTGACGACAGCACCCCTGCGAACACTGAATCCCCACTTCAGTCACGAGTGCCAAAAATAACCGAAAGCCGATGCCCCAGGTCTTGTCCCCCCCCAACAGCGGGCACACGGGCTTTCGGAGTGGTGGCGGCTTACGTCTTGACCTTGATCTCGCACGGCTTGGCTTCCTCGGTCTTGGGCAGCGTGACGGTCAGGACGCCGTCGCGGTATTGGGCGTCGATCTGGTCCTGCTTCACGACCGTCGGCAACATGACCGAGCGTGAGAACGTGCCGTGATAGCGTTCGACGTAATGCGGCGTGCCGCCGTGCTTCTTGCCGTTCTCCTGCTTGTCATCGGCTTTCTCGTACTTCCGTTCGCCGCTGATTGTCAGCACGTTGTCGGAGACTTGCACACGTAGATCGCTGGCCTGGATGCCCGGCAGATCGACCTTCACCACGTAGTTCGAGTCGGTCTCACTCAAATCGAGCAGCGGCGAAAAGGAAGGTTGCACCGGGGAGTTGTCAGATGTGGTGAACCAGTTGGACAGCATCTGATCGAACTCGTCGCGCAATGAGCCGAACGGATCGGCCGAGAAGATCGAGGGGAGGCCAGCGCGATTGCGGCCAGCACGACGGACGAGAGTGGTGGTCATGGGGATCCCTTTCATCAGGAAGAGGTGCCTGCCGACTGGCAGACATCCGTTGGAACTGTGGGCGTGTCACACACGGACACGCCCACAAACAGGTTTTCAAGGCAGCATCAATCTGCGGTCAGATTCGGTAGCGGTGCAGGGACAACTTCGATCGACACTCCGATCCGCCGACCATTGGCCAGCGTCATGGCGACCTCAACGGCCACCTGCATGTAGTAGTAGCGTGTGACGTAGCCCGACAGCGTGAGCGTCTGATCGTCGCACCAGCAACGAACGTGTTGGAGCGGATAGCCGGACCGAGCCAAGGCGAGGTAGACCTGATCGCTGACGCACGGCTCACCGGCCGAGGTCAGAGGAACTCGCACGGTTGTTCGTGGCGAGAGTCCTCGTCGGACTGGGAGGACAGGCGGGACTGTGGCCAACGACGAGAACCGGCGATTGACCCAGCCGGGAATCTCGGACTCGTCAATCCGGTCGCTCACCACTTCGGAAGCCGTGCGGCGCGAACTGTCGTTTGTCGTTCGTGCGACGACAAACGGGCCGTGTTCCCTCAAGAGCAGGTTGCCGTCGGTGTCATGGCTCACCTCGTGTCGTGGGACGGTGCTGACCATCGTCTTCGTCGTCATCAGTGTTTTATCCATTTCAAGGTCGCCTTCATTGCTGCGAGTGAAGACAGTCGCGCGCGATTTCGGTACTGATCGATACCTCTCGCGGCACAAAGTGAGAGGTTTCTGAGAAGAGGGCTTACGCCCAAGAACCGGGGGGCTTACGCCGCCCCGCTCAGATGTCTGATCACTGACCGCTCAGATGCCTCATTACTGACCGCGCGAGGTCTAGCAATCCATGTCGATTCGCATCCGGCTCTCTTCACGCGGAGCGATGAAGGCTACTTGGGCGCGAACTCAATCCGCGTCGGAGTTTCGTCGGCCAGCGGCTTCGCGGGCACCTTCTGTCCACTGGGGTAGACCGGAACGAGCAGCCACATGACCTCGGTCCCGGTGCCACAGAGCGACAGGTCTTTCAGATCGACGGCGTTCTCCACGCGGAATGCGTTGTGCAGAGCCTGCAGTGGGATGTTGAGTGTGATCATCGTTGTTGCTCCTGCGTCTGAGTCTGAAGAGTGCTGTTCGACCGGCGGGAAGCACCGATTGCACGATCTATGCCACAAACTCCGGGTTCCTTCAGATGGTGGGATGTGCGAGATAGAGCTATAGATTGGTTGTTTGATGGTTGCTGACGCGGCCTGACTCTCGTTAGCCCCCGTTCGCGATGGCGTATTTTTTCCAAGTGGTCAGCTTCAGGTGGTCAACCGATGGTCGATACGACGAACAGCTCTGATCGTGATCGTGAGCGTCTGCTGAGTTCCGAGACTCTGGTACGGAACATTCTCGACACCGCGATGGACGGCATCATCTCGATGGATGCGCAGCAGAATGTCATCCTGTTCAACGCCGCCGCTGAGGCGATCTTCGGATGGCGGGCCGATCAAGTGCTCGGTCGCTCAATCGAGATGCTGATTCCCAATCGGTTTCGACCTCCACACCGTGCTCTGGTGGAGGAGTTTGGTCGGGGTGTGATTCCGTCTCGGAGAATGGGGGCGGGGCAGCGAACCGTATTGGCCTTGCGCGCGTCGGGCGAGGAGTTTCCGATCGAGGCGTCCATCTCGCGGACGCAGACCGCCGGTGAAACGGTCTACACGGCGATCCTGCGCGATGTCACCGAGGCGGTGCTGTCTCGGCAACAGATCGAACAGCAGGCGCAGATGCTCGACCAAGTCTCGGACGCAGTGAGCGTGTTGGACCTGCAAGGGCGATTCACGTTTTGGAACGAGGCCGCTCACCTCCTGTTCGGTTGGTCCGCGACGGAGGTCCTCGGGAAGCACTCGTTTGACCTGCTCTATCACGGAGATCCTGAGGTGCTGTCAGTTCTGCAGCGTGAGACCGCCGCCGGTCGTTCGTGGGCGGGCGAATTGACGAAGGCCAACCGTTCAGGAGAGACGGTGATCGTGGAACATCGTCGCACCGTCCTGCGCGACTCGAACGAGGTCGTGACCGGATATCTGTGCATCGACATCGACATCACGGATCGCAAGAAACGGGAACGAGTGGCTCATCGCAGCCAGCGACTGGAGAGCATCGGGACGCTGGCGGGTGGCATCGCGCACGACCTCAACAACGTCCTGACGCCGTTGCTGATGGGATCCAAGTTGCTCGCCTCGGGCCGCGCGCTGGCCAACCCGCAGGGCCTGTTCGAAACGATGGTGGCGAGTGCCGGTCGCGGGGCCAACCTGATCAAACAGTTGCTCGCCTTTGCGGGAGGCATTCAAGGCGAACGCGGTCCCGTGCGAATGGACCTGCTCATCGCCGAAGCCTGTGGGTTACTGGAACACACCCTCCCCAAGTCGATTCAGATTCAGACCACGGTCGATCCCCGCGGCCCGCTCGTGATCGGCGATGCCACCGAGTTGTCGCAAGTGCTGATGAACCTGTGCATCAATGCCCGCGACGCCATGCCGAACGGCGGCACGCTGGGGATCGAGGCGACATCGATCCACCTCAACGGCAACGCGAGCGGGATGCACCCCGATGCGCACCCGGGGTTGTATGTGCTCGTCAAAGTGACGGACACCGGCACGGGGATGAGTCCCGATGTCCTCGACCGCATTTTCGACCCGTTCTTCACGACGAAGGAACTCGGCAAGGGAACGGGCCTCGGCTTGGCCACGTCGCAAGGAATCGTGAAGAGTCACGGCGGTTTCATCATCGTCTACAGCGAATCGGGCAACGGCTCGAAGTTCTCGATCTTTCTCCCCGCGACCCTCGTCTCGGCAGTGGCGGGCGAGGCTCCGTCTGGCACCACCCCCGAATCGGGCCACGGGCGAACCGTGTTGATCGCCGATGACGAAGCCTTCGTTCGACAGATGGTCTCGGTGGTCTTGGAATCTGTCGGCTATCGAGTCCTCACGGCGCAAGATGGCTCCGCCGCGCTCGCTCTGTTCCGACAACACCGCGATGAAATTTCTGCCGTGCTGCTCGACATCATGATGCCCGGCGTCACGGGCTTGCAGACCCTCGATGAGCTGCGAAAGATCGACCCGCACGTCACGGTCGTCGCGTGCAGTGGCCTGAGCACCACACAACGTGAAGCCGAAGTGTTCGACCACGGCGCGAAGGCGTTCCTCCCCAAGCCGTACTCCGACGATCAGTTGTTGCAGACCCTCGATGCACTGTTGAAACGCCCCACGCGATGAAACCCTTCACGATTCGATCTGCGGGAGCCAGAAAATAATTCTGACGTGACCGACAAAAGTCCGAAACAGGTGAGCCGGGCGGCGTCAGCCCCCCCCCGGATTCTTAGCGGCAATCGCAAGAGTCCGGGGGCTGACGCCGCCCGGCTCACCA
>CAMAYU010000064.1 GCA_945862235.1 Schlesneria paludicola DSM 18645
CCGCCACCTCGCCGGCCTCGGCGGCTTCCTCATGAGAAAGCGCGATGGAAACCCCGGCTGGATCACACTCTGGCGCGGCCTCGACAAACTCCTACTCGCCATCAGAGGATTCGTCGCAATGAACCAAAGATGTGGGTAAGTTCAAGGGCTGGACTGAGGTTTTACGAAGGAAGCCCCGGGGTTTCGCGAAGACGCTCAACCCCGGCGACCCCGCCGCATCTGCTCTTCTGCATCGTGGGCAAGTGGACGATGGTCTCGACAATTGCGAGGACTCCAATGTGGTTGCACAATGAACGCTAGAGAAAATGCGGCATGGTTCAAGACGGGGTTACAGTTCTGAAGAAGCCGTGCGTCTTAACCGCCCGCTGAAAGAAATTAGAGTAAGCCTCCGGCTTGCTCGTTTTCTCACTGTAAAGACGGGCAAGCGAGACGCTGCCCCGCAGCTTTTCCGCAGTCGGTTAACGCCTTCACTCGCAAAGCTGGATGTTCGGCGGCAAGTGAAGAGGCCTGTGACCCAAGCCCGTTGCGATTGAAATCAAGCCGAGCACGGGCATCGACAGACGGACAATTGGAGCGGGTTTTGTGGCGGGGGCCGGTCGCGGAGATTGAAAACTTTTAAATTTTGGAGTTGAGCCGATCATGTCGAGCTGTCTTGTATCCCACCGATTTCAACTTGCTGCTTGGGTTGTCGGCTTGCTCGTGGCGAACTCGGGTTGCGATCAGAAGATGTCGGGGGGCGCACCACCCAGACCGATACCGACCGTGACGGTGGCCGAGCCGGTGGAACGGGAGCTGGCGGACTTTGCCGAGTTCACCGGGCGAACCGAGGCGGTGGAATCGGTCGAGGTTCGGGCGCGAGTCAGTGGCTACCTCAATGCCATTCATTTCAAGGCAGGCAGCGAAGTGAAGGCGGGAGATTTGTTGTTCGAGATTGACTCGCGAATCTATGCCGCCGAGGTGGATCGCAATGACGGGCTGCTGGCCAACGCCAAGGCGAAGATCAAGCGAACCGAGGCCGATCTCGAACGTCAAAAGACGCTGCGAGAAAAGGGGGTCAACGCCCAATCGGAACTCGACTTGGCAATCGCCGAACAGGGTGTGGCTGCGGCGGCCATCCAGACGAATGAAGCGAGTTTGGCACGCGCCAAACTCGATATGGACTTCACCAAAGTGACGGCTCCCGTCGCGGGACGGACCAGCCGCGAACGAATCACAGTCGGCAATCTCGTGTCCGCCGATACCACGATGCTCACGACGATTGTGTCGCTCGATCCCATTTACGCGTACTTCGACATCGACGAACGAACGATGCTCGAAATTCAGCGACTCATTCGCGAGAAGAAAATGAAGTCGGTTCGTGAACAAGACGTGGAGGTCTTGTTGGGTCTGGCGAATGAGACGGGGTTTCCTCACGTCGGCGTCGTTGATCTGGTTGACAATCGCGTCAGCGCGACGACCGGTACGATTCAAATTCGCTGCCGGTTTCCCAATGTTGATCGCGTGCTGACCCCCGGCTTGTTTGTGCGTGTTCGATTCCAGATGGGGCCCGCACGCACAAAGCTGCTCGTTCCCGAACAGGCGTTGGCTCAGCAACAGGGACAGCGCTTCGTTTATGTCGTGCAGCCGGACAACAAGGTCGAACGCCGCGATGTCAGCGTGGGGCGGCAGGATGGTTCGCTGCGAGTCATCGAAACGGGATTGCAACCGGGCGAGAAGGTCATCGTGCAGGGACACCTGCGTGTGCGAACCGGGATGGAAGTGAAGGCCGAGCCGTACAAAGTCGGTTCTGCTGTTGAGGCGGGTTCTCACTGAGTGTGACTGTCGCGCAACTCAAAAAGCCCCTCACCCTAACCCTCTCCCCGCAATGCCGGGGCGAGGGGACAAAGCAAGAGCCTCCTTTGCTGTGTCGGGCCTTCTGTGCCTGACTCTGCTCCGAGCCCGTCTGTGGCATCCGTGGTTCAAACTCTTCTCGCCTGGAATTGATCGAAGGAACGCCTCTTGTTCTCCAAGTTCTTCATTGACCGGCCGGTGTTTTCGACGGTCATCTCGCTGGTGATCGTGTTCGCGGGGCTGGCGGCGCTGGGGACGCTGCCGATCGCGCAGTATCCCGAGATCACGCCTCCCACGGTTGAGGTCTCGTGTGCCTATCCCGGTGCGAGTGCCGTCGTCGTGCAGGGGACCATCGCCGCGCCGATCGAGCAGGAAGTGAACGGCGTCGAGAACATGCTCTACATGTCGTCACAATGTACGAACGATGGCGGGTACAAACTGAGCGTGACGTTTCAACTTGGCACCGACTTGGACATGGCTCAGGTTCTCGTCCAGAACCGTGTCGCGTTGGCGCTGCCCAAGCTGCCTGATGTCGTGAAGACGACGGGGGTCAGCACGAAGAAGAAGTCGCCGAGCATTCTGCTGGTGGTCAATCTGTTCTCCGATACAGATGCTGCCACAGGTCGCTCGATGCAGGACCAGTTGTTCCTCAGTAACTACGCCACGATTCAAATTCGCGATGAGCTGCTGCGGCTGAAGGGGGTTGGCGACATCACCCTGCTCGGCCAGCAGGACTACAGCATGCGCATCTGGTTGGATCCGGAGCAGATGGCGTCGCGCAGTCTCACGGCGGGAGATGTGGTCAACGCATTGAAAGAGCAAAACGTTCAGGTTGCGGCCGGGCGAATCGGACAGCCTCCCGTGCCGAGCGGCCTCGATTTTCAATACTCGCTGACCACGCTGGGGCGGCTGATCGAGCCGGATCAATTCGCGGAGATCGTCGTGAAGACGGGAACCACCGGACAGGTCACGCGGCTGCGTGACATCGCACGGCTGGAGTTGGGGGCCAAGAATCAGGACACGGAATGCACGCTGGATGGCAAGCCGTCGGTGGGCCTCGCGATTTTTCAGACACCGGGATCGAACGCCCTCGGCACGGCCGACGGCATCCGGGCGAAGGTCAAGGAGTTGGAAGGGCGTTTCCCGGCGGGGATGCATGCGGCCATCGTCTACGACACGACGCCGTTCATTAACGAGTCGGTTCATGAAGTCTTCAAGTCGTTGCGCGATGCGATCATCCTCGTGGCCATTGTCGTGCTGTTGTTCCTCCAAGACTGGAAGTCGATGATCCTGCCGATGATCGACGTGCCGGTCTCGCTGATCGGTACGCTGGCTGTGATGGCGATGCTGGGCTTCACGATCAACAACCTGACGCTGTTCGGACTGGTGCTTGCCATCGGGATCGTGGTCGATGACGCGATCGTCGTGCTGGAAAATATCGAGGTCTGGCTGGAGAAAGGGCACGACGCGCGGACGGCCACGATCAACGCGATGAACGAAATCACGGGACCGATCATCGCGATCACGCTCGTCCTCAGTTCGGTCTTTCTTCCGAGTGCCTTTCTCGGCGGGATCAGCGGCCAGTTCTATCGACAGTTCGCACTGACCATTTCGGCGTCGATGATCATCTCGGCCATGAACGCGATGACGATGACGCCGTCTCGCGCTGTGCAAATCTTCAAGGATCGGAAGCATGGCCACGACGACCGCGAAGCGCTGCCGTGGTGGGGCTATGTCGGGTTGCTCGGCTGGCTGTGTGCCTCGTACTTGGAACCGCTCCTCGCCCCGCTGGTTGGAGTGAAAGCCGATGCCGCCGTCATGACTTGGGTTGTGTTCGTGGTCGCCAGTCTGCCGGGAGCGGTCATCGGGTGGTTGATCGCCCGCCGCGCGAATCAGTTTTTGTCGCGGTGTTTCAAGGTCTTCAACAAGGGCTTTGATATCGTGACGAATGTTTACGGTCGCATCGTGACGGGCATGTTGCGTGTCAGCGCGGTCGTGCTGCTGGTCTACGGCGGCTTGCTGGCGATGACCTATGTCGGAGTGACTCGCACGCCGATCGGATTCATTCCGGTGCAGGACAAAGGGTACTTGCTGGTCAACGTTCAACTTCCCGACGCGGCGTCGCTGGAGCGAACCGTGGATGTCGTCGCACGGATCGGCAAGATCGCCAGCGAAGAACACGGCGTCGCGCACACCATTGGTATTCCCGGCCAGTCGATCGTGATGAACGCGGTCGGCTCGAACCTCGGCTCGATGTTCATCATCCTCGAAGACTTTCATCACCGCCGCGATCCGAGTCTCAACGCCGATGCCATCGCCGCCAAGCTGAGAAAGCACTTCTTCACAGAGATCATCGAGGCGCAGGTTGCCGTGTTTGGTGCGCCGCCGATCGATGGTCTCGGTTCGGCGGGAGGCTTCAAGTTGATGGTTGAGGATCGTGGCGACGTGGGACTCGCCACGCTGCAAGAGCGAGCCGATCAACTCGCGGCGGCAGGCAATAGCCAGCCGGGAATCGTGGGGATGTTCAACAGTCTGCGGTCGAACACGCCACAGTTGTTCATTGATGTTGATCGGACCAAATGTAAGGCGTTGGGAGTCCCGTTGAATGACGTGTTCCAAGCGTTGCAGGTCTTCCTTGGCGGAGCGTACGTCAACGATTTCAACCAGTTTGGCCGGACGTGGCAGGTCAACGTTCAAGCGGATTCGGCGTTCCGTGTGACGGCCGACAATGTCCGTTCACTCAAAGTTCGCAACTCCGCTGGCGAAATGGTTCCGTTGGGAACGCTGGCCAAGATCGAGGACTCGGGGGGGCCGTTCGTCATCACGCGCTACAACATGTACCCGGCCGCTCCAATCAACGGCGGGACACTGCCGGGAGTCAGCTCGGGACAGGCGATCTCGGCGATCAAGGATGTGGCCGCGACCGAATTGGGTGACGGCCTAGCCTTCGAGTGGACCGAACTGACGTACCTGCAACTGTTGGAAGGGAGTGCGGCCATCTTCGCGTTCATCGGAGCAGTGCTACTCGTGTATCAGGTGCTGGCGGCGCAGTACGAAAGCTGGACGATGCCGATGGCGGTGTTGATGGTCGTGCCGATGTGTCTGCTCAGCGCACTGGCCGGACTATGGATGTGGCGGATGGACATCAACATCTTCGTGCAGGTCGGCTTCATAGTCCTCGTGGGGCTGGCGGCGAAGAACGCGATCTTGATCGTTGAGACCGCACGAGCACGGCGTGCCGAGGGGATGACGGCCCTCGATGCGGCGGTTTCAGCCTCGAAGAATCGTTTGCGTCCGATCATCATGACCTCGTTCGCGTTCATACTCGGGGTGGCACCGCTGGTGATTTCGCATGGAGCGGGAGCCGAGATGCGACGGACGCTCGGTGTGGCGGTCTTCTTCGGAATGCTCGGTGTCACGTTCTTCGGTATCTTCCTGACACCCGTCTTCTATCTCGTCATCGAAAAGCTCGGTGGCAGTAAAGCCGCCGAGGAACAACACTCTGCGCCGACAACTCCCGCATCGAACTCATGAATTAAGACCCACAGAGCTGGCGCCGCCCGGCTCACCAAGAATGTCTCATCAACGTCCGCGCGAGGTCTATCTGGGCCAACTCTGTGGCATTGCCACTTTGGTCCGACGGCGAGTCGCGTGACGTTCGCCCTCGCTGACGCGGCGGGTTAGTGTTTGGGGGCGGTTGGCTGCAGTAACCGTTCGGCAGTGGTAGTGGTTCCTATTTTTCAAGCGATTGGATTGGCTTCCATGAAGTTTTTTCGTTTGGCCGCGACGGTATTTGTAGCTGGAGTCGGTGCTGCGTCGGTTGCGATTGCGGCGGAGCCGAAGGGCGATCACTTTGCGGGGTTGGCCGACGAGTATGCGATGAAGACTCGGCCGCTGATGAAGGCGTTTTGTTTGGAGTGTCATTCGACGGCGAAGCAAGAGGGGGAGTTGGACCTCGAACGGTTTGCGAAGTTGGACGATGTGCGGCGCGGGACGAAGGCGTGGCTGAAGGTCGTCGAGATGCTCGACAACGGCGAGATGCCGCCGAAGGACTCGAAGCAGCCGTCGGTCGAGCAGCGGAAGCAACTGCGGAGTTGGGTCGAGCGGACGCTCAATGCCGAGGCTCTGGCCAGTGCTGGCGATCCGGGGCCGGTCGTGCTGCGGCGGCTGAGTAATGCGGAGTTCACCTACACGGTGCGCGATCTGACGGGGGTGGAGTCGCTCAGTCCAGCCAAAGAATTTCCGGTCGATGGGGCGGCGGGGGAGGGGTTCACGAACACCGGCGGTGCCCTCGTGATGTCGCCGTCGATGGTCACGAAGTATCTCGATGCGGCGAAGGAGATCGCGGGTCATGCGGTCCTGTTGCCGGATGGGTTTCGGTTCTCGAAGGACGCGACGCCAAGCGATTGGACGAACCAGACGCTGGCCGATATCCGCGACTTCTATCGCCAGTTCACCGACCTGCGCGGCGGTGACAAGGTGAACTTGCAGGGGATCGTATTCGACACCAATCAGGGGGGGCGACTGCCGATTGAGAAGTATCTCGCGGCTACGTTGCTCGAACGCGATTCGCTGACGAAGGGGAGTAAGACGATTGAGGCTGTTGCGCGCGAGCAGGGGTTGAATGCGAAGTATCTGGGTGGGTTGTGGAAGGTGTTGTCGGTTGAAGAACCCCTCACCCCCGACCCCTCTCCCGACCACCGAAGCGGCGGTGCCCGAGCCGGGGCGAGGGGTGAAGGAGTTTTGATGGACGGGTTGCGGGCGCGGTGGCGAGCGGCCAAGCCGGGAGATGAGGCGGCGCTGGCGAATGAGATTGCGCAGTGGCAGTCGGCGTTGTGGCGGTTCACGAGTGTCGGGCATATCGGCAAGCTCAACGGGCCGAAGGCGTGGGTTGAGCCGGTTAGCCCGCTCACCGCGCGGCAAGAGATCAAACTGAAGATGCCCGCGTCGGTGGATGGGAAAGAGGTCGTGCTGTACCTCACCGCAGGCGATGCGGGGGATGGCCGCGAGCAGGATTTTGTGGTTTGGGAGCGGCCGCGATTGGTCGCGGCTGGTCGGCCCGACTTGTTGCTACGCGACGTGCGCGCGGTGACTCAGGAGTTGGCCGCACGCCGCGAACGGATTTTCGCGAGTACCGCGAAGTGTCTCACAGCAGCGGCGGAAGCGAGTGCGGGGACGGGCGTTGCGGATGCGGTGGCCCTCGCGCAGAAGCATGGTGTGGATGCGGAGTCGCTCGCAGCGTGGCTCGATTATCTGGGGATCGGCGTTGCGGGAGGGCCGGTCAAGTTGGGGACGCCGATCGCTCGCAAGCAAGAGAGTGGCGCGGGCTATGACTTCATCAAAGGTTGGGTCGGCGATGATGCACTCAGCGTGGTGGCCAATTCATCCGATGGTCATGTCCGCATTCCCGGCAACATGAAGCCGCACAGCATCGCGGTTCATCCAGCTCCGACATTGTCGGTCGCTGTCGGTTGGCGAAGCCCGGCGGCGGCGGCGCTGACGATCAGCGGCAGCGTGCAACATGCTCATCCTGAATGTGGCAACGGCGTCGCATGGTCGGTCGAACTGCGCCGAGGCAACACTCGGCAGCGACTCGCGGCGGGGATCGCGCACGGCGCGACTGTGATCAAGATCGGGCCGCTGGAAAAGATCGCGGTGCAGGCGGGAGACGCGGTGTCGCTCGTTATCAATCCGCGCGACAGCAATCACTCGTGCGACCTGACGGCGATTGATCTGAAACTGAACGATGGGACGCGCGAATGGGACATGGCTCACGATCTGTCGCCTGACATCCTCGCGGGAAATCCGCACAAAGATTCGCACGGCAATGCGGATGTGTGGCACTTCTATTCCGAACCGGCGAGCGGCTCGACGGGGCACGTCATTCCGGCGGGAACGTTGCTCGCGCGGTGGCAGGCGGCGGCGACTGCGGATGAGAAGGCGAAGCTGGCCGAGGACGTGCAGAAGCTGCTCGTCGGGGGAGTCACCTCGCTCGCTAAGGATGCGCCGGATGCGCTGCTGCATCAGCAACTGACTTCGCTGGGAGGGCCGTTGTTTTCGGTGGGGAGTTTGACAGTGAAGGGTGGGGCGGGCGTGTCGAAGAATCCCTCACCCCCGGCTCCTCTCCCGACCACCGAAGCGGCGGTGCCCGAGCTGGGGCGAGGGGAGAATGCGGCTAGGAGCGCGATGATCGGGCTTGATCCCGCGTTGTTTGGAAAGCATCCCAACGGGAGTGCTGTCGAAGCGGGGAGTCTCTGTGTGCAGGCTCCGTCGGTGATTGAGGTTCGTCTCCCGGCGGACCTCGTCGCGGGGGCGGAGTTCGTGGCGAGTGGCGTCCTTCACGCCGAGACCGGGGCAGAGGGAAGCGTGCAATTGCAGGTGCTGACGACGAAGCCCGAGTCCGCGTCGGGGTTGCGACCGACGGCGACTGTCGAGACGAATGCGAACGGGCCGTGGACCTCGAACAATCGCGGGGTCTCACACACGACGCCGATCGTCGTGCGCGACGGCAGCGCGGCGCGGAAGCGGATCGAGGCGTCGTTCGAGGAGTTTCGCCACTGGTTCCCGGCGGCGTTGTGCTACACGAAGATCGTGCCGGTCGATGAGGTTGTCACGCTGACGCTATTCTATCGCGAGGACGATCACCTCCAGCGACTGATGCTGGACGACGTGCAGAAGGCGAAGTTGGATCGACTGTGGGACGAACTCCACTTCGTCAGTCACGATGCTTTGACGCTAGTCGATGCCTACATTCAGTTGATGGAGTTCGCGACGCAGGATGCCGACCCGAAGGTCTTCGAGCCGATGCGGAAGCCGATCAACGACCGCGCGGCCGCGTTTCGGAAGACGCTCTTGGATGCGGAGCCGAAGCATCTCGATGCTCTGATCGCCTTCGCGGGGAAAGCCTATCGACGCCCGCTGACTGCCGATGAAGCGAGCGAACTGCGGGGTCTCTATCGCAAGCTGCGCGAACAAGAGCTGCCTCACGACGAGGCGTTCCGGTTCACGCTCGCGCGTGTCTTCATCGCCCCGGCGTTCTTGTATCGACTGGAAAAGGCACCTGTTGGAGCTGCAGCGGCGGCAGTCTCTGACTCGGAACTGGCGAGCCGACTCAGTTACTTCTTGTGGTCGTCTCAGCCCGATGGCGAACTGCGTGCGTTGGCTGATGCCGGTCGTCTGCATGAGCCGGAGGTACTCAAACCTCAGTCGAAGCGGATGTTGGCCGATGCCCGCACGCGGCGACTAGCGACTGAGTTTGCCTGCCAGTGGCTCCACATCTACGACTTTGACTCACACGACGAGAAGAGCGAGACGCACTTTCCCGAGTTCGCCGACCTGCGCGGCGACATGTACGAGGAGTCGATTCGGTTCTTCACCGACCTGTTCCAGCAGGACGGTTCGGTGCTGAGCATCCTCGACGCCGATCACACGTTTTTGAACGAGAAGCTCGCGAAGCATTACGGCATCGCGGGCGTGACGGGGCCGGAGTGGCGGCGTGTTGAGGGAGCGAAGAAGTCATCGCGCGGCGGCATCTTGTCGTTGGGAACAACGCTCTCGAAGCAATCAGGCGCGTCGCGCACGAGTCCCATTCTGCGAGGGAATTGGCTCAGCGAAGTCGTGCTGGGCGAGAAGCTGCCGAAACCACCGAAGAACGTGCCACAACTTCCCGACACCGTTCCCGCGGGACTGACCGAACGTCAACTCATCGAACGACACAGCATCGATGAGGCGTGCATCAAGTGCCACGCGCGAATCGATCCGTTCGGCTTCGCCCTCGAAAACTTCGACGCCATCGGCCGCTTCCGTCAAAAGGATGCCGGTGGTCTCGCGATTGACACTCGCACGACGCTGCCCGATGGAACGCAAATCGAAGGGCTATCCAACCTGCGCGACTACCTCGTGACCACTCGCCGCGACGCTTTCCTGCGGCAGTTCTGTCGCAAGCTGCTCGGCTATTCGCTCGGTCGCGGCGTGCAACTCTCCGACGAACCGCTGCTCAGTGAGATGCAGCAACAACTCGCCAAACACGACTTTCGCTTCACGGTCGCGGTGGAGACAATCCTCGCCAGTCGGCAGTTCCGCGAGATTCGTGGTGGCCAACATCCGTCAGAAGATTGACACTCGAAACAACTCATTCTCTAAATTGGACAGGAGAACCTTTGATGAATTACGTCTTCCCCCCTGATGTGGACTGCCGCGTGAAACGGCAGCTCGAGACTGGCTCGTATCATTCCGAGGATGATGTCTTGCGAGCCGCGATGACTGCGTTGGAACACGAGCATGACGACCTCGAAGCCATTCAGGCCGGGATTGCTGACATGGAGGCGGGTCGGTTTCGTCCGTTTTCGGAAATTGATGCCGCGTTTCGTCTCAAGCATAACATCCCTGCGAAATCATGAAGTACCTCGTCGTTCTCACGGATCGTGCCCATGCGGATCTCGAAGCGGCTCATGCGTGGTGGGCCGAGAACCGTTCCCGCACACAAGCCGATCTGTGGTAAAGCAGATTCGCCGAAGCGATTGAGTCGCTTGCAGATCAACCCGAACGTTTTTCGCTGTCGTATGAAAGCAGCCGATTCCGGTTTCAACTTCGCGACCTTCGATTTGGCGTCGGTAGTCGGCCCACTCACCGAGCAGTTTTCACGATCCGCACAAGCATGGTGCTGGTTCTCGCCATTCGCCATGTGGCTCAACGAGACCTCACACCGGATGATTTTTGATTTCTCTCTCTCCCTCCGAGTCTTTCAGGAGCATGGCCATGAGCAATAACAAATTAAGCAGCCATCAATTTTCCCGTCGAACCTTTCTGCATGGCGTTGGCGTCACGATGGCGTTGCCGTGGATGGAGTCGCTCAATGTTTGGGGCGATGAGGCGGTGAAGAGTTCTCAGCCGGGGAGTCAGGCTCCGGTGAGGTTGGCGGTGTTGTTTTCGGGGAATGGCTTTCACAGCAAGGAGTGGTGGGCGAAGGGGGAAGGGAAGGGGATGGAGTTGGGGCAGGTGCTTGCGCCGCTGACGGACTTCCGGGAGAAGATGCTCTTCATTCGCGGGCTGCATAACGCTGAGGCTTTGAAGGGGAACATTCACAGTTCGCAGACCGGAAACCTGTTGTCCGGGGCACCGCTGTCGTCTGGGGGCGAGATCAAGTCGGGGACGAGCATCGACCAGTTGGTGGCTCAGCGGCACGGTCGCTCGACGAAAGTGCCGAGTCTCGTGCTGGGCTGCGAGAAATCGAACCCGTCGGTCCACAAGAACTACTCGATGATCTACAGCTCGCACATCTCGTGGTCGTCGCCGACGACGCCGACGCCGCTGGAGTTGTATCCGTCGCTGGCGTTCGATCGGCTCTTCAAGGACGAGGTCCAGCGCGGCGACAAGAGCGTGCTCGACGCTGTCATCGCCGATGCGAAGAGCTTTCGGTTGAACATCAGCACAAGCGATCAACGCAAGCTCGACGAGTACCTCGACTCGGTGCGCGAGATTGAGCAGCGGATCGAAAACGCCGGGAAGCAGGGTGAGTTGCAAGGCTGGCGACCGACGCTCGACAAGCCGAACGTCCCCCGTCCGCCGGAGGGGATTCCGCAGAACATCGCCGATCACATGCGGCTAATGTGCGACATCATGGTCCTCGGTTTTCAGACTGACGCGACGCGCGTCTGCACGCTGAAGCTCAACAACGACCACAGTTCGCTGCGTTTCCCGCATCTCAGCGTCGATTACATGATCCACCACTTGCTGTCGCACTCGGACACGGCGGATTGGCTGAAGGTCAACCAGTTCTTCATCGAGCAGCTCGGCTACATCGCGCGGAAGTTGGATGCGATCCAAGAAGGGGGACGAACGGCACTCGATAACTCGATGCTGCTGTATTGTTCGAGCATGTTGACCGGTGGCCACGACGCGACCAACCTGCCGGTCGTGCTGCTCGGCGGTGCTGGCGGGCAAATCAAGGGGGGGCGAGTCCTCGATTACCTCGGTAAACCAAACCGCAAGATGTGCAGCTTGTATCTGTCGATGCTCGACAAGTGCGGCATCCCGATGAAGGAGTTCGGGGACTCGAGCGAGCGGCTGACGGAGGTGTAGGGGGATGTCCTGTGTTCGTTGCCAAGATAGGCTCAACTGCGGACTGACAGGCGTTGTGGTCGAGCGAATCGTTTGGCGTGGTTGTTTGGCGATGAGAGCCTGAGAGAAGGCTGGCAGGTCGGTTTTGAGTCGGTCTTGTCCGAGGAGTTCCGGTTGGATGTTCAGAGCTGAAGAACGGTCGACGAGAACGAGTCGCGTGAGCTTCTATGGTGCGTCATTCACGCTGACATATCGTCAAACTGCTTGACAGCCTGCAATACGGCCAGTATCGTCCGCTCGGTTTTGTAAGCACCTGCCGGGCAAGAATTGATATCAGATGCCAAGACTGTTGAAACCAAGACAGTGTTCATGATTCTCGGCTTCTCGTACAGGGGCTTTGGCGATGTGAGTTGAACTTGTTGGTTCCATTCCGATTTTTCGGAGCTGCCGTTGGCGATGCCAATTGTGGTGAGTGTTGTCCGTCCTTCCCGGTTCGGGATCGTCGGGAAATCAAGTGGGACTCGTGCCCACTTTTTTTGTTGGCTGAGGCGAGTTCGCGGGAACGCGGGTGTTGCCTTGTTGTAGTTTAGTTCGCCGTCGATTCCGGAATCGTGTGTCGAATGTTTGTCTCGTCGGCTTCCACTGCCGCTCATCGAACCTCAGACACCCAGAAAGAGTGAAATGAACGGTCCCGAGTTGCTTCGCATCGTTGACGCGATCCATCGCGACAAGAGCATCGACAAGGAAATTGTGTTTGAAGGGATCGAGCAGGCAATCCTGTCGGCCGCCCGGAAGCACTTTGGTGAAGATCACGAGATTGAAGTTCGCGTTGATCGCGGTCATGGGAATCCGACCGTCAAGATGGATGGGAATGAGATCGAGCCTGACGCATTGGGGGACTTGCTGGGCCGCATTTCAGCTCAGACCGCCAAGCAGGTGATGATTCAAAAGATTCGCGAAGCCGAGCGTGATTCGTTGTTTGATGAATACACTGAGATTCGGAATCAGATTGTTTCTGGAACGGTCACGAAGATTGAGGGTGGGGCGGCGATCATCAGTCTTGGCAAGTCCGAAGGTTTGCTTCCTCGCGGAGAGCAGATTCCCGGTGAGAGCTATCGGATCGGTGATCGTGTTCGTGCGACTGTGCTCGAGGTTCGTAAGTCCGGTAGCCGCGTGAAGATTATTTTGTCTCGCACGCATGTTGAGTTTGTGCGGCGGTTGTTTGAGCTTGAGATTCCAGAGGTTTCCGAACGCGTTATTGAAGTGAGATCGTTGGCGCGTGAGGCGGGTTATCGCTCCAAAGTTGCGGTCTCCTGTATCGACAATAATATCGATGCGGTTGGTGCTTGTGTTGGCGTACGCGGTGCGAGAATCAAAAATATTACCGGTGAGTTGGGCGACGAAAAAATCGACATTGTTCGCTGGAACGATTCGTTGCAGGTACTCGTCCCCAATGCCCTGCAGCCGGCTGAAGTTGAGGATGTCATTCTGTGCCCCATGCTGGGGCGCGTGATCGTTTTGGTGAGGGACGATCAATTGTCTTTGGCGATTGGAAAGCGTGGCCAGAATGTTCGGCTCGCTTCAAAGCTGGTTGGCTGGGACATCGAAGTGATGACCCAAGAAGAATTGGATGAGCAACTCTCGCGGGCGGTGCAAGCTTTTTCCGAAGTGCCGAGCTGTAATGCCGAGCTGGCCGAAAACCTCGTCGCCCAAGGCTTTCTCAGTTTTGATGATCTATCGATCATTGAGCCGGATCAGTTGGCTGAGATGGGGGGACTGACTGAAGAGCAGTGTGACTCCATCGTCGGTTTTGCGGAACGAGAAAGTGTGCGGCTTGAGGCTGAGCAGCGACAGCGTCGTGCGACGGAAAGAACGCAGTCGATGGTTGGCGGGGCGTCGAGAGTGGCTTCGCCAGTTCCAGCACCAACGCCAGTTGCCGTAACGGAGGCCGTGGCTGAAGTGGTTGAGTCAGTTGCAAGTGATGTTGTCGCAGTTGGGATTGAGGCTTCGGAAGCGGTAGAGGCTGCCGAGGTTTCGGCGAGTAATTGAATTGAATTGAAGGGTCGAGTTTGGAGATTGGTTCCAGCGCTGCTCGGTGTGTGAGTGGGTTTAAGAAAGTTCTTCAGTGGGCTTTTGTGACTTGGAAGCGGTGATCGCTTCGCCTTTGGTTCAGTGTTCTCTTAGGGGATAATGCTCTCGACGGGTTAGCTACCCGACGTGTGATTTAGCGGCTGGGCGTGTGAGTCGTCTGGTCTCACCTATGGGCGATCGTCGCTCAACGATTCTAGGCACTGGCAAATCGAGCCGGTCAGGGCATTAACTCCGAACGAGGAACCGCGTTTGAAAATTCGAATTTTCGCTCTGGCCAAAGAGCTCGACATCGACAGCAAACTATTGATCGACCATTGTGCGAAGGCCGGTATTACGATCAAGAATTCGGCGTTGGCGAGTATTTCGCCGGAAGAACGCGATCGGGTGATGGATGTCATCCGGGCGAGTCATCAATCGAAGCCCGCCGCTGTTGCTGTGAGTGCTACGTCTGCGCCGGTCTCGCGGGATATTTCTGCGGATGTTTCCGGTAAGACTCGAACCATCCGTAACATGATGATGGCTCGTTCTCAGCCTGGGCGACCACAGTCTCAAGACGTGCTTCCTCCCGTGGATGAAGTGCTTGTGGATTCCGCTGCTGAAGCTCAGCTCGATTCTGTTGCTGTCGTTGGCCGAGTTGCCACTGACGTGGCAGATGTGAGTCACGCCGCGACGGTCGATGCTGAGCCGCCAGAGATTGTCGAAGTGATCGCTGTTGCCGATGTTCCGCTGGTTGAGCCGATCGGAAGTCAAAGCTTGCCATTGCCATTGCCTAAGGCTTTGGTGGATGTGCCTCCCGTCTCCACGCGGCCGGAAACGACTTCTGGTGCTGGAATGATGCCGCGAGCGATGCGTTCCATGTCAATGACCGCTCGGTCTTCGTCTGACTTTGCCGGTGGTAAGCCGGGAGCCGCGAAGAAACCGCGTACGTCATCGCCGAACCTCGCCGCGATTCCGGACTTTAAGCGACCGGTTGTGAAGGTGACCAAGCCGGAAGAGGCTGCCGCGCAGAAGCCGGTGATTCGACTGAATCCAGACGGACAGCAAAAGAGTGCAAGTCCGCTGAGCAAGCACCTTCCGAAGAAGGCGACCGATAACAAGAAGCGTGTCATTGGCGATACGGAAGAAGGTTCGCTGCCAAAATCTCGACAGGCGGATCTTGGTCGAAACTTGGAAGAAAGCCGGATTCAGCGGCGAACCAAGCGGCCACTGTCCCGGAGTGAAGAGGAAGGGGAAAGTCGCCGACGGTTCGGTCATGTCCGTCCGAAGCAGCGCAAGCATGTGCGCTCGGAATTGAAGAATGAGTGCGAAGTCGAGTTGCCGCTGACGGTGAGATCGCTGTCCGAGGGTATTGGTCGCCCTGCGAAGTCCATCATTCAGATTCTGTTTGCACGTGGCGAGATGGCCACGATCAATTCGTCACTCAGCGAAGAGTTGGCGATAGAAGTCTGCTTGGAGTTGGGCGTCGATCTGACCATTCGCCGTGACAAAGATATTGAAGAACGTGTCGCCGAAGAGGCCACGAGTGAAGACCGACCAGAGGAGATGTTGCCGCGTCCGCCAATCATCACGATTCTGGGGCATGTCGATCATGGTAAGACGACGCTCGTAGATAAGCTGCGAGCGGCAAATGTCGCGGCGTCGGAGTTTGGCGGAATTACCCAGCACATCGCCGCCTATCAGATCGAACACAACGGACACAAGCTGACGTTTGTGGATACGCCTGGTCACGCGGCTTTCGGCGAGATGCGTGCCCGTGGCGCTAATGTCACGGACATTATCGTGCTGGTGGTTGCCGCGAACGATGGTGTGATGCCACAGACAATCGAGTGCATTGCGCATGCGAAGGCGGCAGGCGTGCCGATCGTGGTCGCGATGAACAAGATCGATCTGCCTGACCGCAATGAGCAGCGTGTTTTCACCGACCTTTCGAATCACGATGTGTTGGTTTCCGAGTGGGGTGGCGATATCGAGCTTGTTCGGACCTCGGGTTTGACTGGGCAGGGCTTGCCTGATTTGCTCGACACGCTGTTGCTGACGGCAGACCTGCACGAGTTCAAAGCGAACCCGAACCGTGCCGCGTCAGGTAATTGCCTAGAGGCATTCCGCGACGAAGGCCGTGGTCCCGTCGCATGGTTGATCGTCAGAACGGGTACGTTGCGAGTCGGTGATGCCATCCTGTGCGGCGGCGCGTTTGGTCGCATTCGAGCCATGTACAACGAGCGGGATGAAGAGGTCCAAGAGGCGGGGCCATCCACGCCGATTAAGGTGGCGGGCTTGGACGTTGTCCCCAGTGCGGGCGATCAATTCCAGGTGCTGGCCGATCTCGATGCGGCACGCGAAGCTGCCGTACAGCGTCGCGAAAAGGGCCGTGCGGCTGTGCTAGCCAACATGGGCGGGCGGCGCACGCTGGAAGATATTCTCAATGCCGCACGTGAGGGCGAGGTTCAGGAACTGAACTTGATCCTGAAGGCGGACACGCCCGGTTCGCTGGAGGCTCTACGGGGAGAACTCAGCAAGTTTGAGCACCCGGAAGTACGCATTCGGTTGCTGCACGATGGTGTCGGTGGCGTGAACGAAAGCGATGTCTATCTCGCGGCGGCATCGAGTGCGGTTATCGTCGCGTTCCATGTGATCGCCGAAGATCGCGCCCAGTTGCTGGCTCAACAAGAAGGCGTCGAGATTCGTCGTTACAACATCATCTATGAGGTGCTGGACGAGGTGAAGCGGATTCTCGAAGGGATGCTCAGGCCCGAAAAGAGAGAGGTTGTCACGGGGCGCGCTATCGTGCTGCGAACGTTCAGCATCACTCGGTTCGGAACGATCGCGGGTTGTCGCGTGTTGAATGGTTCGATCGAACGCTCGCACCGCATGAATCTCATTCGAGACCAAAAGATTTTGAACGCCTATGGAATCGCGTCACTCAAGCGTGAGAAGGATGACGCCAAGGAAGTTCGAGAAGGTATGGAATGCGGTATCCGACTTGAGAACTACAACGACATCAAAGAAGGGGATCTACTGGAGGCCTTCAAGATCGAAGAAGTCCGGCGGACTCTTGAGTGATGGTGGTTTGGTTCGCCGGTATTGCCGATCTTGTGGTCGGCACGGCGAGCCTGACCGGGTGTTTGGAGTGGGCCGAGCAACCACTTTCAATCTGTTCGGACAGTCCTGCGTCGCTGTGTTGGGCCGAGTTCCTTTCGGTCGAGGTCAAGATTTTCAATGAGTTCACGCCGGATGGAACGGGCCTCGGAGGCCATTCGTGAAATTGTCAGCACAACGGTGTTGTTCGGTTTGCGAGACCCTCGGGTCAAAAATGTCACCGTACTTGGGGCCGAAGTTGCCCAAGACCTGCGGGCCGCGAAGATTTTTGTCACGGTCATGGGAGATGCCAAAGCGCAGTCGTTGGCCATGCACGGATTGAACTCGGCTCGAGGCTTCATTCAGTCCAAGGTGGCCGATCGGTTGCAGACGAAGCACACCCCCATAATCAGTTTTGTATTGGATCCTTCTGTAAAGAAGAGCATCGAAATTTCGCGGGCGCTCCACGGACTTCTCGGTGAATCCGCCTCGGATGCTGTTGGCTCGGGCGATCAGGCCGGGGAACAGGGACTTGAAGAGTCGGATGAAGATGAAGATGAAGATGAGTTCGAGCAGAGTGATGACGCGGAACAGGCGATAGCCTCCGATGAATCAGGCTCGGTTTCGCTAACTGGCTCCGACGAAAAATCGACTCCGGTTGCGGAGTAGATAGAAAGGCAAACATGGTTGCTGCATCGCGTGCCAAGACATCGGATCGCGCGGCGATCCTCAAGAAGCTGCTCCCTGCGATCAAGAAGCAGTACAAGGTCGCCGTCCCTAAGCACGACCGTCCGGTGCTAGAGACGATTCTGTTTGCGATTTGTCTCGAGGACGCGACCGTCGTCGATGCCGAGCATTCTTACGCCCGTCTCTTTTCCGAATTCCCTGATCTGAACGAGATCCGTGTCAGTTCGGTGAAGGAGATCGAACGTGCGTTCGCTGGGCAGACGGATCCTGAATGGCGGGCATTCCGAGTTCGTAGTGTGCTGCAATACGTATTTGAAAAGTCGTTCGCTTTTGAGTTCGAGAGTCTTCGTAAGAAAACACTCGAACTGGCGACAAAGCAGTTGGCCAAAATCAAACATCTCTCGACGTTTGTTCGCAATTACACGCTGCAAGCCGTCATCGGGGCGCATTTGATTCCGATCGATCCGGCGATGGGGCGTTCGCTCGTCTGGCTGGGATTGGTTCCGCCCAATCAAGATGTCGAACAAATGGGTGAGACTCTCAAGGCCGTGGTGCGTAAGACGGAGGTTCCGCTGTTCTGTTTCTCGATCCGCTGCCTCGCCACCGACAAGGCCGTACTCGATGAGTTTGATTCAGCAAAGTTTCCCGCTCCGGAAGAGGGACACGATGGATCGTTGGTGACGGATCGGTTGGACGCCCTCTATAAGTCTGGCGCTTCACGAGCGCGGGCCAAGAATGCGGCGGATCGGCTCGAATTGGCGAAGAAGGAGGAGGCTCGAGTTGCCAAGGAAGAGGCCAAGGCTGCGAAGGCGACTGCTGTGGTGAAGCCCGCAAAAAAGAGTGACGCTGAGACCAAGACTACGCCAGTCAAGGCCGCAAAGCCCAAAGACGCTCCAGCCAAACCCGCCGCGAAGAAGGCCGCTAAGAAATCCAAGTGAGTCGAATGGAGTGAAACTTTCAACGGCCGAAGTTAGAGCCATCGAGTCCATGCGCAACTGCTTGATGCCTGAGTGGTCCTGATTGAACGGTGGTTCCGAAGGGAGATCGGATCGTGAAGAACGTTGTTCTGCAAGGAAATCGGAGTTTCGCTGTTTGGCTGTTGTTAGTTGGCTCTGTCGTGTGCTCCGCGGCGCTCGACGCCGCGTCGAGTGAGCAGCCGGAGACGAAATCGACGGCAGCGTCGGCGCTGGAGCGAGGGTATTCGCTTCAAGAGAACGACGATCCCGCGTTCGCTTTGAAGCCGACGCAGCCGCTTTCGGCGGCGAAGCAGAATCGCAATGACGCGCTCTCATGGTTTATGGCGGGGCGGTTGCTGGAGACTCGTAACGAGCCGGCGAAGGCGTTGATCGCCTATCGCAAGGCGGTGGCGATCGATCCGACCGTGATTGAGGTCTATCGACATCTCGTCCCGTTGGAGTTCCGGCTCGATGAAGTCGGGGCGGCCGTTCGCTCTGCAGCAAAGGCCGTGGAACTCGATCCGAACGAGTACGAACTGTTGCAGATGCTCGCCGCGCAGGCCGCGATCACGGGCAAGTTGCCGGACGCGATCAAATATCTCGAGCAGGCGATTAAGTCCCCAAGGATTGTTCGCGAGTCGGTCGAATTCGTGATGCTCAGCAAAAGTCTCGGCATTCTTTACTCGACGACAGGCCAAGTGGACAAAGCGGCCGACAGTTACGAAATCATCTTCGACGCGCTTGCCAAGCCGGAAAAGTACAAACTCGACTTGCGGGCGAAGGCGAAACTGTTGGCCGACCAACAGACCAGCTACGAGAAAATCGGGCAGGTTTTCCTCGACGCCAAGCGGATCGAGTTGGCTTCGGCGGCGTTCGAGTTGGCCGCGAAGTCGGGGCGAGCGGGAGCGGGCAACCTCAGTTACAACCGGGCGCGCATCCTGCTTCTGTCCGAAAAGCCCGACGAGGCGCTGACGGAGCTTCAGAAGTACTTCGACAAGGAACGAACCTCGAAGGGACGCGATGCCTATCAGCTTTTGGCGGACATCCTGAGCAAGCTGAATCGCAGTGACGAGTTGATCGCGAAGCTGGAGGGTCTCGCTGCGAAAGACGCACACAACATTGCCTTGCAGTACTTCTTGGCGGAGCGGCTTGTCTCCGCCAACGAATTCGATAAAGCGAAGAGCATCTACGAGACGGCGCTTCAAAACGGTGGTGATGCGAGTGGCTATATCGGACTGGCCCAGATTTACCGCAAGCTCCAAAAGTCGGACGAATTGCTCGATCTCTTGGGGCGCTCGCTCCAACGGCTCGGTCCCGAAGGTCTGGTTCAGCTCGAAGAGAAGGTTCTCAAGACTCTCAATGAGGATCCGAAGCTCGTCGATTCGCTGATGGCCGCGGGGCGGACACAGGCCAAGTTGGAACCATCGCAACTTTCATTCGAGAAGAGTTACCTGCTGGCCGGGATCGCAAAGGTCTGTGAACGGACCGACGACGCGGTGGAGTTCTATCGTCACGCAATCAAGTTAGTGAAAGATCGTGGCAATGATCGTCTCCTCGCGCTGTATCGCGAGTTCGGCAACACGCTGGTCCAAGGGAAGCGGTACGCGGATGCCGTGGCTTTGTATCGAGAAGCACTTGCCGATCGCAAATTGGCTGACAGCAAGGCGGATCTCTACTCGATGCTTTCCCGCACGCAAGTTCTCGATGGCGACCCCGCCGGTGCCATCGAATCCGTACGGGAAGCACTCAAGTTGGAGCCGGGTGATCTCGGGCACCTGTTCGATGAAGCGTGGATTTACAGTCACTCGCGCCAGTGGGATCAGGCCATTCCGCGTTTTGAGAAGTTGCTTGCTGACAACGCGGACAACAAGCGTGCCCAGCGATTGTTCCAGTTCAGCCTCTCGAACATCTACGTTCAGAAGGGTGAGATTCGGAAGGGCGAGGAAATTCTGGAGAAGGTTTTCGAGTCCGACCCGGACGACACGCAACTCAACAATGACTTGGGATACCTGTGGGCCGATCAAGGGAAGAACTTGGACAAGGCCGAGCAGATGATTCGGAAGGCCCTCGCGGCAGAACCGGATAACGGCGCGTATCTCGACAGCCTTGGCTGGGTGCTGTTCAAACTCGGCAAGTACGAGGACGCGATCGGCCCGCTGGAACAGGCGGTCAAGAAGAATACCGGCGGTGATGCCACTCTGTGGGATCATCTCGCTGATGTCCAATTGAAACGGATGCAGTTGGATAAGGCGGTCGAAGCGTGGCAGAAGGCGCTGCTGTCGGCCGAAGCTGACAAGTATCCGGACCCACAGTTGATCGAGCGATTGAAGGACAAGCTCAAACAACACGCTCCTCAATCTAATTCGCTCAAACTCGCGCCGCCGGGATCGCCCTGAAGCGTTGAGACTGGTTCCCTCTGCTCGTGCTGTTCACGTGTTTTTCAGTCCCCCCTTTTCGCGTTTGAGGTTTTGAGTTCTCGCCATGGCAGGTCACTCCCACTGGGCCAATATCTCCTTCAAGAAGGGGATCGTCGATAAGAAGCGAGGCAAGCTATTCGGCAAGCTGGCCCGTTACATCATCGTGGCCGCGCGGCATGGTGGAGGCGATCCGGCAGCGAATCTCGCTCTGCGTTACGCGATCGATCGCGCGAAGAAGGCGTCGATGCCCAGCGACACCATCGAACGGGCCGTCAAAAAAGGAACGGGCGAACTCGAAACAGAAACCTACGACGAGGTCATGTACGAAGGCTACGGCTCGAATGGGGTGGCGATTCTGTGTGAGATTCTCACCGAGAATCGAAACCGCACGGCGGGCGAGATTCGTAAGATGTTCGAGGTCAACGGTGGGAACCTCGGCAGTACCGGGTGCGTCGCGTGGATGTTTGAACGCAAGGGTGTCTTCGTGATCTCGTCGAAGCATGTCACTGAGGACCGCCTGTTCGAGATCGCGCTCGAAGCCGGAGCGGGGGATGTCAAACAAGTCGGTGACAACTTTGAAGTCGTCTGCGATGTCGATGCCTTTCAGTCGGTGATCGCCGCGTTGGAGTCGGCGAAGATTCCAACCGAGTCGTCCGAACTGAGTCGCATCGCCGCGAACACGGTCGATCTGGACGTGGATGCCGCTCGCTCGGTGCTGAAGTTGATGGACCTGCTCCAAGATCACGACGACATCCAAAACTGCTACGCCAACTTCAACATCCCTGACGACGTGATGGCTGTGATCGCGGCCGAGCAGTAATGGCGAGTGGCAAGACCGCCCACACTAACCCGCAGCGTAAGCGAGGACGCAAGGTTGAGGCCGTCCTTGCTCACGCTGCGGGTAAGTGTGGGCCAGGCTCTTTTGCCGCTCGCCGAATGATCTGAAAACAGTCTCGATACTGGTCTGATCCGAGCTTGCGATTTCGGTGAGTCGCATTGCGTGCCGCGGAGTTTGCGTTTCAAGTTTGGATATCTCCCATGGCACGTCAGAAAGTGATTGAAGGAGCGGCGGCGGGTGGTGGTGGCAAGCAGCCTCCGTCCGATCGACCTCTCGGGCATTTCAATCCCGATGACGAACGCTTCGATGACGAATTGCGTCCGCAAAAACTGAGTGAGGTTGTCGGGCAGAAGAAGGTTGTGGATCGACTGAAGATCGTGCTCGACGCGACGCTCAAACGGAAGGAGCCGCTGTCGCACATCCTGTTCGACGGGCCGCCCGGTCTGGGAAAGACCACGCTGGCGATGACGCTCGCCAAGGAAATGGGGACCGAGTGCCAGATTACGTCCGGCCCAGCGCTCCAAGCTCCCAAGGACCTGCTCTCGTACCTGACGAATGCCAGTTACGGATCGGTCTTGTTCATCGATGAGATCCACCGGCTACCCCCCGCCGTGGAGGAATTCATCTATCCGGTGATGGAGGACTTTCGCGTCGATATCGTGCTGGGCGAAGGGATGAACGCCCGCACGATCAACATGAAGCTGAAGCCCTTCACGGTGATTGGAGCCACGACACGCAGTGGCATGTTGACCGCCCCTCTCCGCGACCGCTTCGTGCATCGCGAACATCTCGACTTCTATGATGAGACCGAGCTGACCGAGATTGTCCGCCGCAACGCGCGCAAACTGCGAACCGAGATCGACGAGGATGCCGCGCTGCTGGTCGCCAACCGCAGTCGAGGAACTCCTCGCAAGGCAAACAACCTGCTGCGCTGGACTCGCGACTTCGCGACCGTTCGCGAACCGAGCGGCATCATCACGAAGCCCATCACCGAGCGGGCGTTGGAGATGCTCGAAGTGGATGCTGTCGGGCTGGAGTCTCAAGACCGCCGGTATCTCTCCACGCTGGTCACGGTCTTCAGTGGTGGACCGGCGGGACTCTCCGCCATCGGTCACACGATGAACGTCCCGCCTGACACGCTCGAAGACGAAGTCGAACCGTTCTTGTTGCGACTCGGCTTCATCCAACGCACGCCGCGAGGCCGCACGATCACGGCTGCGGGACTCAGTCACTTGGGCCTGAAGCCGCCGCCCGCGACAACCGAGCAGGGTGAGTTGTTCTGATCGAATGAGCAGGTCCCGTTCGCGGCTATCGCCGGGCTTCTGTTCGGAACACGAGTTCCGCGACAGCCTGCCTGTAACCGTTCCACACGAAGCGGGTCGCAATGGCTGCTGGGCTATCGCCTTGTTGAAACTGCGGGATAGGGTGCCACGGTCACGGAGCTTCGACGTGGCCGTGAAATCGGGAAAACGCGTTTACGTTCTCACACGTCCACGTCGAAGCTCCGTGACCGTGGCACCCCAAATTGAAAATGGCATTGGCCCTGCAATGGCTGCGGTTTCGCTTGCGGCCCCGGCTTCAATTCACCGGGGCGACCGTCGGCTTGTGATCGTTTGACTTCGCGCCGACGAACGAAGGGGACAATCGCAACGTATCGCGTTTCTTGGCGATCGCGGCGTTCACCTTTTTCAAAACCTTGGCCTCCCGATCCTTCAACAAGTCGGCAAGAAATCGACGTGAACCGTTGCCAAGCTGCTCCGCGACATCGCCGCCGATGACACCGATGCGGTGCGTTTCAATGTCGGTCAGTCGCAGTTTGAGACTCACCAACGACGGTTCCAGTACCACGTCGGGAAGCAGACTGTTGGGGCGAAACTCAGCCCGAATCGCCAGCCGGCACGTCGCGTACATGTGGACTGTCGCGTCGGAGACCACTTTAAGATTCAGACCCTTCACGCCGAGAACCCACTGTTCAAACCACGCCGTGCAGCGCGGCTTGACCACCACATGGACCGTACACGAGAACGCGCCCGCTCCTTCAGTGTGGATCTCGCCGAGAGTCAGTTGGAGACGCTGGTCGGGATTCGGCAGCTCGATGCGGTATTTGTACCAAGCTCCGTCATTGACGAGCTTGCGGCGTTCCGTCACTTGCAGATGAACCCCGCGCTGCTGAACGCGCACGCCATCGAACACCTCGCGCCGCCTGTCCCAGTGTTTGCAATCTTCGTACTTGTCGGGGATCGCGGTGAGCAACACCGAGCGGACAATCTCGCTCCACGAAGTCGCCTCGTTCACTTCCGGCCCATTGAGAGTGTCTGAACTGGCTGGCGTCGTTGTCCTCGTCGTTCCGGTTTGATCGACTGGGATTGCCTTGGAGACCGCCGCCACAGGTTTGATGGATCGATCTCTACGCGAGGCCGGTTTGTTGTTTTTAGTATCGCTCGCCACCACCCGCTGTTGCGGTGGAGGTGCCGCCAACAGGGATCGTTCCATCAGCCCCGGCCAAGGCAGCAAGCTGAGAATCAAAGTGAGGAATTTCGCCGTTGGACCTCGAAGAGCGAGCGCCTGCACCATGTCAAACCTTCTCG
The DNA here is from genome assembly GCA_945862235.1 of Schlesneria paludicola DSM 18645. Lineage (GTDB taxonomy): Bacteria > Planctomycetota > Planctomycetia > Planctomycetales > Planctomycetaceae > Schlesneria > Schlesneria paludicola_A. The sequence continues at coordinate 24,542 of CAMAYU010000064.1, forward strand.
AACGAGAGGACTGCGGCACCGCCGAATGCCATGCCACAGCTACGTTGCGGGCCGGGATCATTCGCGTCGTGATGGATTCGGTCAAGCTGAGCTTCGTGGGTTGTTCCAATGCAAGTGGGTCAATGAGGCGGGCGGCACGAGTTCGCGTACGCGCAGCGTAGGATGGACGCCTCGTCCGTCCGTCCTGTTCTTCTGGATCAGCTCGGACGGACGAGGCGTCCATCCTACGGGCAAACTATTTCGGCTCTCCGCCATTTGTGTTGGATGTCCGACTGAGCGCCGTGCCGCTCGCCTCACTCATCGAAGCCTGCTTCGAGTGAGTTACAAATCCGCCGTGCCTATTGCGTTCGGCTGTCGAATCCAAGGTTTCGGAGCCAAACGACTTCCAGCGTGTCACTCGTCCGGCAATTGCTTGACGGTCTACGGAACGACTGTTATGGTTCCGCCCGCCTTGGCAGACTTCTTCGGAAGAATTGCTAGAGTCATCGCCTTCGGAAGCCGAATTAGAGGCTTGTGATGGTGATCGAATGCGGTCCTGAGCCGGGACCAGCAAAACAGACGGGGGATTAGCTCAGCTGGGAGAGCGCTTGCATGGCATGCAAGAGGTCAGCGGTTCGATCCCGCTATCCTCCACTTGTTCAGAAGATTAGAAGCCGAAACGAGTTACGTTACCTGCTGATGGTCAGCAGTGCGGTAGAAAACCTTGAAAACCGGTGGTAGTAAGCTACCACTTTTTGGGGAAACCGCATGACCGTCACAGGTTCGTTTCGTTCTTTGGCCAAGAAAAAGCTACCAAGCTATCTGCTCCACAAGCCTACCGGGCAAGCCCGCGTCCGCATCGACGGGCGAGATCACTACCTGGGCGAGTTCGGCAGCGACCAAAGCCGCATCAGGTACGGCACTCTCATTGCCAAGTTGGCGGGCGGGCAGTTGATTGACCCCGTCGCCCCGGCAAAAAGTGGTAGTACTCACAAAAAAAGTGGTAGTACCACATCAGCGGAAGTTGATTCCGGGCCGAGTGTCAGCGAATTGTGTCTGACGTTTCATCGGTTCGCCGAAACGCACTACGTCAAGAACGGCGTCCAGACATCCGAGGTCCACATTCTGCGGAGTGTCATCCGGCCGTTGCGCGAGTTGTACGGCATGATCCCGGCGAAGGACTTCGGCCCGCTGGCTCTCAAGGCTGTACGGGCGAGGATGGTTGAACTCGGCTGGGCGCGCACGACCGTCAACGCGGCAATGAGTCGCATCCGGCGAATCTTCAAGCGAGCGGTTGAGGATGAACTGATCGAGCCGTCCGTACTTCAGAAGCTCCAAGCCGTCTCTCCGCTACTGGCAGGTCGCACCGAGGCCCACGACAACGCACCACGCCACGCTGTCGGGCCAGAGGACATTGAGGCCGTTCGCGGTCTGGTCAGCCCCATTGTTCGCGACCTGATCGACGTGCAACGCCTCACCGGGGCACGGAGCGGCGAGTTGCTGATGCTCACCACGGCCATGATCGACCGGAGGGGCGAGGTCTGGAAAGCTGCGCTGGTCGATCACAAGTGCCAGCATCACGGCCAAAGCCGGACGTTGCACTTCGGCCCGCAGGCTCAGTTGATCCTCGCCAAGTATCTGTCTGCCGATCCCGGTCACCCTTTGTTCAAGATCATTCGCACGGCGTACTGTCGCGCGATCACCCGCGCTTGTGAGAAGGCTGGCATAGACCGCTGGGTGCCTCACCAACTGCGACACACGGCTGCTGATGCAGTCCGTCAGCAGTTCGGCTTGGAGCACACGCAATCGGTTCTCGGTCACAGCAAAGCCAACATGAGCGAACACTACGCAAAGGCCGGTTCGATCAAGGCGGCGGAAGTCGCACTCAAGATCGGCTGATCGTGCGGCTGAGAACCGCCGCACACAAGCTCGACAACAAAGGCCCGCTCGTCACCAGACGAGCGGGTTTGTTCGTTTTGTGGCCAGTGATCCGCAATCCCGCTTGTGCGTTGTGTAGGTGTTGCCAACGTGGCGGCTACAGACACGAGAGTTACTCTCGTTCGCAGTGTCGATCAATCTCACGCGGCGGCATCTCAGTGAGTCTCAGCGTGCCATGATTGCGGCTCGATTGAGGACGATGAAAAACGGTGACAACCAGCCACTTCGACGGCGTGCTGGATGGCATCAATCAACGTCTTTGTCTCAACAGCAACTCTCTATTTTGTGGGCACGTCGATATTGAATCTCGACTAAGGTAACTGTTAAGCAAACCGCTCTTGTCTCAACGGGGAGTTGAGGCGAGAGTTGGTGGATCATGGAGGATCTTCGGCAGCAGTTTGAGGCGGTGTTGGCTCGCGTGGCGGGTTTGGAGGCGGAGCTGGCGCGGACGCAGGCGGCGTTGGCGGAGCGTGACGTTCGGATCGCGGAACTCGAGGCGCAGGTCGCCGAGTTGACGGTCGAGTTGCAGCGGCGGAAGAAGGGGTTTCGGCCGAAGGCGAACGCGATTTCGCGGCCGAAGAAGGACAAGGATGGTCGGGCGAAGGGAGAGCGAAAGCATCCCGGCGTGGTGCGACCGCCGGTTGAGCCGAGTCCTGACGACATCGTTCACGATTTGCGGAGCGACGCCTGTCCCGAGTGTGGCGGATCGCTCGACGACACGGGCGAATATATTGAGCACACGGTCGAAGACATCCCGCCGCCGCAGGTCGAAGTGCATCGCTACCGGCGTCATCGACAACGCTGTGCGTGCTGTCGAAAGGTGACGCAACCGGCCGCTCCGCCCGAGGTCGCCTATGCGACTATCGGTCCCCGCACGCGACTTTTAATGGGATATAGCCGAGCGCATTTGGGGCTGTCGCTGGGCAAGTCGGTCGCGCTGCTGGACGAAGTCTTCGGGCTGAAGTTGAGTCGCGCCGGGGCCCTCGGTCATGTGATGTGGGCGGGCGAATTGGTCGATCCCGTGGTCCGGCGGTTGTTCGAGTTGCTCAATTCCGAGCCGGTCATTCACGCGGATGAAACCGGCTGGCGCATCAACGGGAAGAACGTCTGGGTCTGGTGCTTCTGCAATCCGCGACTGGCCTTGTTTCTGGTCGATGAACATCGGTCGGGAGCCGTCGTGCAGCGGGTGCTGGGAGACTCGCTGCCGGGCGTCTTGGTCACCGACTTCTACGCCGCCTATCACGCGATCAACTGCGACAAACAAAAGTGCTTGGTCCATCTGCTGCGTGAGCTCCACACCCTGCGTGACGAGGCCACCGCCGCCGCCAAGGACGACTATCTCCAACCGCTGATGACGCTCCTGCAAGACGCCATCGCGCTGGGGAAGACTCGCGCCGCGACCCCCGCCGCCGACTTTGAAATCGCGCGGAACCAACTCGAAAAACGCTTGGACTCGCTGATCTACTCGCGCCCGAAGGACCACGATTGCAACCGCATTAACAAGCGACTGGTCAAGCACCGCTTCGACCTGTTTCTGTTCTTGAAAGTCGAAGGAGTCCCCCCGGATAACAACCTCGGCGAACGTGACATCCGCAGCGTGGCCGCCGCCCGCTCCGATGGCGGCGTCAATCGAACGAAGCCCGGGGCCACCGCCTTCGCCAACTTAAAAAGCATCATTCGCACCTGCCAGAAACACGGACGCAACTTCCTGAATTACGGCCTGACCTTGGTCAGCCTCGAAGAAAAACTCCGCCCCCTCCCGTTCGCCACGGCTCCCGCCCTCCCCGTCGAAACACTCGCCACCAATACCTCGTAATCCCCCGACCCAACATCACCCCCAAACTTCAATCCCGACTAACACGCTCGGCTCGCTCACCGTACGCCCGTCAGCTACTTAACAGTTACCAATCGATGAAGGTGCTTCGTGGAAAGAGCGTGGCAGCTTGCAGTTCCCTGATTGGGAGTTCGACGAGCATCTGACGGTCGAGCTGCGCGATGGCCGCTTGTGGATGCTGGCCCGCACGAAGGGCCAGCCTTACGAGAGTTTTTCCAGCGATGGCGGCAAGACCTGGAGCGAGCCGCGTCAGGCCGCGACGGTGCAAAATGTGAACGCGCGTTTCTTTCTCCGCCGACTGAAGTCTGGTCGCATCCTGCTGGTGAAGAACGGCTCGCCCTCCGAGCGTCTGCAAAAGCGAACGCACATGAGTGCGTGGCTTTCCGAAGATGATGGCCAGACGTGGAAAGGCGGTCTGCTGCTCGATGAACGCAACGCGGTCTCGTATCCCGATGGCTTCGAATCGCCAGACGGCCTCATCCATATCCTTTATGATTGGAACCGCCATACCGACGCAGAGATCCTGATGGCAAAGTTCCGCGAAGAGGATGTGTTCGCGGGCAAGGTTGTCTCGCACGACACGAAACTCCGCATGCTCGCGAACAAGGCGCGTCTGCCCGTATCCATCCGCCCGAGTGACCAGTGGGCCAAGCAAGCAATTGAAGACGCGAAGCAGGATCG
>CAMAYU010000065.1 GCA_945862235.1 Schlesneria paludicola DSM 18645
CCCACCATTGAGAACACCTGCAAACTCTGGTGGGCCGGCGCTCGAAGCGAGCTTGTCCCACCCTACTTTCTTGGCCGTGGGAGGTCATCAGAAGTCGGCGGTCGCAGTGTCGAATGGCTGCCAAGCGCTGCTCGGTCCGCATGTCGGAGACCTCGATACGATCGCCACCCAGGAACAGTGGTGCGAGCGAGTTCGCCGACTGTGTGGCCTCTCTGCCATCGTCACTGACGATGGCAGTCCGCACGTCGTGCATGACCCGCACCCCGACTACTTCTCGACCCAGTGGAGCGAAGCCTTCCGGGACGACCGGCTGTCCGTCTGGCACCATCACGCGCACATCGCGGCCGGGATGCTGGAGCATCAATGGCTGGACCGAACCGTATTGGGGGTCGCCTTCGACGGCACGGGCCTTGGTCCCGATGGCACGATCTGGGGCGGTGAGTTCCTGATCGCCACGGCCACCAAGTTTCAACGAGTTGCCCACCTGCGACCATTTGGACTGCCAGGTGGCGAAGCCGCGATTACGGACCTGCGCCGTCTGGCCGTGTCGATGTTGAGCCAACTCGAGGAAGTCTCACCGGACGAGCTCGCGGAGTTGTCGGGGCTGTCGCGGGGCGAGGTGCTTCGCATCCAAATGGCACTCAATTCCAAATGGACTCCGAGCACGACGAGCTGCGGGCGTCTCTTCGATGCGGCCGCGTGTCTGATCCTGCGACAATGTCGCTCCGCGTTTGAGGGGCAGGCTGCGATGTGTCTTGAAGCGGCGTGTGATCTCATCACCGATACGGAACGAAACCGCGCGACTTCCGGGTGCCACGGTCACGGTTTGACGTGGCCGTGTCTTCACGATGACAAGAACACGGCCACGCCGAGCCGTGACCGTGGCACCCAAGAGGATGAGTATTCGTTCGCGGTCGGTTCATCACAGCCCCTCGAACTCGACTGGCGTCCGGTGTTGAGGCGGATCATCGCCGATCGCCGAAACGGCACGCCGCCCGCTGTGATGGCGATGCGGTTTCATCGGGGGTTGGCCACGGCGATCCAAACTGTCTGCAACCGTTGGTCCGAGCTGCCGGTTGTACTTGGTGGTGGAGTGTTTCAGAATCGTGTCCTCGTGGAGTTGCTGGCCGATTCGTGGCCGGTCGATGGCGCGCCGCTTGGATTGCCGGGCCTCATCCCGCCGAATGATGGCGGCCTGGCGGCGGGCCAGTTGGTTGTCGCGACAAAAAGACTCGCCGAAGAAAGGAATCGTGCAGAATGTGTCTTGGAGCCCCCGGTCGCGTCGCCAGTTGGATCGACCGCGACCCCTTGATGGCGGCGGCCGAAATCGACTTTGGCGGCGTCAAGAAACGCTGTCAGATGGCCTGCGTGCCGGAGGCCCAAGAGGGAGACTACGTCCTCGTCCATGCCGGGGTCGCGCTGACGATCATCGACCGCGCGGCGGCTGAACAATTGCTGGCGACTCTGGCCGAGTGGGATGTCCACGAAATGCACGAAGCCGAAGACCCCTCACCCTAACCCTCTCCCCGCCTGCATTGGTTTCTACAGACAGGGTGGGGCGAGGGGGACAAGTAGGTTCCAGATGAAGTTCATCGACGAGTACCGTCATCCCGCGCTGCTGAAGAGCCAACTCGCCGAACTGCGGCGCGGCGTCACGCGGCGGTGGGTCATCATGGATGTCTGCGGCGGCCAGACACACAGTCTGCTGCGGCATGGACTGGAAGAGGCTCTCGAAGATGTGCTGGAACTGGTGCATGGGCCGGGCTGCCCCGTGTGTGTGACGCCCGCCGAGGCGATCGATGACGCCGTGAAACTTGCGAAGCGCCCGGATGTGATTCTCGCCAGCTTCGGCGACATGCTGCGTGTGCCGGGACGAAACGGCAGTCTGCTCTTGGCTCGCGCGGCGGGAGCCGATGTCCGGACGGTCTATTCCCCGGTCGATGCCGTGCAGTTGGCAGCGAAGGAGCCGACCCGGCAGGTCGTGTTTTTTGGAGTCGGCTTTGAAACAACGGCTCCGGCCACGGCGTTGGCCGTGTTGCAGGCGCGGCAACTCGGGGTGAAGAACTTCAGCGTGCTGGTGCATCACGTGCGCGTCGAACCGGCGATGCGCGCCGTCATGCAGTTGCCGGACAATCGCGTGCAGGGCTTCCTTGCCGCCGGACATGTTTGCACGGTGACGGGCTTCGCGCACTACGGTGCGTTCGTCGAGGAGTTCCAAGTGCCGGTCGTCGTCACCGGCTTCGAGCCGCTCGATTTGTTGACCGGTCTGACGGAATGCGTCCGTCTGCTGGAAACGCGGCAGCCGCAGCTTCGCAATCAATACGCCAGGTCCGTTCGCCCCGAGGGCAATCCGCACGCGCAGCGGCTGATCGACGAGGTCTACACCATCGCGACCGTTCCCTGGCGTGGGTTGGGTGCGATCCCTGACGGCGGTCTCGTGATGCGCTCCGAGTGGCGCGACTTCGACGCCCGCAATCGCTTCGAACTTCCCGCGCCCGTCTCATCGAGTGACGGCGACTGTCGCAGCGCAGACGTGATGGCCGGACGAATCAAGCCGCCCGAGTGCCCGCTGTTCGGCAACGCCTGCACACCCGACACTCCCGTCGGCGCACCGATGGTCTCCTCCGAGGGAGCCTGTGCCGCCTACTTCCGTTATGCCCGGAGTCCCATTTCAACGGAGTCTGCTTCCGGTCCCCTCGCCCCGGCTCTGCGGGGAGAGGGTTAGGGTGAGGGGGCTTCGCGGCGAGAACGCCCTCGCTTCGTCGAGTAACCCCGCTCTTCCTTTCTCCCCTCGGCGGGAGGGAACAAAACCAAAGGAAGAAGACGAAGAAGAACCCCTCACCCTAACCCTCTCCCCGCAAGGCCGGGGCGAGGGGACAAGAAACTCCGACGCCATGAAAGCCCAGCATGAGTGAACTTGACGACGGTGGCGAATGGTTCAGTTGCCCGATTCCGAACGAGGCCGATGGCGGTCTGGTCACGCTGGCCTACGGGGAAGGAGGACGACTCTCGCGGCGGCTGATTCGCGAGCGCATTGTGTCGCGTTTCGACAACGAACAACTCCGTTCACTGGGCGATGCGGCCTTGTTGGAGACGCAGAGTAAAAAACTCGCCTTCTCGACGGATGGCTACACCGTGACGCCGCTGTTCTTTCCCGGCGGCGACATCGGCCAGCTCGCGGTCTTCGGAACGGTGAACGATCTGGCGGTGTCGGGTGCCGTGCCACGCTGGCTCAGCCTGGCGATCATCATTGAGGAGGGCTTGCCGTGGTCAGTGTTCGATCGTGTCCTCGACAGCATCCACTCGGCAGCGGCTCTGGCCACCGTGGCCATCGTGACCGGAGACACCAAAGTCGTCCCGCGCGGAGCGGCGGACAGGCTCTTCATTACGACCTCGGGGATCGGCGAGGTTCTCGCTCCGGCTCCCCCCGGCCCCGCCGCCCTTCGGCCCGACGACGTGTTGCTGGTCAGCGGTCCGATCGGCTGCCACGGCGCGGCCATTCTGTGTGCGCGCGAAAGGTTCGACTTCGAGCCGCCGCCGTCCAGCGACTGCGCACCGCTGACGGCTCCGCTGGTCGCGCTGCACTCGGCGGGAATCACACCGCGCGCCGTGCGCGATGCCACACGAGGCGGCGTGGCGGCGGTCCTACACGAGTGGGCGGATGCGTGCCAATTGACCTGCGTTGTCGAAGAGGCCGCGATTCCGATCGACACCCAAGTTCGAGCCGTCTGCGAACTGCTGGGCCTCGATCCGCTGCACCTCGCCAACGAGGGGACGTTTGTCCTCGCCACACGCCCCGAGCTGGTGGAGCCAACACTGACCGTGCTGCGACAGTTTGCAGTGTCCCGCCGTGCCGTCGTGATTGGACGCGTGAGTCCACGACGAATCACACCCGTCACGGTGGTGAGAGGCCTCGGCCGCGAAGTGCCTCTCGACGAACCGTCCGGCGCGCCGCTGCCTCGCATCTGTTGAGGCTAAAACGGAACGGAAGTTCATCAGTGGTTGGCACAGAACGACTCGCCGCTGAAACAAAGTGACGTGCGTGTCGAGGACGAGCCGCTTCTCAGACCCAAGAAATTAACGAGGTATTCCGAGAGAACCGGAAAGAACATCTGCCGCTTGAGCCGATAGTAATTGCCGAGTCTTCCGTGATCGTCGAAGGAGTGCTGATCATGATTCATCGCGGCTGGTCGGGCCTGATTGTGTTGGCGGTGCTGGCGTTGGGTTGGTCGTGCGTACGAGGCGACTCCGATCCTCCACGTCGCAAGAAGGACGATCAGCAAGCCGCACTCATGCGGGCCAAGGTGGCCAGTTCGCAGAAGATCGTCGAGGGACTGGTTTCCAAGAACTTCGACGAGATTACAAATGGCGCGGAAGAACTGCTGAAGATCTGCAAAGCCACAGAGTGGGAAGCTCATTCCGATTCGGTCTACGCCCACCACCGCAAAGAGCTAATGCGGCAGTCCGAAAAGATGATCAACGCCGCCGCCCGTGAGAATCTCGACGGAGCGGCTTACTCTTACATTCACGCCCTGACGACCTGCATCAGTTGTCACGATTATTGCCGCGACATACTCAAGATCGCGGACAACACAGGCTCCAAAGTGGTCCCGATCCCAACCACGGCCGAAGACGACGACATGCCTCGTCCCGCACGAACAGTTCGGCGGTAAGTCGCGTGAGTATCGCGTCTGCGCGTTCGCAACACCCAAGATCATCTGCCGTAATTGGCTTCAACTTATCGCTACGTGGGGCGTGCGGCTCAGCTTCTGTTCCATCTCGACGATTTTCGCAGTCGTCTTCAGCAGTGAGTCGGGGTTGAGAGAAATGCTGTCGATTCCCTGTTCGACGAGGAATTGGGCGAACTCGGGGTAGTCGCTGGGGGCTTGGCCGCAGATGCCGATCTTGCGGCCTTTGGCTCGCGCCTTTTGGATCACGCTGGCGATCATGGCCATCACGGCCGGGTTCCGCTCGTCGAAGACATGGGCCACGATTTCGGAGTCGCGATCGACACCGAGGATGAGCTGCGTCAGGTCGTTCGAGCCGATCGAGAAGCCGTCGAAGATCTCGGCGAACTGGTCGGCGAGGATCACGTTGCTGGGGATCTCGCACATGACGTAGATCTCCAAGCCATTTTCACCGCGCGTCAGGCCGTGCTTGGTCATCTCGGCCTGAACGCGACGGCCTTCTTCGACAGTACGGCAGAACGGAATCATCAGCTTCAGATTCCGCAAGCCCATCTCGTCGCGGACCTTCTTCATCGCCTGGCACTCGAGTGCGAAGGCGTCTCGGTAGCGTTCGTCGTAGTAGCGCGAGGCCCCTCGAAAACCGAGCATGGGGTTTTCTTCTAGCGGCTCATAGGGCTTGCCGCCGATCAGATTGGCGTACTCGTTGGTTTTGAAGTCGCTGAGACGGACGATGACATCGCGCGGGTGGAAGGCTGCCGCAATCGTGGCGACTCCCTGCGCGAGCTTCTCGACGAAGAATTGCGGCTTGTCGGAGTAGCCTGCGGTGAGGCGGTCAATCTCGCGTTTGACATCCGCGTCGGTCAGCCGGTCGTAATCGAGTAGGGCCTGCGGATGAATCTTGATGTAGGTCGAGATGATGAACTCTTCGCGGGCCAGCCCGACACCATCGCTGGGGAGGAGCGACAATCGGAATGCCTCCTCGGGGTTGCCGATGTTGAGCATGACCTTCGTCACGGGACGGGCCAGCCCCCGCATGTCGCGTTGCTCGACATCGAACTTCAGTAGGCCCTCGTAGACGTGGCCTTCGTCTCCCTCGGCGCACGAGACGGTCACGAGTTGACCGTTTCGCAGCATTTCGGTCCCGTTCTCGGTGCCGACCACAGCGGGCAGGCCCAGCTCGCGGCTGACGATGGCGGCGTGACAGGTTCGGCCGCCGCGATTGGTCACGATCGCGGCGGCCTTCTTCATCGTCGGTTCCCAGTCGGGATCGGTCTTGTCCGTCACCAAGACTTCTCCTTCACGGAACTCCTCCAGATGGCTGGCGTGCGAGATGACGTGGACCGGTCCCTGACCGATCTTCTCACCGACGCTGCGGCCGCGCACGAGGACTCGGCCAGTCTCCTTCAGCGAGTAGTTCTCTTGGACGTTCACTTCCTTTTGCGACTGCACGGTCTCGGGCCGCGCCTGCACGATCCAGAGTTCACCCGTGTGACCGTCCTTGGCCCATTCCATGTCCATTGGGGTGAAGACGCCGCGCTTCTGCGAGTAGTGCTCTTCGATGATGCAGGCCCAGCGCGACAGGGTCAGAATCTCGTCGTCCGTGATCGCGAACCGTGCGCGGTCTTCCGGAGGGACCGGCACGTTGCGAGTCATGCGTCCGCCGCCGATGTCGTAGATCAGCTTGAACTCCTTGCTGCCAAGCCGTTTTTGCAGGATCGGCCGGAAGCCCTCGGCCAGCGTCGGTTTAAACACGAGGAATTCGTCGGGGTTCACCGCCCCCTGCACGACGTTCTCACCCAGCCCGTACGCGGCGTTGATGAGAACCGCGTTGCGGAAGCCCGTCTCAGTGTCGATCGAGAACATCACGCCCGAGGTCGCCAGGTCCGAACGGACCATGCACTGCACGCCGATCGACAGGCCAATCTTAAAGTCATCAAAACCCTTGTGCCGCCGGTACGAGATCGCCCGGTCGGTGAACAGCGACGCGAAGCAGCGTTTGCAGGTCTCCAGCAATTGCGGCCGACCACGCACGTTCAGATAGGTCTCCTGCTGCCCGGCGAAACTGGCGTCGGGAAGGTCTTCGGCCGTGGCACTGCTCCGCACGGCGACATCGAGGCTCAACTCGGGATCGCCGCCAAGAATGTCGTAGGCGTCGACAATGGCCCGCTGTAAATCAGACGGCAATTCAGCGGCGACGATGGTGTGCCGGATGGTCTGACCGCACTCACGCAGACTCTCCACATCATCGGGCTTCAGCCGGTCCAAGATCGCGCGAACTTTCGCATCGGTCCCCGTCTTCGAGAGGAAGTGCCAGTACGCTGCGGCGGTGATCGAGAAGCCATTAGGGACCCGCACGCCGCGCGAAGCGAGTTCGCGGACCATTTCACCCAGCGACGCATTCTTGCCGCCGACGAGCGGAATGTCGGCGATGGATGTCTCGGAGAACCAGCGAATCCACGGGGCCGTCGGTTGAGTTGGCATGTGAGTCCTTGCGAAAGGGGCTGCCTGCGATTTGGCCGGGCGTTGAGGAGGCCGCTCACAACGAAGCACACCTCGTGCCCCTGCGAATTGATCGCTCGACATCATCGACTACGGCCGATCACTGCGATGGTTCGCGCCGTGATGAGCGTGTCTGGAACTCAGCACGGCGTCCCATTCGATCCGCCTTCTTCCAGTTGGAAGATTTCCGCCACCGAGTCGGCGTCTCGCGAGGGGACGACTCTTTCAAAATCGCTCTCCGCCAAAATCGCTCTCCGCGATGCCTGCGGGCGATGATTTCGGCTTCCGAGGGTGGAGTCGCCGAAGACAGCACGCACCCTGCTCACTCAGTCTTCCTCGGGCCGAGCGATCGTCACGGTGTTGCTCCCCGCCTCGTTGCCGGTGGTGAGGATCACGTACAGCTTGTACGCCGCCACATCGCCGGGGTATTCGACGCCCACGTTGGTCGAGAACGACGTCGTACCGGGCGGGAAGTTGGCGACGACCGTGGCCGTCGCCGCGTCATAGGTCGCGCCGAGCGACACCCGCAGTTGCAAGTTCTCAACGTTCGGGTTGGTCGAGGTTGTTGCGGTGAAGTTGGCCTGCAACGTGGCGTCGTTCCACTGTCCAGACAGCGTCACCGGCTCGGGCGTGCTGCCCGGTGCGGAGGAGAGGGCCGGGAGCGATTGCGTCAGCCGATGATCGGGGCCGAACAGACCATCGACCGCCGAGCGGTACTGGACCATCCGTTCAAACGCGGCGTCCAGCAGCGTCTGGCGTTCCTTGCGGGCCACGTTGAGATTGGTGTCGGCCACGCGGATCGCATGATAGGCGGCGCGGAGCGAGGCGATCTCGGTTGCGAATATCGCCTGCGTCATGCCGGCGATGACCAGTGGCGGCGTGAAGCCCGGAATGGTTGTGTCGGCGTTGATCCGCAGCCACACGCTGGCGGCATCGTCAATCGGGGCAAGGAACTTCGATTCGTCCGCCCCAAAGTTCGGCAGGATCGGAACGGCGGCGGCATACTTCGAATTCGGCAGCACCGCCCGCAGCATCCCTCGGAACTGACCGAACTTCTGCCGCACCGTCTCCTTCAGAATGTCGCGAGTTCCCGTCCCAATCTCCCGCGCATTCCCCAAGTCCTCGAACCCGATCAGAAAGGCGTCGAGTTCATTCTTCGAGGTCACGAACTCGGCCAGCCCAAACAACCCAGCCAGCTCCAAAGCCGTCAACGGCGTCCCGCCCAGTTCCACATCCACCAAGGCCCAATGCAACGCAATCTCATCCATCACCTGCACATACGAGGCAAAGTCACTAATTGGCATGATCCGTTCTCCGTGGCTAAAGAAGAGGAAAAAAACACTTGCAGAAACAACGGCGTTGGTCAGATTCCCGACCGGCTTGTCACGGCTCCGGCCAGTTTCAAACTTGGACAAGACGTAGGGTGCGGTCGAGTCTTCGAGACGCACCGAGTTGATTGAAGTTACGGTGCGTCTCGAAGACTCGACCGCACCCTACATTGAAATTGGGAAGAGCCGTGACCGGCTTGTCAGCGAAGCGGGAACCTTTGGCGTTGAACAATCGCCGCTTGGTGCCAACATTTCGACGATTGGTTACAGAGTTTTGTCCTTGGTGGAAAAAAGTGAGCACCTGCTGATAAAATGTCGCTGATTTGTATGAAAGTATTAACGATTGGTGACGAAGTCTCACCGATTGGTGAAAAAGCGTCGGCTCTTGTTTTCGTTGTTTTGACGATTGGTGAAAAACGACCAGCTGTTGGTTCAATTTGTACGCGTCTTGTTTTGCCAACAACAGCCACAAAAAGCAACACAATTCGCAACAATGAGCAAATTTTTACAATCCAACTCAAATTGACGCCTCAACCACCGAAGCAGAGTAGGCCAGAAGCGACCATTCGATGGGGAGGATCGTCGTTGATCGGCAGAAGTCCGGGTCTGGACCAACGGGAAGCCCCGGTGATTGAGAACTGAACGCCGGGTGCCGGGTGCAATAACTTCCCGGACTGTGGTGATGCAGTCCGGACCCCTTGGTCCGGACGAAATTGTTAGTGACGACCGCGATTGAGACTTGTCCGGACCAAGGGGTCTGGACTACGACCTCGGGGAGTTATTGCGCTCCCGATCCTTAATGCGCTCCCGATCCTTAATAAGTTCGGGCGTTCCTCTTCACAGCACGTCGACTCAATATTTCTTGTGCTGACGCACCCGGTCTAAAGAGAAGCAAGACGGGTCACCCTGCCACCCTGCGAAATTCATTTGGACCGACGACATCGAACTCGACAACACGGTTCTGTTCCGGCACGTCGTGAAGTCGTCTCCCGATGGCAAGCAGGCGGGGTGGGCCTGCTTGAGTGACATCAGCAGCGTGTCATTTGCCAGCGGTGGCATGGTCGGGTCAGAAGGCTTTGCGGAAGGCCCGGAATGCTTGATGTGACCGCGTCCGCCGTTCACGGGGCCATCCGCTTCTCTCCTGTCCGAACTCCGGCGACGCCAAACAGCCTGTTGAAAAACCGTAGGATGGACGCCTCGTCCGTCCGGTACCAATTGGTTTACGCTCGGACGAGGCGTCCGTCCTCCTGAGGAACAGACCTCTGCTTGCCTTCTCTGTGCCTCTGAGTCTCTGTGGTCCAATACTCTTGCCGTCACGTCATCAATGAAGATTTACCACAGAGACTCAGAGGCACAGAGAAGGCGAAGCGAGAGAATGAGGTAGACGGGGATCCAACCAATCGGTCACCGTTCCTCTCTCACGAGAGTGCCCCCCACGGGAACGGAACAACTACGTTTTTCAACAGGCTGCTAACCCCTCGCTCAGGCCGACCCGATACGGCCGGCCTGCCTCTTCCCGATCAGCCGCAGGGGGCTAGCCCCGGTTTGGATGACACAAACCGGGGCTAGCCCCCTGCGGCGCATTTTTCGTTTGCACTGGAGTCATGGATGTTCCGTTTCCTGTTGTCCCTCATGTTGCTGGCTTCCGTTTGGGCGAGTTCGATCGCGCTCGCGCATCCCGGCCATTCGCATCGCCAGCCGACACCGAAGTCTCCGGAGGTTGTGGACTCCATTCTTGACGCGGCCGACAACATCCACGAATCCGAGGAGCAGATCGTCATGGAACTCCCGCTGTTGCTCGCTCAGCTTGATCAGAAGAAGTCGCGAGCCGGTGCTGACAACGTGCCTGAGATGGCGAAGGCGTTTGCGGCATTCGTCAAACTCAAGGCGATCAAGACCCGGTGGGACGACCGCTTCTTCTATGTCGAATCGAACGGCATTCCCGATCACCGACTGATGGTCGGCATCACCGCTTGGCAGCAGCAGGTGCCGTTGCCTCAGAAATACTTCGGCGAGAACTCGTGGCAGATCCCGCTGCATCCGGTTCCGGCGAAGAAACCGCAGTCGACAAAAGGGAACTTTCTGCGTGGAGCGATCGCCATCGCGGCCAACGGCGTCCCAATCTTCAATCCGCTCAACAATCGCGGTGAGGACTCCTATCTCGTGGGTGAACTCGACGAGTTCGGCGGGCACTGTGGTCGAGCCGACGACTATCACTATCACATCGCTCCGGTGCATTTGGAGAAGACCATCGGCAAGGGGTTGCCGATCGCTTACGCGCTCGATGGCTATCCGATCTACGGCTATGAGGAGCCGGATGGTTCGCCGGCCGTCGGGCTGGATTCATTGAACGGGCACAAGGACAAACAGGGCAACTACCACTATCACGCGACCAAGAAATACCCGTACCTCAACGGCGGCTTCTTCGGTGAAGTGACCGAGCGCGGCGGACAGGTCGATCCTCAACCGCGAGCCGAGCCGATTCGTCCCGATCTGCGACCGTTGCGCGACGCCAAAATCACCGACTTCCAAGAGACCAAGCCCGGCAGCTTCGTCCTGACGTATGACGTGCGTGGCAAGAAAGGTTCCGTGAGCTACGTCCTTGCCGATGATGGCTCGGCGAAGTTCACGTTCATCGACACAAACGGTGCGACAACCAATGAAACGTACTTGCCGAGACGACGCGGTCCCGGCGAAGGTGGCGGCGACCGTCGTCCGCCTCCACGCCCCGGAGAGAACCGACCGCCACGTCCCGGCGATAACCCGCCGCCGCGCCGCGATGAGCAAACGGCCTCGAACCCCAGACCGAAAAGTAACCTGCCGCAGTTGGTCGTGACCAGCCCCGCATTTGAACCAGGCGGCAGCATTCCGATCGAGTTCACCGGCGACGGAACGAGCGCGTCTCCGCCGATCGAATGGAAAGACGCTCCCAAAGGAACGAAGTCCTTCGCGGTCAACGTGTGGCATGTTCCGGGCCCCGGCGACATCAAGTCTTACTGGGTCGTCTACAACATCCCAGCCAACGTCACGAAGCTCGCGAAGAACGACAAATCGGCCGGCACCGTTGGGCTGAACGACAAGAACCGCCGCGAATACGATCCGATGAAATCTAAAGGCCCCGGCGTGAAGCAGTACCATATCACGGTCTACGCTTTGTCGGGCGAATTGAAGCTATCGCCCGACAAAGCTACGCGAGCCAACCTGCTCGCGGCCATCAAGGACATCACACTCGCCGAGGGAACGTTGGACTTTCAATACGAGCGAAAAAAGTGAACGACAGAAAGTGACGTGGACGGCGGAACTCACGGAAGAGTGCAGGGTTCATAGGGGCATCTCGGCCAGTGACGCAGTGGCATCACCAGTGTGACGCGATCGAAGTGGTAAACGTCGTATCGAAATTGAGAAGGAAACAGTGATGAAACATTGGACGTGGGTACTTGGCTTGGTGGCCGCTGCGGGTGTGGCGACGGCAATGGCACAACCTCCCGGTGGTGGCGGTCCCGGTGGTGGGCGATCACCCAGCCCGATCATCGAAGCACTCGATGCCGATCATGATGGAGCGATCTCGGCCGATGAGCTCAAAAGCGCGGCCGAGGCTTTGGCTAAGCTCGACAAGAACAAGGATGGCAAACTGACGGAAGAGGAGTTCCGGCCTCAAGGTGGTCGCCCAGGTCAGGGGGGGCAAGGTCAAGGTGGAGGTCGTCCGGGAGGTGAAGGCCAAGGTGGCGGATCAGCAGGTGGTCCCGGTGGTGTTCGTGGCCAAGGAGGACCGGGCAGCGCCGGTGGTAGAGGCCCCGGTGGTGGCGCACAAAATGGCGGAGGCCAAGGTGGTCCCGGACGTGGTCAGGGTGGCGGACAAGGTGGTCCCGGCGGTGGAGGCCAACGCGGCCCCGGTGGACAGGGCGGACCTCCGCAAGGTCCCGATCCCGCACGCATGTTGGAACATGCCTTCGAGTTTGATGCGGACAAAGACGGCAAGCTCAGTAAGGACGAACTGCAAAAGTTCATCGGCGACTTCATGAAGCACGCCCCAGGTCCCGGTGGGCCTGGCGGAGAAGGGGGGCCTGGCGGCGGTCGCCCGAGCCAAGGAAGCGAACGCTCCGAACGGCCGCGCCGTCCCGAGTGATTTGATCTGTTGATTCAAAAAATGCGAGCGGTCCCTGTGGGCCGCTCGCATTTCTGCTTTCAATCAGGCGAGCGGCGTAAGGGAGTAGACCGGTCGCTCCGTGAATCGCTCGGCTGTTCCGCCACTCGCAGCCGAAAAGGGATATCCCCCAACGGCACATCCCAATTGATCGGATCGTCGTAGTCGGGGAACTCATCACAATCGGATTTGTTGCGGCAACTCGTGCGACAAACATCAAACGAAGAAGCCGGTGGATCGTTTGGCGCGAGTCGTGACGAGGATCGGAGTCACACGCATTGGAGCGTCGCAATCGAATCGCGATCAGTCTCGTCTGGGAGTGAACCGATGCACTGACAGTCTCGGAGTTTCGTGGAAGGGCTGCGCCTGTTTGCGAAGCACAGACTTGCCTGAACCAAGAGGAATGGTCTTCCTTGGCAACAGACTCTCGTTGCAAGAGGTTGTCGAATTCCGGATCCAGCGGCAGAATTTGCTTCAGGCAGTGTCCGAGCGGACGATAGAATCCCACCCGCTCGGATGTCTCACTCGAATTTCCAAACGGCTAGGCGAACACTCATTCGCCGAACCAGTGTTCTCGCCTACCCATCGTGATGCGAGGTAATGCGGCATGTTGAAACTATTCTCAAAGCGTTGTGTTGTGGTGCCGGCCTTGGCCGCCGTGTGTTGGGGAACCGCAGGGTTTGCGGACCGCACATTGATGGGGGCGGAGGTTTCCGCACCGGCGCGAGTGCTGAAGCACACCGCAGCCAGTGGCCAGTCCTTTTCCGCGGTCGTACTGAAGGTCAGCGAGTTGCCTCAGGGCGTGGTCGCTCGAAACCATGTGATCCTGATCGACACATCGGCCAGCCAGGTGGGTACACACCGCCAGCAAGGGTTTGCGGTGTTGAACGCACTGCTTCAATCGCTGCCAGAATCAGATCGGGTCCGCTTGTTCGCCGTCGATGTTCAGGCTGAGGCTCTCGACGATGGCTTCCATGCTCCACGCAGCAGTGAAGTGAAAGCGGGACTGGATGCTCTCCAATCGCGCGTGCCGCTCGGCGCCACGAACCTGCGTGCCGTTCTTGAAACCGCGTTGGAGTCCGCTCCGGCTGATCGACCGACCAACATCACGTACATTGGCGATGGAATGAGTACCGCCGATCTGATCGAAGCTCCGGAACTGCGGACGCTGCTGACCAGCTTGCGTCAGCGACAAGTCCCGGTGAACAGTTTCGGCGTGGGGCCACAGCTCAACCTGCACCTGCTCGGAATTCTGGCGCATCAAACGGGTGGCTTGGTCACGTTCGACACGACTGTGGAAACGAAGAAGTCTCCGGCCGAATTGGCTCTGGAACGAGGCCGTTCCTTGGCGGCTGCGTTGCAGTCGCCCGTATTCTTCCCGACCCAAATGACCGTCTCGCCCGAGTCGGCCACATTGCTTCCCGGTATTCCGCTGCCGATGCGCACGGATCGCGAAACCATCTATCTGACGAGCAAGGCTTTGCCCGCGAATGCACGCGTGGTCCTCACGTCGGCTACGGGCGACGCCGCTTCCTTGGAATGGAAGATGGCCGCGCCGCTCGAACAACCAGCGGTAGCGTTTCTCCCCGACTTTGCCCGACGCTTGGAGCAAGACGGTGGATTGAGCAACTCGCTCGCGGGGTTGTCGCTGATGAATCAGGCTCAGGATGACTTTGCCCAAGGTGTGGCTCGACTCGTCGATCAAGGTCACGCAGCTTTGGAACGTGGCGATGTTCGACAGGCTGCTCACCTCGCCGGGCAAGTCACTCAGATCGATCCGTCAAACAAGCAGGTTGCATCGCTGAACAAGGTCATCAACCGACTCGGCGTTCGACTTGTGAGTGCGGTGAATCAGGATGCCGCCGGGACTGATGCGGCTCCCGCCGAACCGACTCCGGACTTGGAAGCCAAGTCCAGTCCGAACCCCAACGCCAGCTTGGTCGAGGATCAAGTTCAAGCCACAGCAGTGATGACGCAGAAGCTGCGGAATCAAGTCAGCAGTGCGATTGAACAGGCACGCCGTTCGGACGATGCCGATGCGGGCCTCGGACAACTGAAGCAAGTCTTGGACGCCGTGAAGTCGGCCATCGACATTGCTCCTGAAGATCGCCTGCGGTTGCAGAAGCAGTTGGAGGGGGAAATCCAACAGCAGGGGAACGCGAAGGAAGTCGCTCAACAAAAACGCATTCAGTCCCTCGAACGCCGGGCACAACTCGAATCGACACAGAGGCTCGCCGAACAGTTGATGCTCGACGAAGAGCGGCTGGAAAACCTGATCGACCGAGTGCGAGCATTGATGCTTGACGGTAAGCACGGCCGCGATGAAGCCTACGGTGAAGCTCAAGAAGTGGCAGACTTCGCGATCAACCTGCGGCCTGGCGAAACCACATCAGCCGCAGCCCGGTTCAACGCCGAGGCGGCTCAACAACTGCTGCGGTCTTACCGCTTGCGCGCCAAACGAGCCGACCAGTTTCTCGAAACGCTTCATCAGACGGAGCTATCACACGTCCCCTTCCCAGACGAGCCACCGATCCGGTTCCCGGCTGCAGAAGTTTGGAAGTCGTTGTCGGAACGACGCCGCAAATGGGCGACGGTCGATCTGAAGAAAGACAGCCCCAACGAACAGCGGATCCGAACCGCTCTCACCGAGACGACCGAAGTCGCCTTTACGGACACTCCACTGGAAGAGGCGATCAAGTACCTCGAAGACTTGCACTTGATCGAGATTTGGCTCGACAAGGAAACGCTCACGGCGGACGGCATCAACACCGATTCTCCGGTGAACTTGTCGATGTCGGGTGTCTCGCTCCGGAGTGCCCTCCGGCTGATGCTGGAGCCACTGGCGCTGACCTATGTCATTGAAGACGAAGTGATGAAGATCACAACGCTGGTCAAAGCCGATGAGAAAATGTCCACACGCGTTTATCCTGTCGCGGACCTTGTAGTACCGATCATCCAGTTGGGTGGCGGTGCCTTCGGTGGTGGTGGTCAACAAGGTGGTCAACAGGGTGGTCAACAAGGCGGCCAACAAGGCGGTGGCGGCGGATTTGGTGGTGGTGGTGGTGGGGGTGGGTTCGGAAACGTCCCGCCCGAACAGTTGCCTCCCAAGATAAAATCCCCGCAAGGCAAGGCTGGCCCGCAAGGCCCGAAGCTGGATAACCGCGCGCTTGAAGCGATGAAAAAAAAACGAGTCTCGTGATCCCCGGCCGATCCGCGAAAGGATTCAAGCCGAAGAAGAGCACTGTTGAACCGAATACGAAGCGGGGGGAGTCGATTGCGACTCCTTCCGCTTCGTTTGTTTTGAGTCCTCGATTCACGCATCCCACCGTTCTCTGCGCCGGTCCCAAAGTCGGAGCGAAGGAGAGTCGTGAAACTCCCGCTGAGCGAGCCAAGCGGTGGCGTGAGCGGTTCGCGGCGGATGCCGATTCCCCCGAAGCCATCCGCCAAACCGTGGACGATTTGATTGCTCACCGGCAATACGAGGAAGTGATCGCCTGCCTCGAACAGGCCATCATTCAGGCCAAGATGCAGCCGTGGATGTACCAGGTCTTGGCATTGGCGATGGAAGCTGCCGGAAGACACAAGACACAGATTGAGCGAGTGCTGCTGTCGAGTCAGGATGTAATCTCACTCGATGCCACGTCGATGATGGTCCTTGCGGCGTATCTCACGAAATTTGAGCGGTATGAGCGGGCGATCGAACTGTACCGGCAGGCGGCTCACCTGGAACCGCATCGTCCCGAACCGTTCTTGCAGGCACTCACCTTGGCGCGACGCACGGGCAACGCCGAAGCCATCGCATGGGCGGCTCCGGAGGTGCGAGCTTACGCTTGGGGCAGTGACCGTGCGGCGCTCAGTCGCGAGGCAGAGCAGGCTGCCGCAGATGCCATCCCGCAACTGACGAAGGGGGGCCAGATCGCCAAGGCTCTCGAACTCCAAGAAGGGATGCGAACCGCTCGAGAACTTGATCTCCATGTCCGGCTCGATTGGAGCGGACAGGGTGATCTCGATTTGTTTGTGGTTGAACCATCCGGCACGACCTGTTCGCGCGAAAAGCCGTACACCAAAGCCGGAGGCATCTTCGTCCACGATGGCTCAGGGCCAAATCAAGCTCGGTGCTACGACGAATATGTTTGCCCGCGTGCGATGTCCGGCGAGTACGTGATTCGCGTGCGTCATGTGCTGGGCGACATCGTTGGCAAACGAGCACAACTGACGATCACACGTGGCAAGGACTCGCCCCACGAACAGACCGAAACCCAGACGGTCATTCTGGGACGAGTCGATCAAACGGTGCGCATCTCACTGACGAAGGGCCGACGCACGGATGCCACAGCTCCCGCTCAGACTCCGCCCAAGAAGGCTGCAGGACGCAGTACCGCAGGAACATCGGTACTGTCGCAACTGGGCAACAACCCCGGCGGACAGATCGGCGGGGGAACGGGTTCTGGCGCGGGAGGCATCGGCAACGTGGGTTTTCAGCCAGTCGTGTCGCTCATCAGCGAAGGTGTTTCCCTGACGGCGATGGCGGCGGTCTCGGGAGACCGCCGCTACGTCCGCATCTCCGCGTCACCCGTCTTCTCGAATATCACCGATGTTTTCACGTTCAGCTTCGTCACGTCAGGCGGCGGTGCGGGCAACGGTCGGTGATGCCGCCTCGTTTCTTGCGTCACTTCACTTCGAGTAACTCAACCGTGAAGTGCAGAGTCGCGCCTGGCGGAATTGTCGGAGGCTGTCCATTGGGATAACCGAGCTTGCCGGGAATGAGCAGTTCAATCGTGCCCCCCTCACCCACCAATTGCAGACCCTCCGTCCAACCGGCAATGACTCCCTTCAGCGGGAATTCGGCAGGCACACCGCGTTTGTACGACTCGTCGAACACCGTGCCGTTGGTGAGCTTGCCGCGATAATGAACCTTTACCGTGTCAGTCGCCTTGGGTTTGCGGCCAGTCGATTCCTTGGTGATCTTGTACTTCAGCCCCGATGAAGTGGCCGTGAATCCTTCGGAAAGCTTTTGTTCTGCGGGATCTGTCGGAAGCGGGCCATGGGGAAGCTTGCCGTGCTCACCGGGACCATGATCGTGGCCCTCATGTGTATCGACCGGCTTCTCGTCCTCGCCAACATGGATCAGTTCGACGATGAAATGCAGCGTGGCTCCGCCGGGAATCGCGGGAGGTTGCCCGGCGTCTCCATAACCGAGCTTGCCGGGAATTTCGAGTTCGATCATCGCCCCTTCACCGATGAGTTGCAGACCCTCCGCCCAACCGGTCACCACGCGCGCGATTCCGAATACTGCGGGCCTTCCTCCCGTACCGTAAGAGGTGTCGAAGATGTCGCCGCTATCGAGCCAGCCGCGATAGTGGACGGTCACAAGGCTCTTCGGGCCGGGCTTCTTTCCGTCCGACTGGCGGCGGATGCGGTACTTCAGCCCAGACTCGGTCGTGGTGAACTCTTCGGGAGCATCTGCATCGACAGCACCAGGAGCCACGATCTTCGGTGGCTGCTTCTCGACGATCGCTGGTGCCGAGTCACAGCCGACTCCGCTGAGAGCAACCAGCAACAACAACGCGACTACGGCACGACCACTTGGCATGATGAACACGACTCCAAAGGTGCAAGAAAACAACGATCTGATGAGTGAGAACGCTCGCTGGCCTGTCGTTCGAGCGGGCCGTATGATCCCTGATCGACGAATCATTTTCCACCCGCTTCTCAGTAACAAAGCTCTCGGAGAACAACACCATGCAGCCGTGGCAAATTGGAGTTTTCGCATCGGTTGATGCCGGATTGGGCGTTCATTTGGATGTCGCACGCGAGCTGGGCATCCCCACTGTTCAAGTTCACTCGCCACACAAGCCGACCCGCACGCAGGCGGCAGCCGACTCGTTTCTTGCCAACTGTAATGCGGCGGGAATCACAGTGACGTGCGTGTTCGGTGGCTTCGATGGTGAGAGTTACGCCGACATCCCGACAACGGCCAACACGGTCGGTCTCGTTCCCGAAGCGACTCGCGCTGCGCGGGTGCAAGAGATGAAAGAGATCTCCGACTTCGCGAAGTTGCTCGGTTGCGGTGCAGTCGGACTACACGTCGGTTTTGTTCCGGCCGATCGCACTGGAGCGAACTACAATGGACTGATCGAAACGACGCGCGGGCTGCTCGATCACGTCGCGGCCAACGGTCAGAACCTGCATCTCGAAACGGGCCAAGAGTCGGCCGATCACCTGCTCGAATTCATTCACGATGTCGGACGATCGAACCTCTTCATCAATTTCGATCCGGCCAACATGATTCTGTACGGAACCGGCAACCCGATCGAAGCCCTCAAAAAAGTGGGCCATCTGGTGCGCAGCGTTCACTGCAAAGATGCTAAATGGGCCGCTCCCGCTGAGCGAGGAAAGTCTTGGGGCTGCGAGGTCGCGTTGGGCGAGGGCGATGTCGGGATGGAAACGTACCTGCGGACACTCAAGGAACTCGGCTATTGCGGCCCACTGACCATCGAACGTGAGATCGCTCACGACCGCGAACGTCAGAAACGCGACATCGGCACGGCCGCGTCGCTTTTGGAACGGTTGAGATCGCAAATTCTGTGAAATGGTTTTCGCGCCAACCCGAAGTGTGAACGAGGGGCGAGCATCAGGGGCGTTTCGCTTTGCTTCCCTCTCTTACGCTGCGGGTTGGTTCTCGAAACATTCGCATCACAGACGAAGTCCCAAACAGAAAGAGCCGACACGTTGAGCGAGCCGCTGAGTGAAATCTACGACGACCACATCATGGACCACTTCGAGTCGCCCTATCACAAGGGGCATCTCGCGAGTCCCACTTGCTCTCACTCGGATCGCAACCCGATCTGCGGCGATCAGGTGACGGTCGAGTTGCTGGTGGATGAACACGATCGAGTGAAAGAAGCGTACTTCGACGGCAAGGGCTGCGCGATCAGTCAGTCGGCGGCATCCATCCTGTGCGAGGCGATCGAAGGGAAGTCGATCGAGGAACTGAAAGACTTCCAAGCGCAGGACATGCTCGATCTGCTCAAGGTCCGACTCACAGCCAGCCGCCAAAAGTGCGGCCTGCTCAGCTTCAAAGTTCTCAAAACGATGCTGTACTCGCTCGATCAACTGCGCGAACCTCCCAGTTCAGGATGAGTCTCTCACACGAACTCGTAACGTCAGCAACGCCGATCGCCTGATCGTGCTGACGTGCCGAGTGGCGCCGCGCCGCAATCAGTTCGTTTGACCTCGTGGTCAAAGAGGATGAGACATCTGAGCGGGGCGGTGTAAGCCCCCCGGTTCTTGGGCGTAAGCCCTCTTGGGAAGAACCGGCTTACGCCGCCCCGCTCGGAAACCTCTCACTTTGTGCCGCGAAAGGTATAAGCGAGGACGCCCCCTACGAAGATGTCCTTTTCCCCTCCCACTGAGAGCCGCCCGTGTCCGCCCAGCCCAGCTCGCCGTTTGATGTTGAAGCCGTTCGTCGCGACTTCCCGATCCTCCAGCAGCGGTTGGCGGGAGACATGCCGCTCGTCTATCTCGACACTGCGGCCACATCGCAGAAGCCGCGATCAGTGATCGCGAAAGTGGTCGAGTGCTACGAGCAGTACAACTCGAACGTCCACCGCGGCATCCACCAACTCGGCGACCGGATGACGACCGAGTTGGAAGAGGCTCGCGAGAAAGTCCAACGCTTCATCGGGGCGAACGAAGTGGACGAAATCGTCTTCACGTCGGGCACGACGATGTCGATGAATCTCGTCGCGCACGGCTGGGCCAGAAAGTTTTTGAAGCCCGGTGACGAGATCCTGCTCAACCCGATGGAGCATCACGCGAACCTCGTCCCGTGGCAATTGGCCGCCTCGGCGACGGGAGCCGAACTCCGTTATCTGCCGCTCACGAACGATGGCCGTCTCGATTTGAGCACGCTCGATGAGCTGCTGACTCACCGCACGAAGCTGGTCGCGGTGACGGCGATGTCCAACGTGCTGGGGACGATCAACCCGATCGAGATCCTCGCGCAACGCGCTCACGATGTCGGGGCGTTGATCTGTGTCGATGGCGCTCAAAGCGTGCCGCATGCGCCGACCGATGTCCGCTCGCCGAACATCGACTTTCTCGCGTTCTCCGGGCACAAGTTGTACGGGCCGACCGGCATTGGCGTCTTGTACGCGCGCCGCGAATTGCTCGAGGCGATGGACCCGTTCCTGGCCGGTGGCCACATGATTCGCGAGGTCTTTCTCGACTCGTCCACGTGGGCCGATGTCCCCGCGAAGTTTGAAGCGGGGACGTGTCCGTTCATCGAAGCTGTCGGTTTGGGCGCGGCGATCGACTACGTGAATCAGATCGGCCTGCCGAACATCATGCAGCAAGAACACGCCTTGTCGGTCAAAGCTCACGAGCAACTCGCGGCGGTGACGGGCGTGTCGATCTACGGCCCCGCAGTCGAACACAAAGGGGCGATCCTCAGCTTCACGGTCGAGGGTGTTCATCCGCATGATCTGTCCGACCTGCTCGACCGACGAGGCGTCGCGATCCGCGCGGGCCATCACTGCACGATGCCACTCCACGAACTCCTCAACCTCACCGCCACCGCCCGCGCCAGCTTCGCCTTCTACAACACGACCGCTGAAGTGGACGCCCTCGTGGAAGCAGTCATCGCCGCGCGAAAGACGTTCCGTTTGAAGCCGTAGTTTTCAGTCGTGGCCATGAGATCAAGGGGCATTGAGTACAAGTCGCATTAGGCGTCAGCCCTCTCACGCCGTTTCCTGCTTTGCTTTCTGAGCGGGGGACGTGAGTCCCCTGGCTGTGCCAGTTACACGCGGTCTGCCAGGGGACTTACGTCCCCCGCTCAGAAAACCGGAAAAACCGGAAGAAGGGCTGACGCCCAAAACCGAAAAACAAAATCAAAACCGAGAACTGAGCATCGGGGGGCTGATGCCAATCCGCTCAGAAAGGCAAGAGAGAGATGAGTCAACAACCAGCCCTCGAACTCAGCCAGCGATCTCGCTGGGCCAAGGATCAGGCGATCAGCTTTCTGATGCAGCAAGCGGTCGAGAACCGTGGCGTGATCTCATTGGCGGCGGGGTTGGTGGATGAGGCGAGCCTCCCCGTGTCGGAATGTCGCACGGCGATGAACGACCTCTTCAGTGATGACGCTCGCGCTCGGCACGCCTTGCAATATGGAACGACCGGCGGCGCGGATGTGCTGCGAGAGCAGTTACGTCACCACTTGGCTCGACTCGAACGTTGTTCCGTCGAGCAGTTGAATCTCGACGTGAAGCAGCTCGTGCTGACGACCGGTTCGCAGCAGTTGCTGGCTCTCGTCGCCGATGCGCTGTTCGATCCGGGCGACATTTGTCTTGTGGCTGCGCCGACTTACTTCGTGTTCCTCGGCGTGTTGAATGGCGTCGGCGCTCGCGCGATTCCAATTGAGACCGACGCACGCGGACTCAATCCCCAAGCTCTCGATGCCGAGCTAACTCGACTCGACGCCGCCGGCGAATTGCCGCGCGTGAAGCTGATCTACATCGTCAGCGAATTCGAGAACCCGAGCGGAGTCAGCATTGCGACCGAGCGACGTCGCGAAGTGGTGGCCCTCGCCAAGAAGTGGTCTCGCGATCATCGGCTGTTCGTCCTCGACGACGCGGCGTATCGCGAGCTGCGTTATGACGGCGAAGCTCGACCCAGCCTGTGGAGTTTTGACGAGGCGCGCGACACGGTGATCCTCGCGCAGACGTTCTCCAAAAGTTTCTCGCCGGGCGTGCGAGTCGGGATGGGCGTGCTACCGAAGTCGCTCGTCGGTCCGGTCTGTGACCTGAAAGGGAATGACGATTTCGGATCGCCCAATCTCAACCAACATCTGCTGGCGACGGTCCTCGCGTCAGGGCGGTACGAGTCGCATGTGAACGAGGTCTGCGCGGCATACCGGCTGAAACGCGATGCGATGCTCGCGGCCCTCGACCACGAATTCGCAGGCGTCCCCGGTGTGACGTGGCTCCGTCCCGAGGGCGGTCTCTACGTCTGGCTCACGCTCCCCGAGGAGATCGAAACAGGGTTTTCAAGCCGACTGTTCCAGCTCGCCACGAAAACGCATCGCGTCATGTACGTTCCGGGTGAACTGTGCTATCCGGCCGGAACCGCCGCCGTGCGGAAGAACCAAATGCGGTTGAGCTACGGCGTTCAAGACGCCGCCGGGATTACCGAGGGAATCCGTCGGCTCGCAGCGGCGATCCGCGAACTGCAAACGTAACGCCGTCCGTCTGCGACACGAGGTCCCCACGGCATCAATGAACAACTCGTCACACGCGAGGCTTGGCCGCTCCACCGATTGCGGCGAGTTGGCTGTCTCGTTCTTCGATGATCGCGGTGAGGATCTGAATGCTGGCCGCATCGAGCACGCGGTCTCCGGCGGAAACCGTTTGCTCGATCTGCTCGGGGCTGCGAGCACCGACGATGGCGGAGGTCACTTCCGGCCGACGCAGAGTCCACGCGATGGCCACGTCGGACACGGTCCATCCCAGCCTCTTCGCCACCGCCGTGAGTGATCCGACAAACGCCAGATTGATCTCAAGCTGAGGCGGCTGAAACCGAGGGTCGCGTGTTCGATGATCCTTGGGCGAGAGTGACGCCACTCGCTCGGCCGTAAACGTCCCCGTGAGCAATCCCTTTCCCATCGGGCTGTAACAGACGACACCGATGTTCTCGCGACCACAGTACGGGAGGATCTCGGCCTCGGCGTCGCGGGCGATCATGCTGTAAGGAGGCTGGTTGGACGTGATCGGGTGAATGGCCTGCAAGCGCTTCAACTGGCTGACGGAATGATTCGAGACACCGATGTGTCGAACCTTCCCCTGCTGCTTGAGGTCCACCAGAGTCTGCCAGCCCTCTTCAATTTCGTCGTCGGGTTCCGGCCAGTGCATCTGATAGAGATCGATGCAGTCCACATTGAGCCGCCGCAAACTGGCTTCACACTCGGCAATGACGCTGTCTCGCTTCAGGCAACATCCAATCTCACCGTTTCCCTTCGGAACCCGTCCGCACTTCGTCGCGATGAGCGGTCGATCGGCCTTCGGAATGGACTCCATCGCCTTCGCAACATGCTCCTCGCTCCGGCCTTCTCCATAGACCGCTGCCGTGTCGATCCAGTTGATTCCCAATTCCACGGCTCGAACGATGGCCGTCACGGCGGACGCCTCGTCCTGATCACCCCACCCGAACTTCCATTCCCCGCCGCCAATGGCCCACGTCCCCAATCCAATCACACTGAGCTTCAGGCCGCTCGGGCCAAGGTTTCGAAACTGCATCGAGTAAGTCCTGTTCGTCCGAATGGTACCTGCCACTGATCCGCTCAAGCTACGTTCCAAACCATCTCGACGCGAGTGAGCAGCCACGCTTGGCTCAAAGAAAGTGGCCTTCAGCGCTCCGCGTGAAGAAAGCCGGGCGAGGTTGGCGTGTGCAAACATCAACCAGGCCAGTTCGTCAGGTCAGATCTGTTCCATTGCCGATATTTCAACCGGCTTGGTGACGAAACTGCTGCGGCCTGACTCTTGAACGTGCCGCATGCGCTCGGCTGTCTTCACGCGGAGCGGTGAAGGATACTCTGGCGAAGACCGCCCACCGGTGGCTTTCGACAGATCGTTCAAATCATGACTGGACTCGCCCGGTCGCGATCAAGCCTTCTCGGGGTTGCAGGCGATGTATCGAGGGAACATCACGTGGCGATAGTCGGCGTTTCGCCGCCCCCAGTTGATTCAAGAGAATCGCTGTCTCGTCATTCGCTGGGGGGAATGAAACGCTCGCCCCCAGCTACTCCGCCCTTGCAACTACTTAGCGTCAAACAGTTGAACCGGGTTGATTTTGAACTGGAGCATCTTGGCTGTCTCTCGGCCGTTGTCGCCTCCCTTGCGTTGCATGGTGATGCGGCCAATTTTGAGGTTCCCCGATCGAGTCAGTTCCACCGGGCCATCGCCGTAGAACTGGATGGCGTCGGCGGAGGCCCGGATCACCCACTTCGGTTTGTCGCCCGCCGCCCCCTCGCTCACACTTCGGGTTACTGAATTGGGGCGATGGATGACCATCATCCAGTTGGCCGCGTGAAGGCCATCACCGGCGAGCAGGTCGGAAACAATCTCGTCCTTGTTGACGGTAAAGAAATCGACGACGGCCTGCTGAGCTTTCTGATCCAGTTCATCCAGATACATCCGCCGCTTGTCACGGCTGGACTCACGCGGAGGCGTTTCACCGACGAACAGCTTCAACGACTCGACAACATCGAGCGGCATCGTCCACAGGGTCGCGTAAGTCTTCACCCAGCGTTTGTCGATCTGGTTGAAGCCATTCGGACTGCTGACGAGCTTGATCGAAATCCGCTCGACTCGTTCGCTGGTCTTTGATTCACCAGCCTTCGATTTGACCGTCACCTCGACATCCGCCTTCTCGCCATGAGGCTTCGTCGCCGAGACACTGGTCACATCAGCCACCGAATGCTTCATCGCCTCCAGCCACGCGCGAGCATCCGCGTCGGCTTTCCAATTGTTGAACTTGTCCCGAATCTCGTCCTCATTCTGAAAGCCCCCTTTGGCCGTCTTCGACCCTAACTCAACCGCTGCGGCATCTGCGTTCTGAGCAACAGCTGCGCGGCTGGAAGCCAGCAGCAAGACAAACACTACGGCCAAGTGCTTCATCATCATGCTCACCCTTCCGTTGACACCGAGCGATCAGGAGTCAGGCGTTCGTCGGAATCACGCCCGTTCAGCGTATCAGCCCGCGAAAGTTACGCTGACGATGTCGCTCGGTTGGCCGATTTCTTCGTCAGCGATCACGCCGAGGGCGCGGTACTCGCGCACTTCCGGCGTGCCCGCGACCGCCAGTTCGGTGTGGTCGTCATAAGGCGAGTTCGAGTCGAACGAAAGCTTCTTCCAAGCCGGCTGGCCTTTCAGTCGCGAGTAGATGTTGAGGCCATCGACACCCAGTTTCTTGAACTTGATCCGCACGAAGGCCGGATGCAGCTCGGCCGTGATCGCCGCCTTGTACGAGACCGGATCGAACGCGGTGCCCGTCCCCGCGACTTTCATGTCCGCCGTCATGGAGGTAGTCAGCAATCCGCTGGTTTTCCACTTGGCGATTTCGGATCGAACCAGCCCCGTCTTGGAGAGTTTGGCCAGCTTCAGGCTGTCGAGACTCGCGACGGCGGCGGCCAGCGCATTCTTCGCGGCCGAAACCCCTTGCGCCTCCGTGATGAGTTCGTCCAACACCGCCTGAAACGCCGTGATCTGTGCCGCCGTCATCCCCAGCGTCGCACCGTGGACGGCGATTCGGTCCCGCAGATTCGTGAGCCAAACGATCAGATTCGGATTGTCACCCGGAACAAAGTCGGCCATGTCATGCTCGCTTTCAAGAGGGGGAAGTGAAGTTTCGAGACCAGCGGAAGTGATGCAGCAGAAAGCTACAATCAGCGGACCACGATTTCAACCAGAATCGTCCGAGGCCCAGGGCCATCGCCTTTTTCAACGTAGTTATTCCGCTCCCGTGAGGGGCACTTTTGAGGGTGGAACGGTGGGCAGATTGGTTTAGAGCCTCTCCACCTCTCCTCTCAGTTCGCCTTCTCTCTGCCTCTGCGTCTCTGTGGTAAACCTTCTTCGATGACGTTCCTGGGAGAGGATTTTGCCACAGAGACGCAGAGGCACAGAGAAGGCAAGCAGAGGTCTGTTCCTCAGGAGGGTGTCGTCGAGTCTTCGAGAAGCACCAACACAAAGCGGGATAGGTGCGTCTCGAAGACTCGACGACACCCTACAACTTGCCTCGCTCCAACAAGGCGATGGCCCTGTCCGAAGCCGTCGCTCACGAACCACTGGCGTTCCCCCCACGGCAAACTTGTCGCGAGGTGCGGATGGGACGCTTACGACCGGGGCCGCATTCAGTCCGTCCCGTGTCAGACGCCCCCAGCCCCGAGTCGCATCCAGACCGATTCGAGCCAGACTGCTCGCCACCCAAGCATTCCTCGGCCCGCCCCGAGTCTGGCTCGGCCAGACCCGGGTTTTTCTCCGCCAGACTCAGGCCTGGCCGACTCCAACCCGTGCCTGAGTGAGACAGCCCCAATCTGAAGTCGATTCGTAACCGACTTCCAGATAATCAGTTGCAACTTCCCCCTCAGTCGAGTGGCCGGATTGGAGTCGCTTCGAACGCCCCCCGGGGCTTCGTCCAAAGCGACTCCAACCCGGCCACTCAGCCGCTGCCTTTGGTGTTCTGCCGTTGAAGAAAGAGGATCATGGCAACACGAAAGATGTGCATCGAGGTCTACCGTAGGAGGAACGCCTCGTCCGTCCTTCACCAATCGGCGTTCGCTCGGACGAAACGTCCAAGCTACGGATTCTCGACGCGACGGCGGGGTCAGAGTCTTCAATGGCCCCGAGAACGCTCACGCCCAAGATTCCGGGCCTTCCGCAAAAAACTCCAGACCCGGCCGCCCCGCCGCTCCCACGCACGACGGGCCGATGTGATGGCTGTCATCGAGGCGACCGGTTACGCTGAAATACGACTGATGTGCTTCTTGCCTCTCGTTTCCAAGCCGGACCTTGGGAATGAGCGGACGAATCCTACCGGTGGCGATTGAGTTGATTTGCGAGCTTTCATCGGAGACCGCGCAGTGAGCGATGCCCAGTGGTATTTCATGACCCGTGGTGAACGTACAGGACCGATCAGCCAAGCGGAGTTGATGAGTCGCGCGCAGTCGGGATTACTGAGTCGCGATGAACTTGTTTGGCGGGACGGCTTCACTAACTGGACACCAGCCGGAACCATCGTAGGACTCTTTCTTGCTCCGCCTCCTGCGCCGAGTGCCAAGGCACAATTGACATGGTGGCAGCGGCTGTTTCGTTCCCAAACTTCTGCGATCAATGAAAAAAGGACTGCCGTCGTATCGCCCGCGAACAAGAAACCAACGAAACGAGATTCAAAGATTGATCGTGCAGCCAATCGCAAGATGATCGCTCAATTGCGTGATGATGCTGTAGACACCCAGCTTGTCGCTGCGGAAATGATTCGAGTGAGAGTGCGTCTGAATCCCGTCAACATCCAAATCCATAACTTTATCGAGTGCATCAATCCAATCACGGACGATCCTCCACCTCACGAGAAAGCGCAAATCGTCCAATCGGCGATGCAGTCGGTCAATCTCGCAAACGCAGTGCTGGAACTGGACGAAGCGCTGTACGTTGTTGCAGCCATTGGCGCAACGCGGATTCAAGTCTTCACATCAAGGTTGGTAAAAGTCTGGCCCAAGGCTCGCCAATTCATCCGGCATCACTGGCTTGATGACTCAGAGAAAGCCGCCAAGGACATTGGGGAGCAACTGTATTGTGCGGTGCAAGCTCACCGCCACGACCTTGTCGTCATCGAGAAACACTTCCTGCAGTTGCAAGAGTTTCACCCGCGATACCACGCGATAATGACTCGGAACAATTTCTGGAAAACCGGTTTCAAAACTGGACTCCGCATTGCAGCGGGAATCGTTGGTGATGAACTCGGTGAGGGTGTAGCTGCGGTCGGCACGTACGTCTGGGATGCGTGGCGTGAAAAATCCGACACCAAGTTTTGTGAATCATTCGGAAACGCTCTCGATGATTTTTGCAGCACGACGCAGGCGTTCACTGAGAAGACCGTGCAGGAGGTCGAGGTGGTCACTTCTGCGTTCGTCAACGATCTGAATGACTTTTACCAAGACATCATCGCATTCCTAGAGGGTGTCATCGATACGAAAGACATTAGTAAGATCTACCATGCGCTCCACGACCCGGATGCCGATGACAAGATCGATGACGATAGAAAAGACTTTTTGGAAATCGTGATGTCCAATCTCCGCGATCAAAAGGTTTCTGCGCGTTCGGAAGCGAATATCAAACGGATGCTGGGGCTTCCGTGAGTCACGTAGAGTATGTGGAGACACGTAGGGTGTGTGGAGTCTTCGGAACACACCATACTCGCGAACAATCTTGGTGCGTTCCGAAGACTCCACGCACCCTACTTCTCAGCTTCCCGCTTCCATGAATTGCAGCAAGTGGGTCTTGTCCTTCGGACGGCCCGTCTCCAGAG
>CAMAYU010000066.1 GCA_945862235.1 Schlesneria paludicola DSM 18645
AGATGCAGGAAGGGCTGGCCGGTGCCCAACGCAGTGTCAACACGGCGGCCAATTCCGAGTCGCGACTGCTCAGCGAAATTGAGGGGCATCGTGCGGCGGCGTCCTCGTGGACCGAGAAGGCTCGCGGACATCTTGTCTCGAAATCCGAGTCGGCCGCGCGCGAGTGCCTGCTGCGAAAACGTGAGGTCGAAGACCTGATCGCCGGTCTGGAGCAACAACATAAAGCGGCTGTCGCGACGAAAGAACATCTCGCCACGATGCAGCGCGCGTTGGAGGCGCGTCTCGCGGAAGCCCTCCGCAAACAGGCTAGCTTCGGTGTTGTACTTGATGAGGCGGGAGATGCGGCCACTGCGGTGGTTCCCGCGAACGTCTCGCCAGACGACAGACATCTTCAGATTGATGCCGAGTTGGAAGCACTCAAACGCGAAATGGGTTCCTAGGGCGAGCGGCACTGTGGCCGGACTACAGATCGAAGCCTGACACGCAAGCGAAGTCTTCTTGCCGAATGCTTCGCTTGCGCGTCAGGCTTTGATGAGGCCGCGACTCCTTGCCGATCACGCGTCTTTCCATCAGGCCGCTAGCCCGCGCGGCGTCCCTCGGCCGAGTCGCCTGCCTGAGTGGCGTGGCGAGCGGGGAGGAAGACCGGCTCCACGTCGCGCTTCTGGAACATCTGGGCGTAGTGCAGATGACTGGTGAAGACGAGCAACTGCTGGCCTTCCTTCGTGAAGTCCATGAGTGTCGTGACGGCCGCTTCTGAACGATGCTCGTCAAAGTTGACGGTCACGTCGTCGAGGACCATCGGGAGTTCGATGCCGTTGTTGGAGAACGCCTTCACCATCGCCAGTCGGATCGCCAGGAACATTTGCTCGCGCGTGCCGCCGCTCAACCGTTCGGCCGGTCGCGATTCGCCCGCGTCGTCATCGACGTACAGGTGCTTGCGGCCGAGTGGCGTCCAGAGGTGGTGGTATTTGCCGAGCGTCAGCTTGCGGAGGAACGGGATCGCGGCGGCGAGCATCTCGGGCTGGTTGGCCTGCTCGAATTGAGTGGCCACGTCTTGAACGGCGTCACTGGCAAGCGAGGCCGCGAACCACGACTGCCATGCACCACGCAGTTCGCCTTCGACCTGTGACAGCTCGCGCCGGACTCGTGAACCGCGTCGATCGGCTTCGAGCGACTTCAGTTCCTGCTTGATCGTGCCGAGTTGCTCGAAGCCCTGTTGAAGCGTGAGTTCGATCTCTTCGAGTTCTCGCGCGTACTGGCGGGCCATCCCCGGCACATCCTTCGGGTTGAAGCGGAGCAGTTCGTCCTCGACCAGCGCCACCTCTGGTTCCGATTTGACGAGATGCTCCAACTCGCGCGTCGATTGCTCCATCAGGATTTCGACTTGGCGGCGGCGTTCCATCAACTGAAGTCGCTGGTCGAGCTGCGAGCGGTCCGACACGCCAGCCATTGACAGCAGCGCGTTCCGGTTCTCTTCGAGTGCGTCGAGCTTGCGTTGCCAATCGGCAGCCTCGCGCCGCTCTTGAGCGTGCTGCTTGCGGAGCCGCTTCCGTTCGAGACTCGCGTCGCGGGCAACTCGCAATTCGCGTTCCCACGTCTCGACGACCTCGAAGGGACTCGCATAGTTCAGCTTCGGCCGCTGCATCCGTCGGCCCAAATCTTCGACCTGCTTGCGGAATCGTTCGTAGCCGAGACGGATGTCCTGCGACTGCCCGCGCGTGGCGAGATGCTTGCTGCGGCGATCGCGTGCAGCGATCACTCTCTTCCAATGCTCGACGGCCAGTTTGACATCGACGGTTTCGTCCAGGCCGAGATGCGCGAGCGTCTGGCACCAACTCTTGCGACCGTTCGCCAAGTCGCGCTGTTGAATCTGCAAGCGTCCGCGCGCGGCACTCAGCCGGCGTCGCACTTGCAGGATGCGTTGATAGTCGGTCTGTGCCCGTTGGAGATCGGCGGTGCGTCGTGCGGCGAGCGTCAGCAGTTGGCCGTCGTTCAGTTCTTGTAGCGTGAAGTCGCGACCCATCCATTCGCGGATGCTGCAGCTCTCGGCATAAGCCGCGATGTGATCGAGCAGGTTGCGGCGTTCGGTCTCGTTGGCGAGTCGCAGGTTGCGGAGTTCAGCCACCTGCTGCTGAAGGCTCTCTTCGTGATGCGTCTTGAACGCCCACGCCGTTCCCGCAGAGAACAACGACAAGATGACGAAAATCAGCCCGACGATCCAACCGGTGGTGACGGCCGAATAGACGCCCGCGACGAACAACGCCGCACCGGCGAGCGTGAACCACGACATGATGCCGTAGATCCAGTCGGGCAGGCCGTGACGGAGGTTGAGCCGTTCGAGTTGCTGGTCGAGTGTCTTCGTGCGGTGAAACTGCTCGCCCGCTTCGGAGTGCCAGCGGCTGAGGTCAGTCAGTTGATCGATCCGCTGGGCGGCGACATCGACCGACGCATCGAGTGCCTCGACCGAAACTCCGTGTTCTTGAAGTTCCGTCCTGAGTGCCAATTCGCGATCGCGGCACGCGCCGTTGGCTCGTTTGTACCGACGTTGCATTCGCTCGGTCTTGCCGAGGATCGACTGGTACTCGCGTGCGGCCTGCACAAACGTCGCGGTCGCTTCCGGAGAGTCGTTCACCGCATCGAGCCGCGTCAGCGACCAGTGGCGACCAAGTCCCGCCAGATGCTCCACCAGTTCACGTTCTTGTTTGGCGGCGAGTTCTTCCAACTCGGCGATGCGCGGTTCAAAGTCCTTCGTCAGCGCACGCTGTTCGGCCAGCATCTGCACCGCGCCCGAGAAACGTCGAATCTCGGGATCGATCCGGATTTCCGCCAACTTTTGGCTGATCCGCGACACGTCGTCGAGCAATCCTTCGCGCGTCTTTGTCGCCGCATCGACATCCAATTCGAGCCGCTGCAACCGCTGGACACCATCCTTGGGGAAGGCACTGAAGTCGGGAAGCTGCTTCAGTTCGAGTCGGCCTTCGCGCAGCCTGTTCCACGGCGGATGAACCTTCTCCATGTAACTGAGGCCGCGCAGGTTGGCCTGCAATTGTGACTGCCGCTCGCGCTGTTTGACGATCCGATCGTCGAGTTCACACTTCTTGCGAAGCAGCTCGCGGTAACGGTCTCGTTGGCGAACGCCGCTCGCCGTTTGACGAGTCAGCTCATCGTGTCGCTTGAGCAAATCGGGGATCACCGCGCCGTCGCCACCCGCGCCGATCAGTCGTTGCAGTTCGCGATCGACTCGTCCTGGCAACTCCATCAGCAAGCGGCCTTGAGGACCGAGCGTCATGCCGTACAAGTGGTCAGCCACCTGATCGCCGGTCAACGTGGCGAACTGTTGCAACTCGGGCAGACCGACGGCGAAGACCGATTCAAACAGCTTCTCGTCCGTCGCGGCGAGCAAGTCCTCCATGAACGCCGAAGTCGATTCGCCAGCGGGAATGCCCGCGACGGAGAGGAGTCCCGGATCGTCACCGTAGGCCGTGCGTCGGACTTCGTACTCGCGACCGCGATGTTCGACACGGAGCAGTCCCGATTGAGCGTCTCGACGCCCCTTCTTCTTCGGGTTGAGAATTTCGTCCGACGGAAAGCCGTACAACACACCCCGAATGAAGCGCAGGAGTGTCGTCTTGCCCGCTTCGTTCGGGCCGTAGAAGACCGTCAGCCCCGAGCCATGCAACGGCTGTTTGAAGTCTTGCCAGACTCCGAACCGATCAATCTCGATCCCGGTAATCCGCATCATTCCCCCCGACGGTAATTCTTGTAGGGTGGGCACTGCCCACCATCACTGACTACGGAATGGTGGGCAGTGCCCACCCTACAACACTAACCCGAAGCGTAAGTGAGGACGCATGTCATTCGACTCTCGTCCTCGCTTACGCTTCGGGTTAGTGCTGGTCATTTGTCACTTCTGTCCCATCGCGGTGAACCAATCCCAACCGAGTTGTTGTGCCTGACTGGCGACCGTGGCCGGTTCGACCGCGTCGGACCAGGACTCCCATCGTCCTGCCTTGAGCGTGTTGGCGACCCGTCCGTCGGTGAGCCACTTTGTCATCGCGGGACGAGTCACCGGCGAGCGGCGATCGAGCGCGAGGAGGTACTCGGTCAACAACTCACGATGCCCCGATTCAATCAGTGACAAGTCGGGATCGAGCGGGCGGACGCGATGGACGTAACGAAGGCCCTCGGGCTGATCGGTCAGTTGAGTCAGTGCGGCCGACAACTCGGTCACGGCGGCATCGGCTTCCCAACCGTTGGCCTCGCCGCTGGTCCGATCGAGCTTCCAGTCGATGAATCGCAGCAATTCACCGGGCAAGTCCGACAACCGTTCGACAGCCGCCAGCATCCGCTCCAACAGGTCGTCACGGTTGCGAACGCCGTCCAAC
Source organism: Schlesneria paludicola DSM 18645 (assembly GCA_945862235.1). GTDB lineage: Bacteria > Planctomycetota > Planctomycetia > Planctomycetales > Planctomycetaceae > Schlesneria > Schlesneria paludicola_A. Next base: position 4,386 of record CAMAYU010000066.1, read on the forward strand.
GACTGAGTGATCCGCTCCCATCGCACCGGCGCGAGCGGGATCAACGTTTGTTTGATACGCCGCTGCGCGTCCACTTCCAGCAGCATCGCGCCGCGCGGACCGGTCTCCTCGAACGACATCCCCTGCGGACCTGCTTGAGCGTTGACGATGGCGTCGGTGAGCGGCAACTCGCTCGTCGCTTCACTCACGGAACAGGCCAGCCAATCGAGTGCGGCGAACCGGCTCGAGGGCGCGTTGCGCACCGAAGGCCGATCCGGCAGCAGCAGACCGACGACGAACGGCCGATCCAACACGTTGTTCGCTCGCGACTCGAATAGGTTGTCGAGTTCAAACGGTTCGACTGACGAATCGACGGACACGGGAAGAAGCGTCGCCAGCAAACGGCCTCGATCTGTGAGGTCGATCGGTGGTTCTTCGAGGTCCGTCAGCAGGGTGACGTTTTCAGGAAGTGCCGGCAGCTCTAGCCACGCCGACGCCGGATCGAGCTTGCCGGGCGTGACGAAGACCGGAATCTGCCGCTCGTCGAGCCGCTCGAATCCGTTTCGCAGTGCGACTTCGGCGGGGAGACTCGCGACCGAGGCATCAAAGCTGTTGCCCGTGATGAGCAACGCATCGACATCCCGTTCGATGGCCAAGCTCACAAGGCGATCAAACGCTGTGAGCGTTGCGATGTCGATGATGTCGCGCGCATCGTCGTGTAGTCCGGCGACATGTTGCAGCGGACAGTCGAGCTGCAAATTCGCAGCGTGCAGTAAGCGGAGCGGCTTCGCAGCCATGACGGCATCCCTTCCGATTCTTCCCCGCAGAGACCGACCGAGTGGAGTCAGCCCCACCATTGGAACCAACTCCCTAGAGCCAGCGTGTCGCGATGCCTACATGCCTCACGAAACGACCGACTTCGCGATCAACAGGTCTCACCATCGGGCAACTCACCAGCATGGCGAGTGATGCACCGCACGGTCCCTGCGCGGAATGGCGAAGAGTGTACAGACAGGGTAAGCCACGGCAAACCCCGAACCGGGGCGTTCTGGCGAGGCAGGAGCGAGACTGCTGGCGACTTCAATGATGGAGTCCAGCTTAGAATCGCCAGCCAGACTCCCTTCCAGAACGAGACACCGCAAAGAGTGAAGTCCGACTTTCGAAAAAGCCGGACTTCTGAGATAGCTGAACAATTCGCCCTCGGTCTCGTGCAGAGGCTCACCTCTTTTTTGGTGTCAGCGATCCGGGGCGAGCCAGGACCACGCGATTGAGAACACTGGTCACTCCCGCCACCTCACGCACCACGTCGCATAAGTCGATCTCGAACTCATTCGATTCGAGAAAGCCCTCCAGACAAATCCCCGCTTCGCAGCGGTGGACATGCAGGCGGGTGAACTTGAGCGCGGGATGGCGCTGCAAGCGGTGCTGAACTTCGTACTCGATCTCATGCGGCGCGGGAACATGCGCGGCGGGAGGGTCGAGGCGCTGCGTGTGTTGATTGTCGGCGGGGGCGATCTCTGTGGCGACGGTCGATGTGGGGCGCTGGTTCATCCGGGCTTCCTTGGTTGGGGGATGGGAAAAATCCGTTCAGCACGCCGTCGAGTCTACCGAGGCTCATTCAAATGGCGAGAAGTTTCTGTCAGTTTTCAGCTCGGAGAGAAACTTGGCCTGACCTGTTGGCCTGTAGAAAAACGTAGGGTCGGCGGCTCGCCTGCCATTTCCTCCGAGAAAAAACAGGCGAGCCGCCCGTTCTACGAAACAATCACAGCCGCTCCGCGAATGGCTACATTGTTTTTGGACACGTTCTAAGCGAATCTCGGCGGCGATCATGCTCCACGGTGATCTGCGCGGACAATTGATTCGGATCAACCGTCCCGCTTCGACGGCGACTTCAATTTCTACATCCAACTGACTTCGCGACTGGTATCCCTGTGATTGAATCTTCAACCGGCTCGTCATTGTCGCCGCTCGTCGAATTGAACGGCCTCTCGCACTTCTACGGGAAGTTTCAGGCGATGAAAGAGGTTTCATTCGCAGTCGCTCCGGGGGCGATTGGGCTTGTCGGACAGAACGGTGCGGGGAAATCGACACTGTTGAAACTGCTGCTCGGGTTGATGCGACCGACGAGTGGGGGTGGCTCTGTGTTGGGATGCGATCTGGTGCGCGAGCAGCATCTGTTGCGCGGCCGCATCGGGTTCATGCCGGAGGCCGAGTCGTTGATCCCCGGCGTGCGGGGCGTTGATCTCGTTGCGCTGGCGGGCGAGTTGTCAGGGATGCCGCGACAGCAGGCGTTGCGGCGCGCTCACGAAGTGTTGTCGTACTTGGAACTGGATGAAGTCCGATACCGCAAGTGCGACGAGTATTCCGTCGGCATGAAGCAACGATTGAAGCTCGCGGCGGCGCTCGTTCACGATCCACAGCTGCTGCTACTCGATGAGCCAACCGCCGGACTCGATCCGCAGGGGCGAGACTCGATGTTGCGGCTGCTCCATGCGATCGCGAGCCGTCACGGAAAGTCGCTGATCCTCTCGACGCACCTGCTGGGCGACATCGACCGCGTGTGTGAGCAAGTCATCATTGTCGATCGTGGCTCGATCCTCGGAGTCGGCCGAATCGGTGATCTTCGTCAGCACTGGCGCAACCGGTTTCGAGTCCGTTGGCGAGGCGAGGGGACTCCGTTCGTGCAATCTCTTCGCGACGCAGGCGTCGCGATCGAAGAGTCGCCTCGCCCCGAACAGGTCTTGGTCGATGTGCCCGCTGACTGGAACAACGGCCGGTTCTTTGAACTCGCCTCGCAGCACGGCGTCACACTCAGCGATGTCGTTCCCGAAGAGGAAGACTTGCAGCAGCTCTATCACCGATTGATTGGAAGCTGATTGGCGAGATGCGATTTCAAAGCCAACCTCCCTATGGTTAATCGCCGCGCTGTTTCGCGGTGTCGGTCCCATTGATCTCCGCCGAACTCACTGCTGAGGATTGTGCCATGCCAACGACTTCCATCTCCGGCCCGATCATTATCGCCGGAGGGAGCGGCTTTTTGGGTGTGTCGTTGGCGACGCATTTGGTCGCTTTAGGGCGACCGATCGTCGTGCTGTCTCGTCGGCCTCCAAAGCCGAGCGGGCCTTGGAGGCACGTCGGTTGGGATGCCCGCTCATTGGGTGAGTGGCGTCATGAACTAAATGGGGCGAGTGCGATCATCAACTTGGTGGGACGCACCGTCGATTGCATCAAGACCCCGGCGCATCAGGATGAAATTCTTCGATCGCGAATCGAGGCGACTCGGGTGCTGGGCTTGGCCCTGCGGTCGGTCGCTGCGCCACCACCGGTCTGGGTGCAGATGAGTACCGCTCACATTTATGGCGATCCGCCGGAAGTCACCTGCACCGAAGAGTCCCCCTTCGGATACGGTCTCGCACCGTTTGTGGGTCGTGCGTGGGAGGATGCTTTTCACGCCAGCATTCTTCCATCGCAGCGCGGAGTCGTCCTACGAACGAGCTTTGTGATCGGACGTGATCGCGGCGCTGGCAATGGTGCGCTCGGACGACTGGGGTTGCTGGCCCGTCTCGGATTAGGGGGAACCGTCGGCTCGGGCACACAGGGGATGAGCTGGATTCACGAGGCCGATTTGAACCGCCTCTTTGAACGCGCATTGACTGACCCCACCATGAACGGCGCGTATATTTCATCGGCTCCCCACCCCGAGTCGAATCGCGTCTTCATGCGCGAGTTGCGGCGAGCGGTCGGAATGCCTATTGGATTGCCGACGTACTCATGGATGGTCCGCCTCGGTGCGCCGTTGCTCCTGCGAACGGACGCCGAGTTGGCCCTTTACGGACGGTACGTCGTTTCCAAGCGATTGCGTGAGGAGGGGTTCGAGTTTCAATTTCCGCAGCTTCGCGAGGCACTCCACGATCTCGTGGGACGCCGCGTCTACCCGTAGATGTGCGAAGCGAAGCCCCCTCACCCTCTCCCCGCAAGGCCGGGGCGAGGGGACAAAGCGAAGACAGGACAAGAACTCACAACATGCAACTGACTCAAGCGGGTTATCGAACGTGGGACGGGGAGCGGCGGTCTCCGTGGTGGGGGTGTTGGTCGCTCGTGCGGGTCGGATTGATGCTCATTGTGCGGCGGTGGGTGTTTTGGATTTTGCTGGGCCTCGGACTGCTGAATTTTCTCTTCCACTTTGCCTTCATCTATTTGAAGGCGACGATTGTCGTGCAGAACGCCAACATGGCGCGGTTCCTCGACAACTACAAAGTCACCGGCTCGGGGCAGGCGTATGCCGACTTCATGTTCGCGCAGGCGACGATCTGCGCGTTGCTGCTGGCGTTTGCGGGATCGACTCTGATCGGCAGCGATTACCGGCAGGGTGGGATGGTCTTCTGCCTATCGCGTGGGATTGGGAAGTGGCACTACATCGTGGGCAAGTTGCTGACGATCGCGGCCGTGGTGACGATCGTGACCACGATTCCCGCGCTGATCCTGTTCATCGAGTACGGGACGCTGAGCAATTCGTTCGCGTACTTCATCGACAACCCGCGTGTGCTGTGTGGGATTCTCGGCTACGGTGCGGTGCTGGCGGTCGTGCAGAGCCTGATGATTTTCGCCATTGCCGCGTGGGTGCCACGCACTGTTCCGCTGGTCATGACGTGGCTGGGGCTGTTCGTGTTATTGAAGGGGTTGGCCGATGCCATGCGCGCCATCGACGACAATCGTTACTGGTTGCTCCTCGGAATCTGGGACGACATGCACCGCATCGGCCGCTGGTGTTTCGGGTCGCTCGATGAGAGCACCATTCCGTCGGCGGGCTGGTGCGTGACGGTGTTGGCTGCGATCTGTGCGGCCTCGTTGGGACTGATCGTGCGCCGCGTGAAGGCGGTCGAGGTGGTGTCGTGAGTGATTCGCGAAATTCGAGTACACGAGATGGCCTCGTGCGGTTGATTCATGCCGGTCAGCGGCTGTTTGCGTTGAGCATTGTCACACTCAGCGTGTTGGCAGTGTGTTCGTTGGTAGTGGGCGACGAGCCGTCTCGTCGCGTCGAGCCTGTCCAATCCGCGAACGCGACGAACATGTTTCTCGACGTGTTGCGGCTGACGCAGCATGTCGGTTTGGTTGAGGCGGCCTCACCCCAGCGCGATGCGCGAACGAAGGCGATCATCGGGAAGGGGCTTGGCAGTGAGGGTGTGCTGCGGAAAGAGGCAACCGTCGAGCTGATGGATGCGAAAGTGTTTGCCCGGTGGGCGGGCGTCGATGATCGGCTGGATGCGGCCGAAGTTCGGCGAGCGTTGGCTGCGCAAATTCCTGCGAGTCGCACTCGACTGAATCCCCAATTGGCTGAACATCTCAGCCTGCTCGCGACCGGCTACGACATGCTCGACGAGTCTCGTGCGACAGCGGGACGGAAGCTGGCCGACTGGATCGTGGAGAATTACCGGCCCGGCCAACCGCTGGCGATCACCTGTGTTTGCACGGGCAATTCGCGACGGAGCATTCTGTCGGCCACGATGGTCAGCATTTCGGCCGCGTACTACGGGCTGCCGGAAATTCGCGGCTTTAGTGGAGGAACCAAGCCGACCGCCTTCAATTCACGGACGGTGAAGACACTGCGCGAGATCGGCCTCGACATCACCTCGCTCGGTGCAGAGGCGGCTCGGGGTGATGCCGTCACGGCGAACCTCAAGCATCGCATTCGATGGGGACTCACGCCCGATGATACGGAGATGGAGTCGATCGAGTTCTCGAAGAAGTACGACGACGCAGCCAATCCTCAGTCAGGCTTCGCGGCGTTGCTCGTGTGCAGCGACGCCGAGGAAGCGTGTCCGATCATCAAGGGAGCCTCCGTTCGCGTTGCGACGCCGTTCCTCGATCCGAAGGCATACGACGGGACGGCCATTGAGGCTCACAAGTACGCCGAACGTCGCGATGACATCGGGCGGTTGATGATGTCGGTCATGATGGAAGCTCGGCTGCGACTGATCGCGGCGGGAAAGTTCGTTGCGGTACCTGATCCCGGCGCGAACCCGCCATCATCAAAAGCGAACATTGAATGAATCTCCGAATGATCGTGTGGTTGATTGCCTGCGTAGTTCTCTGCATGTCAAAGGTGTCGGTCGCTCAGGCGGAAGCATTTCAAATCCGCGTCGTCGATGATGAGACCGGGCGCGGCGTGCCGTTGGTCGAATTGCGTACCGTTCACGATCAACTTTTTGTGACGGACTCCGCTGGGCGAGTCGCCGTGCGTGACCCGGAGTTACTCGGGCAGAACGTCTTCTTTCACGTGCGCAGTCACGGGTATGAGTTCCCCAAGGATGGGTTCGGCTATCGAGGCCGGGCGATCGTGATCGAGCCGCGTGGCGAGACAACTCTGAAGTTGAAGCGGCTCAACATTGCCGAGCGGCTGTATCGTGTGACTGGCGCGGGGATCTATGCCGACAGTGTGCTGTTGGGACAAGCCGCGCCGATTCAACGGCCGCTGCTCAACACGCAGGTTGCCGGATCGGACAGCGTCGTCACGGCGCTCTATCGCGGTCACTTGCACTGGTTCTGGGGCGACACCAACCGTCTGCGTTATCCGCTCGGGAATTTCCAAGTGACGGGAGCCACTTCCAAGCTGCCGCTTGAGGGGGGGCTCAGTCCTGCAATTGGAGTTGATCTCGATTACTTCACGGGCGACGACGGGTTCGCCAAGCCCGTCGCCAAGATGCCCGGTGACGGACCGACGTGGATTTTCGGAGCCGTCGTCCTGCGCGATGCCGATGGGCGTGAGCGACTGTTCACCGGCTACGAGAAGGTGCGCGGCACGCTCGAAATCTATGAGCGCGGCTTGGCCGAGTTCGATGATGAGCGGCACGAGTTCGTCTCACGCAAGCGTTTCGATAAAGACATCCCACTCCATCTGCACGGGCATCCGTTTCTGCACAAGGTGCATCAAGCTCCCCTCGCCCCGGCTCTGCGGGGAGAGGGGCCGGGGGTGAGGGGACCTTCTGATGGTGACCAATCTCCAGTCACACCGACAAAGCCCGAGCAGCAAGCAAGAACCGCGCTTGTCGAATACGTCTACTTCGGCGATCCGTTCCCGATCATGCGTGTCCGCGCGACAGTGGACGATCTGCTCGACCCGTCGCACTACGAAGGCTTCACCTGTCTCGTCGCGGGCGGTCGCGGGCAGAAGCCGCAGGTGGAACGAGACGCCACGGGCAAACCGGTCTTCGGTTGGAAGCAGGACACCGCCGCGCTGACGCCCGCGTTGCAAACGTCTCTCGTCCGCAACGGGCAACTCAAACCGAACGAGGTCTGGTGGAGCCTGCAAGACGCGGAGTCCGGTCGTCCCGTGATCGCTCATCGCGGCTCGGTCGCGTGGAATGAGCATCGCCAACGCTGGACGATCATCTTCACGCAGCACTTCGGCACGTCGGTCTTGGGCGAGGTCTGGTACGGCGAAGCCGATCGTCCGGAAGGCCCGTGGCTCAGGGCGACGAAGGTCGCGACGCACGACAAATACAGCTTCTATAACCCGAAGCAGCACCCGTACTTTGCCGAGGACGGCGGGGAGTCGATCTATTTTGAAGGAACGTACACGAACACGTTCTCGGGCAACCCGACTCCCACGCCGCGCTATGAATACAACCAAGTCATGTACCGGTTGAATCTGTCGGACGCGCGACTGAAGGTGACGCAGGAAATTCGGTGACAGGAGGCTTTGTCTGAAAACTAGCCCGACGCGCAAGCGAGGGCTGGACATTCGATGATGTTGAAGCCCTCGCTTGCGCGTCGGGCTAGTTTTGAAATGCCCTCTAGTCTTCCAGCAGTCCGCCCGCACCGGTGTGGCGCAGAAATAGAATGAGGCTGTAGATCACGACTCCCGCCACGACGACCGTCGCCCAATTCAAAAGCCACTTCGCCACACGAGGCCGCTGCTGCGCGACAATCTGTGAAATCACACAGACCAGCGCGACCATTCCCAGCTTGAAGTAGATCAAGCCTTTGACACCCCAATGGTTCAGGAAGAACCGTGCGACAACATTCGACTCAATGAAGTCCGGATGCGATCGGAGCATGATGTAGGTCATGAAAAAATCGAGTGAACTCACCAGCACATAGCGGAGCGACTCTTGCTGATGAGCGACCACCACAAACAGGGTTCGCCATGAGAGCGGCTTCCGCGATGATGAGGGTTCGTGGTCGGCCATGACGGGGTACGTTGCTCCGGGAGAAGAATCCAATACCCCGCACGGTCACGAGCGTGAGGTTCGCTGATCTTTCCTCTCGGGACGCGAGAGGTCTATTTCAAGAGGCCGCGCCCCAGCGGGGAAGTCCGGGTATCAAAGCACAGCCAGACTTCAGTCAATCAGTTCGCGCAGGCGTTTCAGGTGTCCGGGAATCGTGGTCAGCGGGTCTTCTTTCGCCTCGTACTCCAGCACGAGGAAGCCACGGTAGTTGGCGTCTTTGAGGATCTTCACCGCGCGCGGGAGATCGGTCGGCTCGGCCTTGCCGTTCGGTGCGACCTCGACTTTGATCTGGGCGTTGATTGCATACGGTGCGATTTTGGCGAGGTCTCGGTACGGGTCGTCCGTTCTGAAATTGCCGCCATCAAAATTGACGCCGAACCACGGTGAGGGCTTTATCCCCGCGATGATCTTCAGCATCTGCTCGGGCGTCGCCGTAATGCCGCCGTGATTTTCGAGAGCCAGACAGACGCCCTTGGTTGCTGCGTACTCAAGCGACTGATTGATGCCGTCGATACAGCGTTCGCGCGCGGCGTCTTCGGACTCACCCTTCGGGACGTTGCCCGCGAAGATGCGGATGACCGGCGCACCGAGCGTCGCCGAATGATCGATCCACTCGCGGCACATCAGCAGGTTCTTTTGACGCGCTTCGCCTTCGGGCAGACAGAAGTCGTTGCCGATCGCGGTTCCCGAGATGTCCAAGCCGAGCCGAAACGTGCGTTCCTTGAGACTCATCAGGTAGTCATTCGTGATGGTCTTGGGGAAGTAGTAGGCGGTCAGTTCGCAGCCATCGCAATCGTGTTCCGCACAGAAGTCGATGAACTTTTCGAGCGTGTACTTCGCGTCGGCCAGTTGGTCTGGCGTCCAGCTTCGTGGCAGCACGCGACTGAACGAATAGGCGGCTAGACTGAGCTTCATGTGCGGCTTGCCATTTCGCGTCACCGGTTCGGCGGCGGATGCGGAAGGCCGCGTGTGAGGCAGCATCGTCCCCAAACTGATCGCACTCAATCCGGCGACTCCGGCCCGCAACAGGTCGCGGCGAGTGATCTCGTTTGCAGGCATCTGGTCCAGTCCGTTCGCGTGTTCTCTCATCAAATTGTGAAGCATGACGTTCGTTCCTATGATGGCCCCGTGCGTGAATCTCCAGCCGCGCGACGCATTGTGCGCGACGGTCCCGCACGCTGCCAGCCAGCCGCCGCTTCATTCATTCTCGGGTGCCACGGTCACGGAGCTTCAACGTGGCCGTGTGAGAACGTGAAGTCGTTTTCCCGATTTCACGGCCACGTCGAAGCTCCGTGACCGTGGTACTCAGTCCCTCAGCTTCAACAAGGCGATGACCCTGCCGTGAAGGAACCTCGATGACCGAACCGACTCTCAGCGTCTGCCAACTCGCGAAGGACTACGTGACGGCGGATGGGACGCTGTCGATTTTGAAAAGTCTCGACCTGACCATGCAGCGCGGCGAGGCACTGGCGATCACGGGACCGTCCGGATCGGGCAAGAGCACGTTGCTGTACATGCTCGGTGCGTTGGATTCACCGACGGCGGGCCGCATCCAACTGGAAGGCTGCGACCCGTTCCAACTGAACGCGGCGCAGCAGGCCGAGTTTCGCAATCGGCAGATCGGCTTCATCTTTCAGGACCATCATCTGCTGCCGCAATGCAACGTGCTGGAGAATGTTCTGATCCCAACGCTGCCCGGCGCGGGAGCGACTCCTGAGTCAGAGGCCCGCGCCCGCGAGCTGCTCGGTCGCGTCGGCCTGGCTGAGCGGATGGGCCATCGACCGGCTCAGCTTTCCGGCGGAGAACGTCAGCGCGTCGCGGTCTGTCGCGCGCTCATCAATCGCCCCGCGCTACTGCTCGCCGATGAGCCGACCGGAAACCTGGACCGGTCCACGGCCGAAGCGGTCGGCTCATTGCTGCTCGATCTGAACCGCGAACAGAACACGCTCTTGATCTGCGTGACGCACAGCATCGAACTGGCCCATCGCTTCCCGCGTCACTGCGAACTGCAAGACGGTCGGCTCGTCGATCGCGAGAGTGTGAACACGGTACCGGTACGCGGTTGAACTTCTGAAACGGCTTCCACGGTTTTGTTCTGAAACTCGCCCCACCAGGCTGGCCCCGGTGAAATCGGGTCTTTGCACTACTTTTGCGTTCACCCGAGTCCGGAAACCGAGTAGTGCAAAAACCCGCGAGCCACCGGGGCCAGCCCGGTGGGGTCGCTGGTTTTGTCGGGTCTAGCTGTCTGGTTCGCTTAGCGAATCCAGTGGCCCTTCACCTTCACGCCATCTTTCCGCGTGTAGCCTTTGCTCCATTTCGAGGTGGGGCTGGGGCGCGTCGCTTCGTTGGGATGGTCGTCTCCCGTGATCGGCTCCTCGTCCTCTTCGATCTCCTTCGCGCGGGACGTGGCTCGAGATGATTCACGTGAGGGCGATGCCGCCGGTACGGATGAGCCTCGCGCGGCGACGGTGGACTGCGGCGCGGTAACGCGGCCAGAGACGAAGCCAATCAGTAGTCCCAGCAACAGCGCGACGCAGCCGACTCCCGCCAGCTTCACGCTCTCCGGCAAAGCGGCCACGATTTGAAGAGGGCCACCCGCAGGGCCGGTTACTCCCGATCTCGCGCTCGTCGAGGAGCTGCCACCCTTCAACTTGGTCACGCAGGTTGGACACGCTAACGGATCGAGCTGTGTTATCGACAACAGAACTTCGCCGCCGCAATCGGGACAATTCCAAATACGCTTTCCGGGAGGAGCAGAAGACATCAACAGTTCCTTCAGCCGTGAACGAGATCAGTGACTTTGGCCACCTGAATACTCAAGAGTTGCAGAGTAACAATTGGACTGCGGTCATGCTCGCATTGAGGACTCATCGCGTCGGTTGCGAGCGTTGCAATCGACGATTCTGGTCCGTTCCAGTGGTTCCTTGCCACCCCAGAAGGTCGCCGGTAGCATAGCGCCCGCTTTGAAGAACCTCAGCGGCGCGAAGTGAATTTGGCCATGACAGTCGTCATTTCTGACGACTCCGACGGTCTGCCAATTCCCCCGATAACCGCTTCCGTTTCGAGAGACTGTTCCAAAGGAATTCATCGGTGGCCGACGCGACCAAACTTAGTCTGAACGAACTCAAGGACGCGGCGAAGGCCATTCGCCGTCTCATCATTCAAATCACCACCGAAGCGGGCAGCGGCCATCCTTCCAGCAGCTTGTCTGCTGTCGAAGTCGTAACGGCCCTCTATTTCGGTGGCTATCTCCGGCACAACAAGGCCAATCCCCGTGATCCGAAGCGTGACCGCTTTATCCTGAGCAAGGGCCACGCGGTCCCGGTCCTCTACGCCGCACTCTGTCAGGCTGGCTATTACAGCTTCGAGCAGATCATGACCCTGCGAAAGCTCGGTAGCCCGTTTGAAGGGCATCCGAACATGAAGCGGCTCGACACGATGGAAGCCTCCACCGGATCGCTCGGCCAAGGACTGTCGCTCGGCGTGGGACATGCTCTCGCCTGCCGACTCGACGGTCTCGATGCTCACACCTACGTGATGATGGGCGATGGCGAGATGGGCGAAGGCCAAGTCTGGGAAGCGATCGCCACGGCCGAGAAGTACAAGCTCTCCAATCTGACGGCGATCGTCGATCAAAACGGCTACCAGCAGACGGGAGCCACGAAAGACGTACTCGATCTTAAGCCGTTCGCCTCCAAGTTTGATGCTTTCGGCTGGCACACGCAGGTCATCGAGGGGAACTCGATGGAAGCGGTTCTCGAAGGCTTGGCCAAGGCTCGCGCGGTCACTGATCGTCCGACCGCAATCGTCTCGCAGACCAAGAAGGGCTTTGGCATCCTGCCGATCCTCGAACCGACCGGCGATCTGAATTACCACGGCAAGCCACTCTCGAAAGAACTCGCCGAGAAGGCGCTGGCCCATTTGGCCTAACTACCCACTGAAAAACTTAGGGTAAGCGTCTGGCTTGCCCGTGATTGCCGTTGGAATATGGGCAAGCCAGAGGCTTACCCTACGTTTTCCAATGGGCTGCTCACTGCGATGCAGCGAGCACCTCGCAGAGTGGATCGAAGGCTCGTCCCACCCTATGTCGCATACAGCAAATTCCTCGAACACGAGATTGTTGGGCGATGCCCACACACTACCGGGAACTGAAACGATGACGATTGGTGCTGCGGCTGGTTTGAAGTTGGGCAAGGCGTGCCGTGATGCGTTCGGCACCGCGCTGAAGGACTTAGGGGATGAGTTCCCCAATCTCGTGACCGTTGACGGTGACGTGGGCAACTCGACGCGAACCGAAGTCTTCGCGAAAGCCTTCCCTTCGCGTGGATTCAACGTCGGGATTGCCGAGTCGAACATGGTTGGCGTCGCGGGGGGACTGGCTGCAGCCGGGAAGATTCCCGTCGTGAGCAGCTTCGCCGTGTTCCTGCTGGCCAACGCTTACGATCAAATTCGCATGTCGGTCGCCTATCCGGGGATGAACGTCAAGCTGGTCGGTTCCCACGCAGGGATTTCAATCGGCGAAGACGGTGCGTCACAGATGGGGATCGAAGACGTGGCCCTTGCCTGCTCGATGCCCGGCATCGTGGTCGTCGTTCCCGCCGATGCAACCTCGACCAGGCTGGCGACTCGCGCGATGCTCGAACACGTCGGACCGGTCTATCTCCGCTGTGGCCGGATCGAAGTTCCAGACATCTACACGGCTGACTCCGAGTTCAAGATTGGCAAAGCGAACACTGTCCGCGATGGCAAGGACGTAACGATCATCGCCAATGGTTTGATGGTCGGAATCTCGCTCGATGCCGCTGCCGCGTTGGCCGCTCAGGGTGTGAACGCCCGCGTGATCGACATGCACACGATTAAGCCGATCGACGAAGCGGCGATCATCAAGGCCGCAACTGAAACCGGTCGCATCGTTGTGGCCGAAGAACATCTGATGGCAGGCGGACTCGGTTCGGTTGTTGCTGGTGTGGTGGCTCGCACCAAGCCGGTTCCGATGGAGTTCGTCAATCTCGGTGACCGCTACGCCGAGAGCGGTGACCCCCACGGTCTGCTCCAAAAATATGGCCTGACGGCAGAAGCCGTCGTCGCTGCCGTCGAAAAAGTCCGGTCGCGATAATCAAGTCGGTCTTCCAACCCGGTGTCTCAACGATGCCGGGTTTTTCTTTCTCGATATCTCGTGTGGCAACCGTGATCGAGTATCGCCAGTTTCGGAACTCGGACCCGCCGCACTTGGTGCGACTCTGGCACGAGTGCGGACTGGGGCGTGGTGCGGCGCTCGGCATCTCTTGTGATGAATTCGACGAAGTCGTCATCGCCCAGCCGTACTTCGATCCCGCTGGAGTGATCGTCGCCTGTCGCGATGGCGTTCCGGTGGGCTTTGTTCATGCGGGCTTCGGCGTCAACGAACAGCAAACATGGCTCTCCACCGACGAGGGCGTGATCTGCGTCGTGATGGTGCATCCAAACGAACGCAACTTTGGAGTCGGCCGCGAATTGGTACTCCGTGCCGAGAACTACCTGCGTCGTGCGGGGAGCATTCGCATCTATGCGGGCCAGTCCGATGGACGCGATTCGTTCTACGGTGGCCTGTACGGCGGAAGCCAGTCGGCGGGCTTCCTGGAATCAGACCCGGCTGCCGCACCGTTCTTCGCCAAGCTGGGCTACGTCCCCTGCGAGCGGCACTTGGTTTTTCAACGTGCGCTCATCGCGGGTGCTGCGGATCCGGTTGGCATTCGGCTGGTGAACGTGCGCCGCAACACGCGACTCGCCTCGATCGGCCAAGAGCCGAAGTCTTGGTGGTGGCAGACTCGCCACGGACGACTCGATGCCATGCAATTGGCTTTGACGCTCAAGACGGGTGGAGGCGCGTTGGCGCGAGTCAGCGTTGTGGGCCTCGACCGCTACATCAACAGTTGGAACGCTCGGGCGATCGGTCTGACGGGCCTCTATGTGGGTGAGGCAAACCGCCAGAAAGGCTACGGACAAACGCTGCTCGTCGAAGTTTGTCGTCGAGTCCGTGATGACCTGGTCCAAGTCGCCGAGGCCCATGCGCCCGCCACCGACTCGGCGGCGATCGCCGTTCTCGAGTCTTCCGGCTTTTCTCCCATCGACGCGGGTGTCGTCTACCAACTAACAGCCCGCTGACGATGTCGGCGGCAACCCGATCGTGCGGGGAGTCGCGCATCGGCCATGCTCATCTTGTGGCCAACACGGAGCGTTGAGCACACCAGTCTTGGATCGCTTTTACTTCCGGCTCCGGGCGTTCTCTCAACGCTTCAAGGGCCTTCACGACGGCGACGCAGCCGGGGAGAGTCGTCACGCAGGGGATGCCGTTCATCACCGCGGCCGCTCGAATGCGACCTTCGTCCGTGCGGGCACCCTTGCCGCTCGGCGTGTTGAAGACGAGCGAGATTTGCTTGTTGGCCATGTAGTCGAGCAGGTTCGGTCGTCCCTCTTGGAGCTTCCGCACGGTCTCGACTTCGAGGCCGTGTTCTCGAAACACGCGCGCTGTTCCACCCGTGCAGATAATGCGGTAGCCGAGTTCCAACAGGCGGCGGGCAGACGGGATGATCGCCTCTTTGTGCCGACCAGCCATGCTGATGAAGACCATGCCCGACTGAGGCAGCTTGTTTCCGGCTGCGATCTGGCTTTTCGCGAACGCGATCGGAAAGTCGTCCGAGATCCCCATCACTTCGCCGGTCGATTTCATCTCGGGGCCGAGGATGATGTCCACGCCGAGGAATCGATTGAAGGGGAAGACGCTCTCTTTGACCGACGTGTAGGGCGGAACGACTTCCTGCGTCACGCCCTGCTCAGCCAATGACACGCCCGCCATGATCTTGGCCGCGATCTTAGCGAGCGGCACGTTCGTCGCTTTCGACACGAACGGTGACGATCGGCTAGCACGTGGGTTCACTTCCAGAACATACACGATGTACTGGCCGTCATCGTGCTTCACGGCGAACTGGATGTTCATCAAGCCGCGCACCTGCAACTCGCGCGACAGGGCATACGTCGCCTGCTTGATCTCTTCGACGACGTGTGCTGGCAGCGAATAGGGGGGCAGGACCGAGGCCGAATCGCCCGAGTGAACGCCCGCCTCTTCGATGTGCTCCATCACGCCACCGACCAGCGTGAGCGTCCCATCGGCGATCGCGTCCACGTCCACTTCGATCGCGTCTTCGAGGAACTTGTCGATCAGCACCGGTCGGTCGGGCGAGACATGGACGGCCTCATTCATGTACCGCGTGACGGTCTCTTCGTCGTAGCAAATCTCCATCGCGCGGCCACCCAGCACGAAGCTCGGTCGGATGAGAACCGGATAGCCGATCTCATTGGCGATCTGGCGCGCACGCTGCGCATCGGAGGCGGTTCCGTTTGGAGGCTGCCTCAACCCGATCCGTTCCAAGATGGCCTTGAATCGCTCGCGATCCTCGGCCGCATCGATCATGTCGGGGCTGGTCCCAATGATCTTCACGCCCGCCGCTTCCAAGCCGCGAGCGAGGTTCAGAGGAGTCTGTCCGCCGAACTGCACGATCACGCCGTCGGGCTGCATCCGGTCGCAAATGTTCAGCACGTCTTCGGTCGTGAGTGGCTCGAAGAAGAGGATGTCGGACGTGTCGTAGTCGGTCGAGACCGTCTCAGGGTTCGAGTTCACCATGATGCTCTCGATCCCCAATTCGCGCAGCGCGAACGAAGCGTGGCAGCAGCAATAGTCGAACTCGATCCCTTGTCCGATCCGATTGGGACCGCCACCGAGAATCATGATCCGTCGCTTCGCCCCCTTCGCGGGAGTCTCATCTTCGGACTCGTAGGTCGAGTAGTAATACGGCGTGTACGCCTCGAACTCGGCCGCGCACGTATCGACTTGTTTGAAGGTCGCTTCGATCCCGAGTCGCTTCCGGTAGGCACGCACATCGATTTCGGATGACTCCCACCACCACGCCAACTGCTGGTCCGAGAACCCGTGCCGCTTGGCCTTCCACACGAGAGCCGCCGGAGCCGACTCCAACGAACGGACTTGGCGAATCTCATCTTCCACAGCAAGCAGTTGCTGCAACTGATCGAGGAACCACGGGTCGATGTTGGTCAGATCGAAAATCTGTTCGAGCGACATCCCGGCCTTGAGGGCGAACCGAATGTAGAAGATGCGGTTTTCATTCGGCTTCGCCAGCTTGCTCGTGATCTCGTCCATGTCCGGCTGCTTGGCCGTGCCCCACAGATCCTTCTTGCCGCCGCCGAGTCCAAAGTGGCCGATCTCCAGCCCGCGCAGTGCTTTTTGAAGCGACTCCTTGAACGTTCGTCCGATCGCCATCGTCTCGCCGACCGACTTCATTTGGACGGTCAGTTCGGGATTGGCTTCAGGGAATTTCTCGAAGGTCCAGCGAGGAATCTTCGTCACCACGTAGTCGATGGTCGGCTCGAAGCAGGCGAGCGTTTCGCGCGTGATGTCGTTCGGGATTTCATCGAGCCGATAGCCGACGGCAAGCTTGGCCGCGATCTTCGCGATCGGAAATCCAGTCGCCTTCGACGCGAGAGCACTCGACCGGCTCACGCGCGGATTCATCTCGATCACGACCATTCGGCCGTCGCGCGGATTGATCGCGAACTGCACGTTGGAACCACCCGTCTCGACACCGATCTCGCGCATGACGGCGATCGTGGCGTCGCGCATCCGCTGGTATTCCTTGTCGGTCAACGTCTGAGCCGGTGCGACGGTGATGGAGTCCCCTGTGTGAACGCCCATCGGGTCAAAGTTCTCGATGGCACAGATGATGACGACGTTGTCCGCCGTGTCGCGCATCACCTCCATCTCATACTCTTTCCAACCGATGATGCTTTGGTCGAGGATCACTTCGCCGACCGGAGACAGCTCCAAGCCTTTGCGAACTTTGTCCTCGAACTCATCCCGGTTGTAGGCGATCCCGCCGCCGACGCCGCCCAGCGTGAAGCTGGCCCGAATGATGATCGGCAGGCCGATCGAGTCGAGAGCCAGTCGCGCCTCATCCATGTTGTGGACGACGGCACTCTTACAGACTTCCAGCCCGATCTTGATCATCGCCTGCTTGAATGAGTCACGCCCTTCGGCCTTCTGAATGACATCGACCTTGGCCCCGATCATCTCGACACCGAACTTGGTGAGGATGCCGTGCTTGGCGAGGTCCATGCCGATGTTCAAGCCGGTCTGACCACCGAGCGTCGGCAGCAGAGCATCTGGCCGTTCGACCTCAATGATCTTCGCGACGTACTCCCAAGTGATCGGTTCGATGTACGTCCGATCCGCCATTTCGGGGTCGGTCATGATCGTGGCCGGGTTGGAATTGACCAACACGACCTCATAGCCTTCCTCACGCAATGCCTTGCAGGCTTGCACGCCGGAGTAGTCAAACTCGCAAGCTTGACCGATGACAATGGGGCCGGAACCGATGATCAGAATCTTGCGGATGTCGTCGCGGCGAGGCACGGCGGCGGTCCTATAGGGCGGAGCGAGATGCTTCCTAGGCGGGACGGATCGGCAGCCTCAACTCCTTGTCAAGACGCGATCCGCGCGAAACCGCCCAAGGCTAACAACCACAGCGCGAGATTCAAGCAACGTACGCAAGTTCGATGTCGCGAGCAGCCCAGCAGGTGTCAATTGGACAAAACACCAACCCGAAGCGTGAGCGAGGACGAGCATTTCCATTCAAATTCGGCATAATCCTCCTTTGAAACTCACCTCCTCGCTCACGCTTGAGGTTGGTGTGGCGCTTCACTTCGTTCCGAACGCCTCCGACAGCACGATGAACTGAATCAGCGATCGCAGCGTGTGCCGGTTGTCTTTCATCGTGGCCATGGCCGCTTTGACCTGTGGTTGGTCAGCGACGCCCAGTTCGCGACCGAGCGCGTAGGTGAAGAGCTTGCCAGCGAGGCAGTTCAGAAACAGGTCTTCCTTCTGGAGCAGTGCTTTGCGCAGGCCATCGACTCCCGTGATCTCGGTCCCGTCGGGCAGCTTGGATGAAGCGTCGATGAGTGGATCATTCGGGCTGACTCGTCCCTTGTAGCCGAAGCCTTCGCGATCGCGCCATTCACCGGAGGCGTTGAAGTTTTCGAGGGCGAAGCCGAGCGGGTCGATCTTGTTGTGACAGCGGGCACACTGCGCGAGTTGCCGGTGAATTTCGAGCCTCTGCCGCACGGTGGCTCGGTCGATCCCCGGCACCTTCGGTGCGATGTCTCCCGCGTTGGCGACCGGCAAACCGGGATCGGTCCCGAGCAGGTTCTTCATCACCCACGTGCCACGTTTGACTGGCGATGTGCGCGTGCCGTTCGATGTGATGGTGAGGATCGATGCTTGTGTCGCCACGCCGCCGCGATGGACTCCCGCCGGAACGGCCACGCGCCGGAAATGATCGCCGCGCACGTCGGGGATGCCATAGAACCGCGCGAGGCGTTCGTTGATGACGACGAAGTCCGAGCCGACGAAGTTCATCACGCTGAGATCGTGTTTCAAAATCTCGGCGAAGAACGCACGGGACTCTTCGACCATCGAGACCTCCAGATGCCGGTCGTACTGAGGAAACAGATCGGCCGCCGGCGGGTTGGAACCAACTTCGCGCAGGCCGAGCCACTGCCCTGCGAAGTTCTGGACGAAGGCTTCCGACTTGGGGTCGGCCAACAGCCGCGCGATCTGTTTCGTGAGCGTCGCCTTGTCGCGCAAGTTTCCTTTGTCGGCGAGTTGCATCAGTTCGTCATCGGGCATCGACGACCAGAGGAAATATGAGAGCCTCGACGCCAGCTCGTGATCGGTGAGCGGCCGCGCGGCGGCGTTCGCAATTGTGGCAGATGCTTTCGTTGAGACGACGGCTTTGGATTCAGGCTTCGTCGTCGCGGGCTTAGCGGTGGCGGAAGTCACGTCCTCGCGTCCCGGTTCCGCCAGATAGAGGAAGTGGGGCGAGACCATCACCGCGATGAGCGGCGTCTTGATCGCTTGCACGAACGACGGCGCGTCTTGCTTGCCGTCGCGCTTCTTTGCGGCGTCGAACAGCTTCAGTTTGTCATCGACCTCGGCCGTCGTGACGGGCCGTCGGTAGGCCCGCTTCATGAACCGAGTCAGCACGGTCCGAGCGGCAACTCGCTCATCCTGCTTCGCGCGTGGAGCCTCGCCCAATACGAGGCGGTGGCTCGGCGGTGGCCACGATTCGTAGAGCGGTCCCTCCAACTCGAACCAATCGACCCAAGCTTCGGGCCGCGCGAAGTTGTCGTGCCCCTGCAGCCAAAAGTTTTCGAGAACTTTTGGGATCGGATACGCGTACTCGATCGTGATCCCCGCCGACTCGGTCGTCATCCGCGTCCGAAACTCCAGCGTGGCGGGCTTGTCAAACGGCGCGGTGACATCGAATTCATTGAGGACTTTCGGTTGGCCACCCAGGTCACGAATCAGCTTCAATCGCGGTGAGCCATAGTCGTAAATGCGGTCCGCCTCGAAGTGCTTGATGTCGTTGTTGACCGCTTCACGATGCCACTTCTCCCCCTTCGGGTTGTTCTTCATCTGCTCTTCAAAGCGGTGGTCGAGAAATTTTTGTGCTGACTCGACGACCTGCGCCCGCGTCGGAACTTTGCCCCCGGCATGAATGCGAATCACGTAGTCCCCCTCGTGCTTCATGCGGAAGTCGCGCGCGTTGAGATGCCGATCCCACGAGTCGTGGTGCATCACTTTGAAGGATCCCTCGACGCGGTTCTTCGCGCCGTGAACGATCGCGTTCTGGCCGTCGTATCGAACGCGGCTGTGATCGCCGTCACCGACTTCAGGCTCGAACCGCCACTTGATCGACGGCGGTTGGTCTCCTTCCACGAGGGCGCGATCAAGAATCTTGCGAGCCGCGTCGAGATACAGTTCGGTGTGCATCGGCGACATCGTGAGAGCCTTGCCGTTGTTGTCGAAGCCACCGGCAGTCGGCTCCTGCGGGAAGCTCGATACGTCGAGATCGACTCCCGTCAGATCGCGGATCGTGTTGCGGTACTCGTCCCGATTGAGTCGCCTCAACACGATCTGCC
Source organism: Schlesneria paludicola DSM 18645 (assembly GCA_945862235.1). Classification (GTDB taxonomy): domain Bacteria; phylum Planctomycetota; class Planctomycetia; order Planctomycetales; family Planctomycetaceae; genus Schlesneria; species Schlesneria paludicola_A. The sequence continues at coordinate 24,623 of CAMAYU010000066.1, forward strand.
CATCACGCCGAATGACCTCGGCCCGCGCGATTTGCTCGGTGATCCAATCGACCACTTTCGCGACCTCGTTCGGCTTGGGCTGCGGCTCCTTCTCGGGCGGCATCTCGTGGCTGTTGAGCACGTTGACGACCTCACCCCATTTCTCTTTGGCCGACGGGTCGAGAAAGTCGGTCTTCAGATGCCGCTCCAAATGGAACTCGCCCTCTTGTTTCATCTCACCATGACAGCGAACGCAGTGCTGCTTGAAGAACGGCGCGACGATCTCGCGATAGCCGACGTTCGCCGAGTCGGCGGTTGCCGAGAGAGGCTTCTCAGCCGCGAGGAGTCTGTGTTTGTAAGGAGTCGCACCGAACAGCACGCTGCCGAGAATCGCGATCACCAGCTGTCGCCGTGACACGAGAAAGCCTTGGCGTGCAGAGCCGATGAAATTTGAGAACAGCATCGAACGTGGGAGGCCCATAGCGATCTCGTGCGGAAAAGCAGTTCAGGAATTCAGACGAGACAAGTGAACGCGTCAGGTGAGCCGGGTGCCGTAAGGCCCCGGATTCCATGCGAAGAGTCCGAGGCCTTACGGCACCCGGCTCACCAAGAGTTGCGGCGTGGCGCATTACTTCGCGGCGGGCGTTTCGATCCGATAGACGTGTGTCTTGGACCGCAGGATCAGTGACCGACCGGCGACAGCGGGCGACGCGTTGAAGCCGTCGCCGAGTTTGTTTTCGGCGACTAGTTCAAACTCACGCCCCGCTTTGAAGACGGGGATGTTGCCCGTCTGCGAGAAGCAATAGATCAGCCCATCAGCAACCAGTGGCGAGGCCCAGTAGTTGTCGTCGAACCGCTTCGTCCAGACTTCGACGCCCGTCATCGCATTGAGACACGAGGCCACTCCGCCGTCGTTCATCATGAACATCAGATCACCGACCAACAGTTGCGAGGCACGCTTGGGGACCGACTTGTTGGTTTTCCAAGCGATGTTCTTGGTGATGTCACCTTCCCCGTCGGGCTTCACCGCGACGAGCGGGTTCGGGCCATCGGCCGAGTTGATGTAGAGCAGCCCGTTGCCGAAGAGCGGCCGTCCCGCAGCGTTCATTCCGCCGTGACGCACTGTCCAGACGGGATCACCCGACTTCGGGTCGTAAGCGATCGTCGCGGCGGCAAACGGACTGATGAGCAACTCACGCCCGCCCGCCTGAATGATGAGGGGAGTTGAGTACCCCTTCTTGGCGTCTCCATCCGTGGTCCCGAAGTCGATGTTGCGATCCTGCTTCCAGACCGACTTGCCCGTTAGCTTGTTGAGCGCCGTGATGTACTGCTGGTCGTAACCATCGAACGTCAGATAGAGCAGCCCGCCATGCACGACGGGTGACGAACCGGGGCCACGAAAATGATCGCACTTCAGATCGAGTCGCTCCCAGATTTTTTGACCGGTCTTCGTGTCGAGGCACGCCGTTCCATACGCGCCGAAGTGAATGTAAACGCGGCCCTCTTCGATGAACGGCGTCGGCGAACCATAGCTGTTGGTCGCGTGAGTGAACTGCGGCGTGTCGAACTCGAACAGCTTCAGATCGTGAATGACCTTGCCCGAGTTGAGGTCGAGACAGACCGCCGACAGCGCAATCGGCGTGTCGAGTTTCGGCTTCTCTTTCGGAGCGTTCTGAACTTCCGGAGCGTTCGTCAGCCAAACTTGATCGCCCCAGACCACGGGCGACGACCAAGCTCGTCCGGTGACGGGCGTCTTCCACACGATCTCGGGTGAGCCTTCACCAAACTTCGTCGGCAACCCTTTCGCAGTGGTCGAGCCATCACCGCGCGGACCACGAAACTGGTTCCAGTTCGCCTCGCCGGCTCGCCCCGTCTCGACAAACCCCACGGCGCACAAACCGACCGCCAACACCGCCGCAATCGCTCGCATGGAAGACCTCACCATTTCGATTCAAGTGACATCAAAACCGTCCCACCCACTCTAGCCGGACAGCATTGGCGAGGCCAAGCAACGACGGGGGTTTCTCAAGCATTCAGTTCAGTCACACTTCTTGTGAAGCCGAACTGGATGAACCAGACAAATCGCTGGGAACACGGGTCGAGTTTTCAATTCACCGGTTCAGGCGACAGATGGCGTGGTTCACCGTTGGGCAGCGCGAAAACATTCATCGTTTTAGGCTTGATCGAAAGTGATCGAATGCTTGACGGCATAGCTCACGGGCGCGATCGGCCGCAGCGATGAATGAATCGAGGACAGATGACTCAGAGTGGACACCAATCTTTTCCAAAGCCCGCTCTGCAGCAGAACGAACAATGGGGCTGCGATGCTTCCGGAGTCGGCGAATTGCACGAATGATTTTTGGGTCCGATGGCCGCATTTCACCCAAGACGTCGGTTGCAGCCCAAGCGAGGTCCGATTCTGGGTCATCTAGTGCTTTGACCAACGTCCCCGCCAATGGCAGAGCGGCAGTGCCCATTGAAAACAAAACCGTGCAGAATCGTTCTCGCACACCAAGCTCGTGTGATTGCATATGGAGTTCAATAACGGGGAGGGATTCTTCAACACGCTTGGCGGTATCCCAAAGTGCTTGAGCAGCAGCGGCCACTAGGAATGGGCTGGTATCCTGTAGCTGAGCAATCAACGCGGGAACGGCCTTTTGGGCGGGCGTTCCGATTACAGACAACGCTTTGCAGCAATCGCTTCGAAGTACGGCATCCCGTCGTGAGAGGTTTCGAATCAGGCCGGGAACCGCACTCCGGCAATCGTGGCCCGACTTCGCGATGTCGCGAATGGTCGAAACCGCGGATCGGGCGACGATGTCACTGGGATCTTCGATGGCTTTCAAGAAGAGTTGATACCTCCGCATCACATCTGGTTCGAGATTCTCGATCGCGTAATGCGAAGCATCTCGAACGGAGGGATCGCAGTCTTGAAACGCCTCGAGGGAGGCGACCAAACAACGCTCCCGTTCCTCGACGGAATCGGGTTCCATTCGACCGATCGCAATCACAGCTCCCAAACGATCAGTTGGAACGGAACTCTTCCACAGAACGAGCATTCGGTCCATAGTTTCCGGGCGAAATGGCTTGGTCCCAGCGAGGCCACGCGCTGCTTCCAGCCGAACTTCCGGTGACGGATCGTCCAACATCGTGAACAAGGTCTCAGCGACGGAGGGAGACAATTCAACGGAGTCAGCCAGTACGCTGACAGCGCGCGTACGAACCAGTGAACTTGTAGAACCGATGCAGATCATGACTGCATCGAACGCATCAAAAGGAAATTTCTTCAAGGCTTGGCAAACGTTGTCACCAACTTTGTGATCCGCATCTCCCAATAATCCGACCAAGACCGAGACCACTGCGCCGCGCTGTGTCTGCTTCAGAATGTCGGAGAACAGGCAGATCGCCAAAGCGCCACCCGCTCGCAACTCAGGCATGTCCGAGCTGAGCTGCTCAATCCATGTCGTCATCTGCGGGAGAAATGATTTGCCGGTTTTCCTGCGGCTCAACACATCGGCTCTTGCCGAAATCACGCGCCTTGTGGTCCAACCGAGATCCGTGTCCGACATGAAGGTATTCCGTAGGGAATGGAGAAGAACACGAATGAAAAACGGAGTTATAGTGAGGAGCGGCTGCGGCCCGACTTGAACCTTCCCCAATTACCGCCCCGTGATTTCCGCACGCATGTTCAGAGCGGAGTGAGGAACGTGACTTCGCGGAGAGTCTGGTGAGCATCGCTCGTTGGTTCAAGACTTGGCAGCATCGCCCCGCATAGAACGGGGTGCGAGCGTCTCTGCGGTCTGCTCGGCCGGAATGTGTGACACCGTGATCGAGACGCGGAACCCGCCATGGTCGCGGAGTTGATCCGCACCCAACGAAAAGACCTCGGTCGTTAAAATACGACCGAGGTCCGGTGAAATCAGAAACATCCGCAACGGGTGAGTCACTTTGTGAGCGACTCAGGCCGACAACTCACTCGTCGTCATCATCGTCGTCGTCGGGTTCGCTGCTGGAATCATCGTCGTCGTCATCGTCCTTCTTGGCGACCTTCTTCTTTGGCTTGACTGGTTCGTCATCCAAATCCAGCG
>CAMAYU010000067.1 GCA_945862235.1 Schlesneria paludicola DSM 18645
TCACCTCCGTACAGGAACTCCAGCTTGAGCAAGTTCTTGTCGATGAGTGAGTCGATGAAGGTTGGGAGGTAGCCGGTCGGGTGGAGGACTTCGCCGTCGCGGAAGGAGTAGATGTCGCGCGTGACCAGTTGGCCGCGGTCGGCGTCGTAGCCGGCGATCTCGCTGATTTGCGAGACCTTTCGTTTACCTCCCGGCAGGCGTGTGATCTGGACCACGATGTCGATCGCGCTGGCGATCTGGCGGTGGATCGAGACGATCGGCAGATCGAGAGCCATCAGGACCAAGACCTCCAACCGCTTGATGACATCCTCGGTGCTGTTGGCGTGGACAGTGGTCATCGAACCGTCGTGGCCGGTGTTCATCGCCTGAAGCATGTCGAGGGCTTCGCCGCTGCGGCACTCGCCGACGATGATCCGGTCGGGCCGCATCCGCAGGGCGTTCTTCACGAGGTCGCGGATCGTGTACGCGCCGGTCCCTTCGACGTTGGCGGGCTTGCTCTCCAGCGTGACGACGTGGTCTTGATGAAGCTGCAATTCGGTCGTGTCTTCGATCGTGACGATCCGCTCCTTCACCGGGATAAAGCTGGAGAGGATGTTGAGCATCGTCGTCTTGCCGGTCCCGGTGCCGCCGCTGACGAGGATGTTGCGATGGTCGATGACGCACGCGCGGAGGAACATCGCGGCGGACGACGTGATCGAACCTCGTTCAATCAGATCATCGACCGTGAAGCGATGCGCCGGGAACTTGCGGATGGTGAGACACGGCCCGCGCACGGCCAAGGGCGGGATGACGGCGTTCACGCGCGAGCCATCCGGCAGGCGGGCATCGACCAGCGGCTGGCTCTTGTCGATGCGACGGCCGACCTGCGCGACGATCCGCTCGACGATGCTCTCGGTCACTTTGTCCGAGATGAACCGGCGACCACTCAACTCCAGCACGCCGTCCTTCTCGACGAAGATTTGATCGCTCTTCACGACCATGATTTCGCTGATCGTCGGCGCTCGCAGCAGGTCTTGCAGCGGGCCGTAGCCGAACACGGTGTCTTTCAAATCCTTCTTGAGACAACGGAGGATGACGTACTTCCGCATCTCGCGATGCAGGTGCGGCCGCACGAACGGAAAGACATCGCCGAACGTTCGCTCGACCTGACTGATCTTCGCGCTGAGGTCCGGGAGGTCTTCGAGTTTCATCCGTTCGCGGGCGAAGATCAGCAGGTTTTGAAGCTCGGCCTCGCGCTCGGGAACGAGTGTCGCGGGGAGATCGAACTCGTTGTAAGTCAGTCGCGACAGCAAGTCCAAGCCCGCGCCGCCCCCTTCCAGAATGAGTTGATTGATCAGCAGATCGCGCAGCGTCAGACCGACGATCTCTTCGAGCAGCGGTTCGTTCTCGTTGCCGAACAGATTGAGTTCACGGCACACGTCTTCGATGTTCCGTTCGAGCAGCACGATTGTGTCGGCGTCGCTCGTCCGTTCGTTCTCGATCTCGTACAGGTCGAGTCGTTCGAGCAGCTTCTTGTGAACGCGCTGGTTCAAGTCGCCCATGATCGAGCGCAGATGAGCCTCCATTGCAGAGAGACTGATGGCCGACGCTTCATCGGATTCAAACGTCAGTGAGAACGGCCAGATGCGAACGGTCTCGCCCGCCTTGAACAGGACCGAGTTGCCTCCCAGCACTTCCTGTTCGCCAACGAGACACCCGTTGACGCCAACGTTCTCCAGCTTGAGCTTGCCGTTCTCGCGCGTCACCACGGCATGCCGCTTCGACACGAGCGGGCTTTGCAGCACGATGGTGTTCGACGGATCGCGGCCGATGCGAATCTCGTCCGAATCGGACTCGATCAGCACGCGCTTCGCTTCGTGAACCTTGTTGAACCAGATTTTCATGGAGAGCCGAACAACGCAGGAAGGTCTAGTCAAAGTCGCGACGCGAGCATCACAAACGCCGCATCATCGACGGCAGACGATACCCGCGCGACCGACCACTGCCTACGTTGTTGGAGTTCAAGATTCATCTTGTCTTCGCGGTTGGAAGACGTGGCATACCGGAACGAGCACAAGACAGGATGAATCCTGAACTCCAGCGGCGTGAATCACTGCGGCGGCGCGGGAAGTTCTTCGTAGCCGCGTGCGGCGCGTTTCTTGCGTGACGGCTCAATGTTAGAGACCGGGATCGGCGTGCGTGTCGCAGCGGGGGCGGAACGAGTCAGTTCGTCCTGCGGCGGACTGGTGGGATCGTGCTTGTCGAGGCTGCGTCCCGTGACGGCGGACAGGATCGTGGGTTGGTGCTTCAACCAAGCCTGCTGCCAATTGTTTCCGGCGTTCAACTGCATCGAGAGAACTCCCGCTTCGAGCGTTCCGTCGGCAAAGTCCTCCAACGAACCGGGATACTGTTCGATGTCGATCGGATGGACATCAAGGTCATGTCCTCGCTGCAAGTCGCTCGCCGTCTCTCGGGCCGAGCGGTTGTAGTACGCCTTGGTCTTGGCCGAGGTCGCGGCGAGATGAATCACGCGACGCGGGTGAAACGTGTAGAGCGTGTCGAGCAACGCCCGCGTTTCGGCTTCGGTGGCTGGTCCTGCTCCAGAGGATCCGTCGGGCAGAGGTCGATACCGGCGGCTGGGAAAGTTGCGGTTGATAAGAACGCTGCGTGCGTTCTCGGAGACTTTATGAGTCAGTCCGTCGGGATTGCCCGCACGGAAGATCAGCACTTCGCTCGACGAGTACAGCTCCGGGCGACGGGCCAATTCATCGGCCAATTCGTCGATCCAACGCACCGCAATGCGATCTTCGCCGTCCAGTCCGGCCACGATCAATGTGCGCGGACCCGAGTCCCCGAACCGCCGCGTGTGAAGCGGCCGTCCCTCCGTCGACTTGCCGATCACCTTCCACTCGGAAACTGAGCCGGTACTCGTCGCGACAGCCTTCGTTCGAGCGACCGGCGTGTTCTCATCTTTGCCAGCAATCTGAGCGATCTTGTTGGCCGAGGGAACGCTGTCGGACACTCCACCCTCCGAAACGGTAGCGCTCGGCTTGCCGCCGCGAACGATCGTGGCTTTCTGAACGGAGGCACCCGGCGTTTTGGACGGGCTGGATGCGGAGTCCAACTGCGCGTTGCTTCCGTCGCTTAAGACAGGAGGAGCGGCGCTGGTCAGTTCGTCACGATCGCGGGCGATCGAAGAGGTCGCGGTATCGGTGGGACTGAGCGACGATTGCGCCTGAGCACGCACTTGGGCGAGGGCGTCATCCAGTGAAAGGTCCGCGATCCCGTGGTCTCGCACGAAGTCGTCGAGGACCGTGGGCGACTGAACTTGGATTCGACGCAGCGCGTCTTGCGCGGCAGTCGTCGGTGCGTCCAAACCCGCAGACGCGCTGTTGGCATCTGTCGAGCGGTGCGCGGCCGAATCGACGGGAGTCTTCCAATCGAACAGGGACCCCAGCGCGGTCTGTTCGGTCGTCAGACTCGAAGCAGAGGGTTGATCGAGGTACGTAAACCCGACGCCAGCGGCGGCAAGCGTGATTGCAGCAAGCAAGAATCTCACAGCGGTCTCCAAACTCGGCGCGGGGTGGCACCGTCGTGGGGACGAACAAGTGAATGGCCGCAGTGCTGGAGTCCTTTCGCCTCACAGCAGCCATCCGTCAAATATCGTTCGAGCAGGACGAGGCTGAACAGCCTGTTAAAACAGTCGTAGCACAGGTGGCTCGCCCGTGTTTTCAACCAGAAAAACAAGCAGGCGAGCCGCCTACTCTACATTTCTCAATAGGCAGTTAGTCCTCGTCGATGCCGAGGCGGTACTTCATCTCTTGAAACTGGCGGACGTACTCCTCGGCAGTCGAATGGACGTGCTCGGCTTCCGTGATGAACTTGATGTCCTCACAGCAGGGGAGTCCGTAGTCGTCGAGGATGTCTTCAAAGTCCACCAATTCATGTCCGTACATAATGAGCAGTTTGTGCTCGTCGAACTGAACTTCCATCGGGATGTTCGGGTTCAGCACGGCGAGTCCGGTGCAGCCGTCGTTCAGCAGCATCTTCTCGAAATCGCAAAGCGTGCTTTTCAGCACGGGCATGTCGATGTCTTCGCGATACAGATCGTTGTGACCACCGCGCCGATCGTGACTGGTCTCCAACACCAGATCGACTTCGTTGCCGAGCGGCTCGAGGAGGTCGAAGAACAGGTCCATCAAGGTTTCGCGGCTGGCCGCAGCCATGATGACCGGAATCTTGATGCCCGTCTCGCGGTCGTGATACGTGTCGTGGCGATAGCCGGACTGCGGCGTGATTTGGACGTCATACGACGGACGAACAGCATCGGTCAGCATGAAGCCGTTGTAACGCGCGATCCGCAGATGCGTTTCGAGTTGCTCATCGCTGAGATTCTCGAAGCTGCTGCGGCCGTGCTTTGGCTCACCATCGCGATACGTGTTCTTGAAGAAACGTTTCAAGAACCCCATGACTCAGCTCCCCCTTCAAGGCGTCGGTGCGATGTCCAGCCGTGGCTCGTCGCAGTCTCAACACCCAACCAACTCAATCCGGTTCGGCGAGTACTCCGGCCCAATGACCGCAGACCCGCTCCGAGGCAACTCTAGCACGGGATTTTCGACTCTCACGAAATGGCCGCCAGTGAACACGGAATTTCTGACGCACAGACCGTTTGTTCGGCTGGAGACACCGTTAACGGGATGCCTGCCGGTCAGAGAAGCCTCGCCGCAGCGGATCATTGGGAAACGCGGGCCGAGGAAAGCGATTGGAGCGGATCGTCGGACGAGAGCGATTGCAAACGTGCCAAGCCGCGCAGGACGTATGCAAGTCACGCCACTTCAAAGTGAGGAAGACTCGGGTGGTCTTTGCCTCGATCACGGCGGCGATATACTCCGCCCGGCTCCAAATTGGGAGAACTCTGACAATCAAACCACCTCTGCTGAGGATTCGATTCCATGTTCAATCACGTTCGGTCTGTGTTTGCGTCACGCGGTTTTGTACCACTCAGTGCTGCTCTGTTGGCCGCGTGTGGCCTAGCGGCGTGTGGCAACTCTGCGGGTGCCCAAGAGGCGAAGCCGCTCGATGCGGTCAAAGTCGCGGTGCCTGCCAAGGAAGACAATTGGCAAGTCATTTTTCTGAGTGGTCAGCGAATTGGGTACGCCCGCACCGTAACCGAACCGGTCTCACAGGGAGGCCGCGATCTCATCCGCACGAAGTCTGAATCGAGCATGTCGTTCAAGCGGTTCGGTCAAACGTTGGTGATCAAGCAGGTCGTGACGACGGAAGAAACGACGGATGGCAGCCTGATCAGTTTTCGCTCGCAAATGGACAACCCGCCAGCGGCATCCTCGTTCACGGTCGGCAAGGTGGTCGGGACCGAACTGCGGCTCGAACAAACCGTGAACAACTCGATGAAGGAGACTGTTCAGCCCTGGCGTCCCGAGGTGAAGTCGCCCGCTTACCAAGATCGCGTGCTACGTGTGACGCCGCTCAAACCGGGTGAGTCCCGTTCGTTTGAAGCCTTTCTGCCAGACTTCAACAAAGCGTCCTTGATCCACCTGACTGCCGGCGAATGGGAAGTGGTCAAACTGCTCGATGGAAAGTCGCACAAATTACTGAACGTGAAAGTCACGCAGGCAATCCTGCCCGGGTTCGTACTCCAAGGCTATGTGGATGAAAACGGCGAGACGCTCAAGACTTCGACCAACATGCTCGGAGCCGAGCTGGTGATGTATCAGGTCTCGAAGGAAGAGGCCCTCAAGTCGATCGAAGGGGCGCAGTTGGATTTGGCGGTCAGCACCCTGATCAAGGTGGCTCGCATCCCGAATGCCCACGCAACCAAGAAAGTCGTGTATCGCGTGACCACAACCGGTCAAGATGACCCGACAGAAGTCCTCCCGTCCGGCGGGACTCAGGCCGTCCAGAAGATCGGCCCCGAGAAAGGCGAATTGACCGTGATCGCCGTGCCGATTCCGTCGGCAGCCGAGCTAGCCAAGGCTCCTTCCAAAGCAATCGAGGAGCAGTTCCTCGCGTCGTCCCAATATCTCCAACGCGACGACGAACTGGTCCAACAACACGCCAAGAAGGCCGCGGGTGACGCCACCAACCCCGCCTTAATCGCTCGCCAGATGGAACAGTATGTCCAGAAGACACTGACGAAAAAAAACTTCTCCACCGCAATGGCATCGGCGGGAGAAGTGGCCAAGTCGCTGGAAGGCGATTGCACCGAACACGCCGTCCTGTTGGCGGCGATGTTGCGGGCCAAAGGAATCCCGTCGCGAGTGGTCGTTGGCTTAGTCTACGTTGAAATCAACAACGCGCCCGTGTTTGGCGGACACATGTGGACCGAAGCCAATCTCGGCGGGAAGTGGGTTCCGCTCGACGCGACTCTTGGGAACGGCGGCACAGGAGCGGCCCACATCAAGCTGTCGGATTCCAGCCTGTCCGACGACAGCCCCGCCGCGATCAGTAGCTTCGCCCCGCTCATGCTCGTGATCGGACAACTGAAGATCGACGTGGTCTCTGTCGAGTGATCTGGTTGGCTCGCCACGGGCAGGCTGCCTCGACGACGTTTGCAGAACTTACAACCTAAACCGGTTGCAAAAGTTACAAAATCACACGTCGCGAGAGTGTTGGCAACACTCCGATGAGATCCTCGAAATGTGAATCTCTCCCTGAAACACAGGGACTTGTGGCAAATCGGCCCATGAAATTTGTCGGCACGAATGAGACTGGCACAGCCCGTGCTTTGTATCAGTTTCGGAATGAGCAATTCATCCCAGTGAATTCACGGGGCGGTCATTCGACCTTAACCGAGATGACGTATTTTCCTGCCGGCCCGAGGGAGACGGGCCACGCTCCGCTAACGACCCACATCATCTTTCTTGCCTACTCAGGCCGGGACGTTACCCGCAACGTCCCGGCCTCTCGCCTTCTTTGGCCGCAATGCAATTCTTGAATTGGCCTCACGCAGTCGATACCGTCCGCCGAAAGCTTGTCTGACAACGTGGTTTGTGTTCGCGTTGCAGAAGCCCGTTGCCGTTGATTTGGTTGGCCGCTTCTGCCGAATCAATGCGCGCCCCCCCGTCCGCAACAGAAGGCAGATTCCATTGGCCGAGCCAATTCGTGACAGCTTCAAGTCTCAACGCCGCATTGCCATTCTGGTGTCGGTACCCGACCCAAGCCTCAATCTCGGCAATGAGCACGCGCTCGACGAACTCAGGGGATTGGTGAAGACGGCGGGAGTCAAAGTGGTCGGGACGCTCATCCAAAATCGCGAGCGACCTCATCCCGCCACCTGCCTCGGAAAAGGAAAGCTCGAAGAGCTTCAAGAGCTTGTCGAAGCGACCGGAGCCGAAGTGGTCATCTTCGACAACAACCTGACGCCTGCTCAGGGACGCGCACTCGAAGAGGCGACTCAAAGAATCATCGTTGATCGCAGCGAACTGATTCTCGATATCTTCGCCACTCACGCCAGAACGAACGAATCGAAACTCCAAGTCGAGTTGGCTCAACTCCAATACACGCGCACGCGCCTCAAGCGAATGTGGACGCATCTCGAACGAATCGACGGTGGGATCGGCGCGAGTCGCGGCCCCGGCGAAAAGCAGATCGAGACGGATCGCCGCCTGATCGATCTGCGGATTACGGATTTGAAGGAGAAGCTCAAGGAGGTCTCCCAACGGCGCGAACGGATGGTGCGCCAACGCGATTCCCACCCGCTCGTGTCAGTGGTCGGTTACACCAACGCGGGCAAGAGTACGCTCATGAACGCCCTCACCGGAGCGGATGTCTACGTTGCAGACCAGCTCTTCGCGACCTTGGATACACGGACTCGCAAATGGGCAATTCCCGGCTGGGGCAGCATTCTGCTCAGCGATACCGTTGGGTTCGTTCGCGACTTGCCACACCAACTGGTCGCGTCGTTTAAATCGACTCTTGAGGAAGCGCGGCAGGCTCATCTCCTACTGCACGTCGTGGACGCCTCCAATCCCGAAGCTGAGAAGCAGGCCGAGACCGTCGAAAAGGTTCTCGTGGAAATTGGGATTGATGCGAGCCAGTCCATCTTGGTTCTGAACAAAATCGATGCGGTTCGAGATCGAGGTCTATTGGACGTGCTGCGCTCCAAGTACACCCATTCGGTTAGCGTGAGTGCCGTCGCACGAACTGGACTCGATCAACTCACAAGCCTCGTGACGGAAAGACTATCCAACGGCTTCGTCGATGTTGTGATTGAAACGCCCGTGAACAACGGCCGATTGCTGGCCTATCTCGCGGAACACACGCAAATCCAAGAGACCCGGTACGACGAATCGTCCGCGTTTCTGACGTGCCGAGTTTCTCAGACCCTGCTGCCACGATTGCATTCCGAGCCGGGCGTCTTGAAGATAGAAGCCCGATCTTCGCAGGCAGGGAACTCTTCCCCGCCGAATCCACCGATTGAACTCGATTCGCGAAACACTTGAAGCGGCAAGCGATTCTTCGCTCGCGGGGAAACGATCTCACCGCGGCTCGCGCTATCCGCAACTGCGGGATGCGGTTTTTGAATTCGTCGGATGACCGATCACGTTTCGACCAGACTCGAAACCTATCGCACAATCAGGAAACCCAAGCATGGCAGAAGACTACCTTAAGAAGCTGGTCAAAGACGGGGTCATCAGTAAGGACCAGCTCAATGAGGCGGAAGAGCTTTCATCAAGCCTTGGCACAACGACCGACGACGCTCTGGTCCGCTTGGGTTATGTCTCAGCCGGAGAACTTGGCCAACTCCAAGCGTCGCAATATGGATACGAGTTCGTCGATCTTGAAGCGATGGAAATCCCCCAAAGCGTGATCGCTTTGATTCCAGAGTCGGTCGCTCGTGAGAACATTGTGATTCCGGTCACGCTCGTGGACGAACGACTCCGCGTCGCGATGAGTAATGCTCTCGATCTCGATGTCATCGATAAGTTGCGGTTCATGGTCAACCGCGAGATCGACCCCGTGGTCGCACCGAAAGAAGCGATTCAAACCGCGATCAACCGATTCTATGGCGGCTCGGAAACGGAATCTGTTGATTCGATGTTGATGGAGTTTACCGAGACGGCAATTGACTTTACGGAAACGGAATCACCTCAAACCAAAGCTCAAGAGGCCGAGGAAAGCGCTCCGGTGGTGCGGCTGATCAATCTGATCATCTCTGAAGCCGTCAACATGCGGGCGAGCGATATCCACGTTGAGCCATTCGAGGATCGAATTCGTGTCCGATACAGGATCGACGGCGTTTTGGTTGAAAGAGACAGTCCGCCGCGAAGGCTACTCGCGGCTCTGACTTCTCGTATCAAAATCATGGCCAAAATGGACATTGCCGAAAAACGACGCCCTCAAGACGGTCGAATCAAAACCCGAGCTAACGGAAAGGACTTCGATCTTCGAGTCAGTATCCTCCCCACAAATCACGGCCAAGCCGTCGTGATGCGGATCCTGGATCGCGAAAACATCAAAGTCGGTATCCGCAACTTGGGATTCGGAGAAGAGAACTACCGCCGCTTTCAAACCATCATTCGTCGTCCCAACGGAATTTTCCTCGTAACCGGTCCAACAGGAAGCGGGAAAACAACCACCCTTTACAGTGCTCTCGGTGAATTGAATCGGCCCGATCGGAAGATTATCACCGCCGAAGACCCTGTCGAGTACATGCTGCCCGGGATCAATCAGGTTCAAGTGAGGCACGACATCGGCCTCGACTTCTCAAGAATTATTCGAGCCATGTTGCGACAGGCACCCAACGTGATCCTTGTCGGCGAAATCCGTGACACCGAGACTGCCGAGATGGCAATTCAAGCTTCCCTGACTGGACACTTGGTTTTCAGCACACTCCACACTAACGATGCGCCCAGTTCTATTACGAGACTCATCGACATGGGGGTGGAGCCATTCCTGGTCGCCTCCAGCGTGATGGCCATCATGGCTCAGCGGCTGGTCCGAGTCAGTTGCGCCAAATGCAAGGAAGAGTACACTCCGGATGCCAGCGAGATTGAGCACTTCGAGATCACCGCAGAACAAATGGCCGATGCGAAATTCTTTCGCGGTAAGGGCTGCAATCACTGCCAGCACACCGGCTACCGCGGACGCGTGGCAGCATTTGAGTTGATGATCATGAACTCAACTCTTCGCGAGATGACGTTCAAGAGCGAGCCTTCACAAAATCTTCGTCGCCAAGCCCGCTTGTTCGGCATGAAGACGTTGGTGGAAGACGCTTTAGGGAAAGCTCTTCAAGGAAAAACAACGCTGCTTGAAGTCTACAAGCTCGATAAAGGTGGGCATTGACCGTGAAGCGCAAGAGACGGCACACCGCTCTCACCCACTGGCTCAAAACACCAGGCCCGCTTGGCGAATTGCAGCCCAGTCTGTCGCTTTTGAGATTGAGAGGCCGAGGACCGGGCTGAGGCTTTGCGAAGGAAGCCCCGGGGTTGCCCGGAGACGCTCGAACCCCGTCCACACCACACCAACGACCCCCGCCACACAAGTTTGAGTTCGGGAAGTGATTGCGGCCGCGTTCCATAACAATAATTTGATTGGCGGCAGCGCAGCCCAAGAATCGCCCCGTCGCCAATCCACATTCTGCGGGATCGACCGATTCAATCTGACGGCGGTCGCCGCTAGCGAATTTTCTTCACAACTCTTAACGGTGAGAATCAACATGGCGACACTGCAGATCGACAAGATGCTTGAGACCGTTGTTCGCGAGCGAGTGAGCGACCTGCACATTACAACCGGACAACCTCCGGTAGTTCGCTCCGGCGGCCACTTGGTGCGACTGGAGACAAAAACCTTAACCCCCGAAGACACCGTCGGGCTGATGAAAAGCATCACCCCCGAGCGAAACCAGCAGGAGCTTCAAGAAGTCGGGGGAACAGACTTTGGTTTTGCATTTGGCGACAAGGCACGATTCCGCGTCGCCGTCTTCAAGCAACGCGGCCACATTGGGATGGTGCTGCGGCGAATCCCCAATGAATTCCTGTCGTTCGAGCAACTCGGATTACCGGCGGTCATCCGCGACTTGCTGACTCGCCCGCGAGGGCTGTTTCTCGTAACAGGCCCAACAGGTAGCGGTAAAACGACGAGCTTGGCCAGCATGATCAACTATCTCAACGACACCGTGGATCACCACATCATCACGCTTGAGGATCCGATCGAGTACTACCATCAGCACAAGAAATCGACGATCAATCAGCGAGAGATCGGCGTCGATGTCCCCGACTTCCCTGAGGCTTTGCGACGTGCGCTGCGAATGGACCCGGACGTGATTCTGGTGGGTGAGATGCGAGATTTGGCGACGATTGCGTCCGCAATTACTGCTGCGGAAACGGGTCACGTTGTCTTCGGAACACTTCACACCACAGGCGCACAAGGAACCGTCGATCGCATCATCGACGTGTTCCCGACGAGCCAGCAGGAACAAATCCGTACGCAGTTGTCCGTCGCCATCATCGGCATCCTTTCACAAGCGTTGCTGCCACGCAAACCCAAGGGCGTTGTGGCCGCCTATGAAATGCTCGTGGTGACGCCCGCTATTGCCAACCTGATTCGCGAAGCCAAGACCTATCGAATTAATTCGTCGATCCAGACTGGCCGTAAATTCGGAATGCAACTGCTCGACGACGCCCTGTTCAACCTGTGGAAAAACGAGTTGTGCGATGAAGATGTGGTTGTGATTAAATCCAATCAGCCGGGCGAACTGAAAGCAAGAATCGCCCGCGCCAAGAAGGGGCTATTGGAAGAAGAGGGCGAAGAAGACGATGATGACGAGCACTGAGTTGCTTCGCGCATCAAGCTGTTGGTGAGAATTGAATTTACGAAACAGGTTTCCTAACGGAGCGTAAGCAGACATGGCTCAGCGCCGCCTCGGACAGATTTTGGTTGACCTCGGACACCTCACTGAAGATCAGTTGTGGGACGTACTCGAGGAACAGAAGCAAAGTGCCGGAGAAATAATCGGCCAAGTGGCGATCCGCATGGGTTTCGTCACAGAAGCTCATGTGAGCGAAGCCTTGGCTGAACAGTGGGGTATGCCCGTTGTTAATTTGACCGAAACGACCATCTCACCCAAGGTGCTCGAACTCGTCCCACAGACGATGGCGGATATTTATAAAATCATGCCCATTTCGATCCGTGACAACGTTGTCACGGTGGCGATGGCGGACCCGCAAAATATCGCCGCGCTGGACGATTTGCGGAACATGCTGGGCATGGATGTGCGCGGCGCTGTTTCAAATCACAAAGACGTGGAAGCGGCCATCGCCCGCAACTATGCCGATCGCGAAGAAAGCATTGAAGACGTGATCGGGCAGTTGGAGGCCGGAAACGAAGATGGCCCATCCAAAGGGCACGGGTATGACTTGGCGGCGGATATGGATGAGGCCCCCATTCGCAAGCTGCTCAATATGATCATGCTGCTCGCCATTAAGGATCAGGCCAGCGACATTCACTTTGAGCCGTTTGAAGACGAGTTCAAAGTCCGAGTCAAAGCCGACGGAATGCTCTACGAGATGGTGCCGCCACCTAGGCACCTCGCCAACGCCATCGTTTCTCGTATCAAGATCATGTCGGATTTGGATATTTCCGAACGCCGGTTGCCGCAAGATGGTCGAATCGAACTCAACGTCGGTGGGCACTCCGTCGATTTGCGAGTCAGCGTGCTGCCAACGCTGTTCGGTGAAGCGGTCGTCATGCGAGTCCTTGACCGAACGGTGGTTCAGCTCGATCTCAACAAGATCGGCATGGATGCCAACACACTGACCCGGTTCCGCAACGTCCTTAATCGGCCCAACGGAATTGTGTTGGTGACAGGCCCAACCGGAAGCGGCAAAACCACAACGCTCTACTCGGCGCTCAATGAGTTGAACGACATCGAAACCAAGATCATCACCACTGAGGATCCGATCGAATACGAAATTGATGGCCTCATCCAAGTCCCGGTGAATCCCGACATTCAGGTCACCTTTGCGACCGTCCTGCGTGCCATCCTGCGGCACGATCCCGATACGATTCTGATCGGCGAGATTCGCGATTTTGAAACGGCGGAAGTCGCCATCCAAAGTGCTCTGACCGGGCACTTGGTGTTCAGCACACTCCATACAAACGACTCCCCGTCGGCCATCACGCGACTGCGAGACATGGGGATCGAACCGTTCTTGATCACCGCCACGGTCGAGGCCATCCTCGCCCAGCGGCTGGTCCGAAAAATCTGCTCCGAATGCCGTACGCAGTTCGAGCCGAGCGATGAGTTGCTCATGGAACTCCAACTCCCGATCGCTCAGGCTCGACAATATAAGTTTTATTATGGACGCGGCTGCCAGCGTTGCAACAATTCGGGCTACAAGGGTCGCTGTGGTATCTACGAATTGCTGGAAGTGAACGACGAAGTGCGTGACTTGGTTGCCAGCAGCGCCAGCGTGGACGATATCCGAAACTATTGCCGCAGCCAGGGGATGACCACGCTCCGAGAAGCGGGCTTGAAATTGATCTTCGATGGCGTCACGACAATCGACGAAGTCGTCCGTGAAACCGTCATGGAAGATGTCGATTGAAACGACAAGCGGAATGGCCACACACACACACTGTACCTCGCGCGGTCATTGATGAGACTCTGAGCGGGGTGGCGTAAGCCCCCCTGGCACTCACTTTGAGCGGCACGGAGTGAATGACATAGTAAGTGCCATTGGGCGCTAGCCCTCGGTTCGTGTTTTGAAGAGAGAGGGAAGAAATGATTACGATCCCGCTCCTTAAAAGAATGATGTCGGTTGGCACGTCGCGTGTAGTAAGGCAAGCTCTTTTGGCCTGATACGGCCGAAGGTGTGAAGCGTGCGTGGCCTTCCTGAGCCTGTTTTCTCGATGCATTGCTGCTGAGGTTCGGCTTATCCAAGTCGGGCCTCCGCAGTAACGAAGCAGTTGTGACGATCAGTATTGCCGCAGCGTATTTGACCGGAGGCATGAAATGGCGACTTTTCAGTACGAAGCGATGGATAACACCGGCCTCGAGGTGAAGGACACCATCGAAGCCAACTCCGAGCAGGAGGCTCAGTCGAAGATCCGCGAAAAGGGGTTCTTCGTCACGAAAATCGCCGAGAAAGGCCGTGGCAAGAAAACCAAGGAGGGAGGCAAGACCAAGGGGGACGCCAAAACCAGCGCTGACGGCAAAAAGAAGGTCGCTGCCAAAAAGAAGAAGGGAGGGGGCTTCTCGTTTGGAGGAGTTAGCGGCAAAAAGCTTTGCACGTTCACGCGCCAGCTCTCCACTCTTCAAGATGCCGGTCTGCCGATCCTGCGAAGCCTGCGCATCCTCGAAGGTCAATGTAAACCGGGACCACTCAAAAGCTCGTTGCAGGGTGTGATTGAAGACGTGGAGTCCGGAAGTACGTTGTCCGAGGCGATGTCGAAGCAGCCCAAGGCGTTCGACAACCTCTACGTCAACATGGTGAAAGCCGGTGAAGCGGGCGGTGCGTTGGAAGTCATTCTGCAACGCTTGGCCGAGTTCAAAGAACGAGCCGAAAGCCTGAAACGCAAGGTCAAGGGAGCCATGATCTATCCGTGTGCCGTCATCACGGTGGCCACGCTGATCGTCGGCTTCATCATGTACTACATCATCCCGAAATTTAAGAAAATCTTCGACGACTTCGGCACCGAACTCCCAGGCATGACCGTGCTGCTGATCAACATCAGTGACTCCGTGGTCAACTACTGGTATCTGGGTCCGGCCGCCCCGTTCGCCCTCTGGTTAATGCTCAAGATCATCAAAAAGAACAAGACGGGAGCGTATGTGGTCGACTGGATCTCACTTCGCATTCCGTTACTCGGCATGATTTTCAAAAAGGCCATTGTCGCCAGAACGTGCCGCACACTCGGAACACTGATCGCCTCGGGCGTGCCCATTCTGGAGGCGCTCTCGATCACCCGCGACACCGCCGGAAACACGGTCTTCTATAAGTCCTACGAACACATCATCGCGGCTATCCGCGAAGGGGAAACAATGGCCGTCCCCCTGCGCGAAACACGCACGGTGGATGAGATGGTCGTGAACATGGTCGATGTCGGTGAGGAAACGGGCGCGTTGGACAACATGCTCTATAAGGTCGCTGATGTCTACGACGAAGAAGTCGGCGTGCTGGTTGAAGGCTTGGTGAACCTGCTGGAACCGCTGATGGTGGTTTGCCTCGGCCTGATCGTCGGTTTCATCGTCATCGCCCTGTTCATGCCGCTGATCAAACTACTCAACGACCTGTCCTAGTGATTTGTTTTCGCCTTGTCCCCTCGCCCCGGCCTTGCGGGGAGAGGGCTAGGGTGAGGGGGCCTTCTCCCTGCCTTACGACTCCCGTTTCCTGACTCTTGCTTCCTGCTTCTGGGGACCGAAATCATGATGGCCACACGCTCGTTAAATAAATCGCACCGCCGCAACGCCTTCACACTCATTGAAAGTCAGTCGTGTCTTCGAGGATCGAACCGCAGTTCGATGCTGCAACAACATCGATTCGTATTCAGCACCCAAAAGTGAAGGTTGGCAACTCATGAAGACCAAGTTTACATACTGGAAGGAACCGGACGGCAGGTATTTGGGCTATTTGAATTCTCACCCCGATCACTGGACGCAGGGTGATAACTTGGATGATCTCAAGGAGCACCTGCGCGACCTCTACGAAATGTTCTCGGCGGAAGATATACCAGGCATCAGGAAAGTCGCAGAGCTTGAGGTCGCATGAAACGCCGTGACCTAGTCACTGAACTCGAACGTGCCGGATGTGTCCTGTCGCGCAACGGTGCCAGGCACGACATCTATCATAATCCAGAGAGCGGAAAATCAGAGCCCGTGCCGAGACATCGCGAGATCAACGAACTGCTCGCAAAGAAGATATTGAAGTCATTGGTGTCGGATGGAAGTTAAACCGGAGCTGGCTCGGTGGCCTCCGATCGCGAAAAGAAAACAACAACACAATCCCGGCTGATTGTCTGCCGTGGTTCGAGCCGCTTAACCCGCTGTTTCCTGACTCTTGCTTCCTGCTCCTTGGGGACCGAAATCATGATCGCCACACGCTCAACAAATAGTTCGCACCGCCGCAACGCGTTCACGCTGATTGAACTGCTGATCGTGATCGCGATCATCGGCATTCTGATCGGTTTTTTGGTTCCAGCGGTTTCGGGGGCCTTGAAGCGGGCGCGAGTGGTGTCGGTCAAGGCCGAAATTTCGCAACTCGAAACGGCCATTGGCAAGTTCAGGTCCGTCTACAACATGGACCCGCCGAGCAGTATCAAGCTTTATGAAGCCGCCTCGGACTGGGCGGGGGACCCCGACAGTCGTGCGTTGATTCGACAACTGTGGCCGCAATTCAACTTCGGAATGGATCGTTACATAAATTCGGATACCGACCAGACCGATGTCATTAATCTGTCGGTAGGCGAGTGCCTGGTCTTCTTTCTGGGCGGGATAAATGTCACCAACACGCCTGGGGTGGCAAACATTGGAGGCTGCACAGGCTTCTCGAAGAATCCGGCCGACCCCTTTGCTCGCGGTGGCAATCGCGAAGCGCCACTATTTGAATTTCTGCCTGCTCGTTTCACCGATCTAGCCGAGATCCCCGCTTTCCCAAACGGAGACGGTTTTCCCGAGTACCGCGACCCGCTGCCTACGCAAACGATGCCTTACCTCTATTACAGCAGTTATGACGGTCAAGGCTATCGCGATACTGTCGCGCCTTTTGAGTTCGACACGACTGCTTCTGGTAGCGCCGGATTGTCTGCTGCTTATCGGCAGGGGGCTGCTGCAACTGATCCTCGCTGGAAGGTAAACAGTTTTCAAATCATCTCACCGGGTTACGACCGTCAGTACGGTTATGGTGGAACGTACGTGGGATCGGGAAGCGATCGGCTTCCGTTGTGTGCCGCGATCGGTTCAACACCTGCTCCAACACAGAAACAAAGAGACTACGAGGCTGACAACATCACCAACTTCTCGGCGGGTGAATTGCAGCCGTAATGGTTTGCCCTTGAGATCAGGCTCCATTCCATTCCCAATGTTCAATTGTCGATAGGCAGGATGGCCATGCGTCACTACTCGCGACCGCTCCGCTCCGGCTTCACGATGCTGGAACTGCTGATCGTCATCATGGTCATTGCGATCTTGATGGCGTTGACCGTCAGCGCGGCGTTCAGCTTCATCGTGAATGCGCGAGAAGCCGCGACGGCCACCACCATCTCGAAGGTGAACGAACTCGTGCAAGATCGCGTCCGGTCCTTCCGACAGTTCGACTTCTCGGATGCGGGGCTTCGACTGCAGGACGCTTGGAATGCGGCCTACTCGAGCGATAAGGTGATGACTCACGAATTGGGGGAGGTCTTGGTGCGGAAGTCGCGATTCAAGCAGGCGTTTCCTCAATCGTTTGCGGAGGCAGATCGGACACGATTGTTTCCCGCCAGTCTCTTTCCAAATCTCACTTTTGCAGCATCGGCTCCTTACGACTCGACCTTTCCATCGACTTACCAATCGAAGTACGAGTGTGGAATTGTGTTGTATGCGATGTTGAGTCGCAGTGAGACATTTGGCGCCCCATCCACTTCCGAAGACGCGTTCACCGGTTCCGAAATTCGCGTCGGCCCCGAGACGAACAATCTTCCCTGCCTGGTCGATGCCTGGGGTGAGCCGTTGCGTTTCTATCGCTGGCCAACGCGGCTGATTCGCTGTGGAGAGCAGGACTTCGATGGCAGTGGAGCGTCTGACGACTTCAATGGAAACGGTTCGCAGGATCTGGGCGGAGTCACAGCCACAACTTCCGGTAGCAACTCGATCCTTGCGGTTGGTGCGGCGATCAGACCCTATCCGACGTTTCCGGGACCGACGCCCGCATCGCTGCTGATTTCAAATCTTCCACCGTACGACCGAACGAGTTTCTACGCTGTGGGCGCGGATGTTAAGCCGGGTGTTGTCGGTGTTGATGACGATAATGCCTACGGGATAGACGATCCGGGCGAGAAGGGTTGGCCCGAGTCCGATGATCCGGAGCCGTTGAATACCGATCCGGATGATCCGACGTTTCGCCTGACCACGTGGTTCAATGACTCCCTTGTTTCAGCCGCAGTCCTCACCGACCGACGCAATCGATTCATTGCTCCAGTATCGGGATCGACGGACTACTTGCACGATTTCTACACCTTCCACACTCCGTTGATTGTTTCAGCGGGTCCGGACAAGTTGCTGGGGTTGTATGAACCGACAGACACCGCAAACTTCGGTCACCTTGCGGCACCATTGCCGTCGGAGCCCGCACCAAAGAATTACTACACCTCAACGATGCGCTACTTGATGGACAACATCACCAATCTCAACCGACGAACCGGAGGCAAGTAATCATGCGACGCTTCCGACAGGCATCTCGCCTCCGGGCGAACCGTCTTCATCGACAGGCCTTCACGCTCATCGAATTGTTGGTCGTGATCCTGATTGTCCTGATTATCACGACGGTCACCGTGGTGTCGGTCAACTTCTCGACGAATGCGGATCGGATGCGGGCCGGGGCGCGTCAGATGCAATCGTTGATCGGCGGTGCGCGGGACCGGGCGATCTACGCCAAGGAAATTCGCGGTCTGCGACTGCTACTCGACCCGAATGACAAACACGCGGTCAGTGCCGTGCAGTACATCGGTTCGCCGGAGCGGGACACCGGAACGCTCACGTTCAATCCGGCTGCTGCGCCCACAGGGACTGGAGATGCGACCGGCTATACGGTAGTGGGGAACGGGACACGATGGCAAAGCTTGAAGCGCCGAGGCTTCCTGCGCATCGGCTCGCGCATTCAGATTCCGCGCGACACGGGAACCTGGTACACGGTGGCCAACATCCATTCAACGTACGAACAACTCGGCCTCAATCGCCCCAATCGCGATCTGGCCAATACGACGGCACAAGTCAACTTCGCGTTGGAGTTGGCTCCGGGAATCTTGGGAGATTCGCAGCCGGTGCAATTTCCGAGCGGCGTGGTGATCGACCTTGATGGCTCGCAGGTTCCAGTCGCGTGGCGTCCCAGTGGCCCTACTTTATCGTACCCAACACAGATGGACATTCTGTTCACCCCCCGTGGAACGGTGGTTGGCGACTGCGCCAGTCTTGGGATGATTCATCTTCACTTCGCCGATGCGGGCGATGTTGTGAAATGGAATGGGCCATCGACCCCCAATAACCCGGGCACAAATGGCAGGAATTCGTCGTACTATTTCTCGGCGCTGTTGCCGCTCGTTCCCGCAGACGATCCGACAATCGCAACGCCCGTTGTTGCCCGAGATCGCATTCTCGTCACGCTGACATCACGCACCGGCAACGCCGCCGTTCATCATGTAAACGTCACAAATGTCGCGACGTTGCCACTTCCCAACCCTCCATATACGTCATACACGTCAACAAATTTCGACCGGCAGAAAATTGCTGATGACCCGTTCCTATTTGCAGAAACGGGTGAGGTGGCCAACAAATGAAACGCACTCAGAACTCAATCCCATCAGCCAAGACTCAGTGCGCTGTCGTTCCGACAGGTGTGACGCTCAGCGAGGTACTCGTGTCGATGCTCATCATGAGTGTCGGCGTGGTATCGCTGGCGACGCTGTTTCCAATTTCCGTCATTCGAACCGCGCAGGCGACTCAACTAACGCACTCTGTTTTTCTTCGCAACAACGCGGAAGCGGCCGTCGAATCGAACTTGGGTCTGCTGAGCAACTCGCAGATTTATGGTCTCGGTGGTTATGCGGTGGTCGATCCCATCGGATACCAAATCGGCCTGCCAACGACCCTCGGTGGTGTGACTCGGACATCCGGCGGAACGGTGAGCATTGCTCAAGCGGATCAGTTGGCGACATTGCCCGACACATGGACGCTCGTCCGCGAAGAGGCGGTGACTGCCACCAACTTGGGCGCATCCCCTCCGACAATTACGGTCGCGAATCCGACTACCGGTTTGAATGTACGCAATGGTCAGTTTCCGCTGAACGCACTGCACCGGATGGTCATGTTCAATGCCACTGGCCAGTTCGCGGTGATTCAGCCGCTGTATCAGAGTCAGATCACGGGACAGAAACTGTCGTGGTGGAACGTCAACGGAGCGGGGACATCGTTGACGACGGGGCCTTTGCTGCCAGCCGGGTTCACACCCACGCGTGTTCGGATCGAGGCTCAGGATCGTCGCTACACGTGGATGATGACTGTTCGCAAACGCTGGATTCCCGTCGGGCCGGTCTCGGGGGCCGACGGCCAACCGGGAGTTGCGAGTACAGATGATGATGGCGTGAACGGTACGGACGATAACGGAGAGCTTCACTATTCGGGGTCGGATGACGATCAGAATTGGGCGGCGGAGCTGGATCTCGCCGTGTTTTACAACCGGTCCTTCCGCGCGGCAGATGAGACCGCTTACACACTGACGTTTCCGGTGAGCCTCAATGCTGCCGGAAGCCTGACAGGGAGTAGGACCGGCTTCGATGGCGCGCCGGGAGTAAGTGGTGTCGATGACGACAACAACTCGACAACTGACTGGACAAATTCACCGACGAATACGAATCCAGATCCCGGCGAGGACGGCTTTCCAGGATCAGACGACAACCGAACGGTGATCGTGACGTTCACTGCTGGCTCAAAGCCCTATCTCAAGAAGGGCGGCTATATGCTCGAACCGAGCCAGTTGAAGTGGTATCGGATTCTCGACCTGAAGGACGTGTCGTCGAACGTCACGACAAACACGCAAACCGTGTTGTTGCTCGATCAAGACCTGCGGTATCCGCCAACAACGGCAGCAACGGTGACCGGCATCTCGGGAATCTTCATGCGGGGCATCGTCGAGGTTTATTCGCTCGGTAGTCGGACCGGTCAGCAATGAGTTTGGGATTCGTTCGTTTCCATCTGCGGGCCGCAATGCGGAGAGTCATCGTGTCAAAGTCATCGCCCGTATCCGCCGTCGTGCGTGCCAGCCGCGTCGCTGGCTTTACGCTGGTCGAGATGCTGGTCTCGGTGGCGATCGTGCTGCTGATGATGAGCATGTTCGCACAGATCTTTCAGATGGCCACGGGATCGCTCTCGCAACAACGCGGCATCGCCGAGAATGACCAGAAGGCGCGCATGATCACGACCACTCTGCGTGGCGATCTGGAACTGCGAACGTTTCGCGACGTCTTTCCGTTCCGGGCCAACGAGGACACGCGACAACTTGGACACAGCCTGTCGCGCCGGGCGGGTTATTTTGAGATCGACGAGAACGACCCCTTTGACGACACGGATGATGTCTTGCAGTTCACGGCATCGGTCAACATTAAGTTGCAAAGCAAGGATGGCTCACCCTTCGTGGGCCGCGCGCAGCCCTTGAGCGGTGTGGCAATCTCAGCGGTTCCGTCGAGCAGCAGTATTCGCATCCTGAACACCGCGACGTTGGACTATGGCCCTTTGCTCGTAGCGGGTTCGCACATTTGGATCGCAGCCAGCGGGGGAAACGACGGTCGCTACACAATTCAATCCATCAGCAGTACTGGGACGAGTGGCAATACAACGATTACCTTGACTTCAAATACCTTGAACACATCGCCCACGTCACCGCCAGGATTGGGTGAAGTGTATCTGTCGGAGTCCGAGCCAGAATTTGACGATGGTCTGTTTGGCAATGACATGTCGGTCTCGAGTGCGGCCGAGGTCTGTTACTTCCTGCGAAGCGGCGTGCTCTACCGGCGGGTCTTGTTGATCCGGGAGCCTGCCAGCGGGGCGGATGCACAACCGTCATGGACGACCGGCGCACCGATTTTGTGGAGCGGTTCGAACGAGAACTATCCGACATCTGGAAGTTCCACGTTCTGGCGGGACTTCGATTACTCCGCGTACTACTTCACGGGCAAGGTTTCCTCCACCGGAACCCAGGCTCCGGGAGTGCGGTTCCACAGCGCGGCGGAGTCGCTGAGCAACAGCAGTCAGGCTCCTTTGCGACTCTTGAATGACACCACCGCTACGTCGCCGACCTCGTTCCCTGTCAGTCTGGGAATCCCGTTTCTGCGATTTGGACACAGCACAACCACCGGGCTTCCGCAGGACGGCTCTAGCTCAAGTGCCAGTGGCAATGTCACGTTCCGACGATTCAATCAGCGAGAGTGTTCGAACTCGGCATTTGGTTATCCGGGCTACATTCCAGCAGCCGGCAATCCGATGAATCGAACCAATCTGAACTTCAACTATTCCACGGGGCTCGTGAACGAATACTCGGGTGAGACGTACCGGCGCGGCGAAGACATTCTCATGTCCAACGTGCTGTCGTTTGACGTGAAGGTCTGGGATCCGGTGAACAGCCTGTTTGTCGATGTCGGTGAAAACCAAACGTCACCGCCGGGACCGTTCAGTCAGTCGGTCGGAGCGGTGTCCGTCAGTGGCACGGTCGTGGGTGGACGACTGAATACGACATACGCGCCGAACGGTCACTACCGTTTCGATACATGGCACCCCAATGCCTCTGTGGGTGGTGGGTTGTATGACAACGAACCGCCGTTCATGCCCGTGGATACCAAGCTCACGCCCGACCGACCGTTCGCCCTGTCGGCCATTCAAATCACGATCAACTATCGCGACATCTCCAGCAGCCAGGTTCGTCAGGTGACAATCATTCAATCGCTGGTCGATCGCGTAAAGCGAACTCCGGTCACGAATGAAGCTCCCGAGGAATAGTGATTGCGAACTGTTCAAGAATAACGTCGAGTCTTTTCTTGTCCCCTCGCCCCGGCTTTGCGGGGAGAGGGTTAGGGTGAGGGGATTCCCTCTAGGTCGGGCAAGTCTCGCTGTTGTTCTTGGGAACGCTTTTGCCTAGTTGAAGTGACACGACAAAGCACGTTCGGCCTCCTTGTTCCGTCGCCTCATCCTGATGTCCGAGGGCTGGGGTGAAGGGCGAGTCCGGCACAGAAGACCCCTCACCCTAGCCCTCTCCCCGCAAAGCCGGGGCGAGGGGACCGGAAATGCGAATCCAGCAGGACAGTTGTTACACGTCATTGAATTGAAAAGTCATCACATCGGATGCCGCTTGGGCCGTGGCAAGTCTCGAAAAGCAAAGGGTCCGCCATGAAGACACGAAACCGATTTCGCTCCCCCCTGCGCCGTCAGTCGGCGTCACATTCTCGCGGTTCGACGCTGTTGATCGTCGTTGCCCTGATGGGAATGCTCGCCTTCCTAGGCTTCGCGTTCTATACGCTGGCCGTGCAGGAGCGCGCCAATGCGCTCTCGTTCGCGCAAGAGGCCAAAACTACGAAGGCACCATCTCTCGAACCGGATGCCTTGTTCGACTTCGCGCTCCAGCAGGTAATCATCGGCCCCGACGATGCGTACACGCAAAGCATTCTGTGGGGCGGTCGGAACTCGCTGATGGCCAACATGTACGGCCGGGACCGGGTCCCTTTCAATGGCGAAGGGGTGAATCTGGCATCCGAGTCTGCCCCATCCGGTTCGCCCGGCCTGCCAGTCGTCGATATGAACTTTGATGGCACGCAAGACAGTGGCGCGAATGCAAACCCGAATCTTCTTTTTCTAGTCGATTCTCCCGTTGCCAACGGCGGAACGAAATGGGGCTCGAATTCGATCTATTTGAGTGGCGCGCGAAATCCAGCCACCAATCTTCCCGATCCGGACGTGAACTACACATCGCCCGACATCAACAATTTGTTCATTTCGTATGACGGGGTCGCCGTTGACGCATCCGGCAGCGATGTTGACGGAAGCGGTAGAAGACGACGAATCATAGTGCCTTCGTACTTTCGACCTCAATTTTTGCGAATGGCAGGCACCATGCCAGGCGATCCAGCTCAGTTCATTTCTGACTGGTATTCGAGTGACGGAACTGGACCGAATCCGGCGACAACCGCGAAAGTATTCCGTCCCCATCCCGGTCACATCTGCGTGGACTCCGCCGGAAGTGCAATCACGCTTTCGGGAGGAACGCCGGTTCGGCGATACGTGAACGCGACCGAGTATCAGTCGCTCGGCTTGAGACGACCGTTTACGTCTTCATCGGGGTCATTCGCGCCGCAGAACCCCGATGGTTCGGCTTCCAATGGCACTCTCGGTTTGTGGAGCGGGGCGGGGACCAATCCGTTGGACATCGATCTCGATGTCGATACTGATGGCGACGGCATCCTCGACGCCATCTTGATGGACCTGGGATATCCGCCGATCCGTCGCGGCGACGGCAAGCTAGTCGTGCCGCTGTTTGCGATCAGCATTCGCGATCTGAACGGGCTGCTCAATGTGAACGCCACCGGCAATCTGTCGGGCAATCTCAACCTCAGTACTCTGTCGTCAACGAATCAACTCGGTTATCGCAAGACGGGGCTAGCGACCTATGTGGCGGACAGCTTGTCGAAATCGAATCAGGGGCTGAGTACTTACGAGATCAACATCCAACGGGCACTGACCGCCGATCCGCTGGATTCGCTCATCGCCAACAGCGAAGCGGGACAGCAACTCGCCTACTTCTTGAAGCTGTTCGATTCGACCATTACCACATCATCGCCAACACAGCCGGGACGTTCGGTCAGCGAACTGGCGAATCTGGAATGGTTGCTGCTGAACATCGGTCGTGCTCAGTTCCATCTTGGGTTGGCAACTTCCACTTCACCACTCCAGGACGCTATCACAGACGTGTTCTCGGGGCGCAATGGCGAGGTATTGCAATCGCGTTACGACGGTGTACCCGTCGTGGGCTTCGATACTTCCAACAACCCCGTACTCTCCCCGGATCCATTCCCCACTTCAGGCGTCGCGCCTAGCAATCTGCGGAAGTTCCTCACGACCCGCAATCTCTTCGATCTGCCGAAGGCGGGCCTGTCATTGACGTGGAAGGTCGGCAGTCCGGTCAACTGGCCGCCTGTCGGGAGCTACCCCAGTCCCGACGACAACGGCAACTTCAACGAAGGAGAAGCAGTCACCACCACGCGCTGGGTTCATCCGCTCGACTTTCGCGGTTCGGGACAGCAATACAAGCGGTATGCCTACGGACCGGATGGGCAACCTGGCCAAGCGTCAGTCGATGATGATGGAAACGGCGTGGTCGATGATTTCACGGAAGAAGGCTGGACGGGGTCGGACGACACTGCGATTCAGTATGGCAAGGCACCCGAACTCTATCGCAATGGAGCGAACCTTTGGCCGTCGTATTCGGGCTACCACTCGTTTGGGACCGTACGCTGGGGAGAGAATCAGGGAGCCACGTCGTACCACGACAAGGTCATGCGGGGTTCTAGTGCTGACTCGCTGCTCGACGATCCTGCCGAAGCGATCATCGATCCGACGCTGATGTCTCCCAACTATTCGGGGTACTCGTCCCTGAGCAATGCCCGCGACAACGACACCGTGTTTGGTCCGGAAGAGATGCCATTCCTACAAGGGAGCGAATCGGACGGGCGACTGTCCGATGCACAGTCTCGACTGGCGGATTTGATGCCAGCCAATCTCGTTGCCAGCAAAGATGCGGCCGACATTCGCAAACGACTGACAACAGTCAGCAGCGACCGGCGCGAGTACGGCTACGGCACGTCGGTGGTCGGTGGCCTGCGTTCGTGGGAAACCACAGATACACAGTTTCCGCCGACTCTCGTCGCCGGAACGGGCAACCCGTACCGTGCCGAACTGTTCTCGCTCCTGCGTCAGCAGGGAACGGCCGGTGTCAGTAACTGGCAGATGAGATTGAACGTGAATCAACTGCTAACAAACAACGGCGGCGGTCAGTTGCAATTCCGCGCGCTGGCAAATCACGATACGACCGGTGTGATGACTGCGGCAGCTAATGTGACGGCGCACAACGAACGCCAATTGATGGCTCGGGATATCTACACGCTGCTGTACACCCTTTGTCAGGGTGTCGATACTGACTATCGCTCCCCAGCGGCTCCCGCAGTTGCGAAGGCTCGCGAGATGGCGCAGTTCGCCGTCAACCTCGTCGATGAACTCGATACCGATGACATAATTACGGCCTTCTCCTTCGATCCCGATCTCACGACAGGCGGCAGTGGCTGGAACAACGACTACTCTGGTACAGACGGACAACCCGGTGTCGCCGGGACCGATGACAACAATGACGGTAGCGTTGACAATGCCTCTGAGGCGGGCTGGCCAGGTAGCGATGACACCGTTGTTTACGGCGTCGAGCGACAGCTTCTGGCATTCAGCGAAGCGCTGGCCATTCGCGTCAATCGATGTGCGACATCGACCTCAAACAGTGAAATGACGATCTTCGATGATGCCGCCACCGATGCCGCAAACGGTCGGCGGTACGTCTTCTTCGAGCTGCAAAACGTCACACCGATGAACGTGGCGCTCGCCACCACCGCTGCCGTTGACGCCAACACGTCAATTTGGCGCGTGACCTTGCAGAACGGTGCGAACGCGGCGAAGAGTCGTGTTCACTTCCTGTCCGGTTTGTACAACAATTACAGCACGCTTAAGACGGACCTCACGCTGCCACCGGGGGCGTTGTTCACGGTCGGCTCGCAGGACGGCACGGATACCTGCACCGGCGGGCATCGCACGAGCGACTTCCGGTCGGATACTGACGCTCCGCCCAATGGCAGCAGTTATGAGCGAATCGTTCCCCGCGACGGAACAGCCGATATTGCTGGTGGTCGCGTCGTTCCGACGGACACCACGGCTCAGGCACAGTTCCCCACTCCCAAATGCGATCTGGACCTGGTTTGGGATGCGGCCGGATATCCCACGAACGCCTTCGTTCTCGAAACCTCACCGACGACCAGCGGTGCGTTTGCCGCGTCATTGGACGCTGGAACGACAATGTTTCGATTGGTCTTGGAACGCCGCGCGTCGAATGGAATCTTTCAGGCGGTCGATCAGACAAAAAGCCAGAACGTCGTAACTGTGACTCCGCCCGATTCGCCCGCCATGGCAACGGACGTAACGGCACAATTGGCCCTCGTGGTTAGCCAAGAACGTCGCACACCACTCAGCAGAAAATCCGAGACCGACGCGACAGCCGCTGCGCCAAGGCGGAACACGTTCAAGACGGCTAATGGCGATTCCACCGCCACACTCTGGCAACATCACAACGATCGTGACTTTGCGTCGCTGGCGGACCTGTTTCAGATCCCACTGTATGGACCCGAACGCCTGACAGATGGGCGATTGGGTGACCGTGAATTCGCAGATCGAACCGCAGACTTGGATGCCAGCGCTAGTACCGATCCGATTTATGATTCAACGAACAATGCCACATACATCCCGGTCGTCGCTGCGGCGCGATTCCTCAACCCAAGCAACCCAGATCAGACCGGAGCCAGTAATCGCTGGTATCGCCTGCTGGAGTTCCTCGAAGTCCCCAATCGGAGCCACCAATACGCGACGATCCGCACGCAATCGGCGTTGACCACACCGGTGCCGACAATGCTGGCCGAGCCATATAACTTGCCGATTGGATACGGATGGCCCCGCACGCACGGGCAATTGAACCTGAACATGATTCGGCATCCACAAGCGTTGGCCGCCCTGCTGGATGACGACTTGCTCATCAACGGTGGCACAACGAACCTCACCGGATTGGATGAAGCAACACGCCTTTGGTGGGTTCAGTTCTTGAAGGCGCGCGACTCGCGATCGACGGGAAACTTCGCTGTCGATCCGGTGACGAATCTGTATGTTCCAGGGACCGGGAACTCACGACCGTTCCGGGGCTTTGATTCAGTGGGGCCAATGGCATTGGGTTATGGCGCAGACGACAAGCCGGGTAAGGCAGGGGTGGACGATGATTCCAACGGGACTATGGATGACGTCTCGGAAATTTCCTGGGCCGGTTCGGACGATGATGCCCCTCTGGAAAACACCATTCTGCGTTCCTTGCCGTTCGATGGATCGAGTGGCGGGAACCCGAATGAGTTCAGACGACTTTTCGAGGTCGGTACGAGTTCAGAGCATCAGAAGTTGGTCGCTGACGAAGCGGATGCAACCAAGACACACTTGCATCCCGCAGCTCGTTATCGCTTGCTATCCAAGCTGCTGAACAATGTCACGACGCGCAGCAATTCGTTCGGGGTATTTGTGACGGTGCAATACTACGAAGCGGCTCAGGTGGAGGGGTTGGTTGCGGGTGTGTCCACGACCGCGACCCGGATCGGCGGGCGTCTCGACGATACCCCAACGCATCGAGGCTACTTCGTTGTAGATCGTACTGGTGCCGTCGAACAAATGAAGGTCTTGACCGCCAACCCGGTCAGCAGCAATTCGTTCAGCTTCAAAGCCAACACCAACCAGACGGGGACTCCCAACGGGATCAGGTGGAAAGACTTGATCTTGTTCCGAAAGACACTGAATTGACGATTACCACACTTGTCCCAATGCTGGGTGCGAACTCGTATACGGCATTGGGACATTTTCAATCACGAGGCCAGTCATAAGCGGGAAGCCGGAGCATCGCGGGTTCTTCGTGGTGGACCGGTCAAAAATTGAGAAGGGTGCGAATGCTGGTGTTGGAGGGTATGACTTCCGGGCCTTTATTGATTACCGGCGGATCATCAAGACTCAATGACGGGGCTGGCTTCCGATAACGGCGTCGAGTGGACAGGGTGCGGGATCGGGAATCGTCCGAAAGAACTCATTGCGGGTGCTGCATTGGATGGCAGCCCGGCGGTTCATCGCTTTGACGTTTCCGACAGAAGTGGTGAGCCGGGCGGCGTCAG
>CAMAYU010000068.1 GCA_945862235.1 Schlesneria paludicola DSM 18645
ACCGTCCCAACCTGCTATGCAACCGACATGCCTCACTACGACAAGAACCCACTCAACACACGCAACCCCAAGCCCCCTAACGAGTCAGACGCAACAACTACCGCGAACAGACACCGGAAAACCTTGTAAGAATGTGGGTAAGTTCAAGACTTAAAACCAGGGCCACCGTATCTAAACACCCCGGCTTGTCTGAGAAACGGCGGAAAGGCGCAAGCCGTCCGGTTTCGTTGAGTTTGTCTGCATTTCGTTGAGTTGTTCGGCATTTCACCGGACGGCTCGCGCCGTTCCGCTACCTAGAGTGAGTGCCATGGGGCGTCAGCCGCCAGTCATGCAGGAAATCACCGGCGGCTAGCGCCGTGCCGCTCAAAGTGAGTGCCGTTGGGTTTACGCCAGAAACGTCTCATCGAAGACCGCTCGAGGTGTCGTTTTGTAAGCCGGACTTCGAGAGATCGATCACATGGTCGGCGGCTTGTCGTAATTCCGGCGAGTTGTCGATGACGACGATGGAGTGACCGATGGCCAAGAGTTCGTGGAAGCAGGCGAGCAGGCGTGAGACATCGGCGGGGTGGAGGCCGACGGTCGGTTCATCGCAGACGATGAGCGTCGGGCCGCGTGAGGTTGTCAGGCGCGAGGCGAGTTTCAAGCGTTGTGCTTCACCACCGGATAGTGTGTCGGTTGGCTGGCCGAGGACGACATACTCCAGCCCCATTTGCTTCAGCAGGTGGAGTCGTCCCTGCAGCTTGGGATGATTGCGAAAGAAGGTCGCGGCTTCGGCGGCACTCATCGCCAGCACGTCTGCGATTGTCCGGCCGCGATATTTCACTTCGAGAATCTCGCGCCGGTAGCGCGTTCCTGCACACTCGGGGCACGTCAGCGAAACGTCGGCCAGGAACTGCATGTCATGACGGAGCGTGCCCGTGCCGCGACAGGCTCGGCAGCGTCCGCCTTGAGCTGCATTGAAACTGAAGTGCTGCGGGGCGAAGCCGCGCTGCTTGGCTTCGCCCGTCAGCGCGAAGACCTCGCGAATCTCATCGAACACGTCGATCCACGTCGCCGCGTTGCTACGCGAGGACCGCGTGAGGGGCGACTGATCGACGAGTGCAGCCTCGACCAACATGTCGCCGCCGGTGAGCGAATCGCATTCACCGGGGATCGCCACTGCGCACGATTGGCCGAGTCGCCGACACAGGGCGGGGACGAGCGTCTCCACAATCAACGATGTCTTTCCGCTGCCGCCGAGTCCCGTGACAACGCACAGCACGTTCAACGGGGCTCGCAGAGTTTGACCGTTCAAGGCCGAGGCGACGCGGGAGTCTTCACTCCAGTGGCGATGTCGGACGTTGGTGAGCGTCAGCCAATCGGCCGGTTTGCGTGTTCCCTTCTGGCGGATGCTGCCAGCATCCGATCCGACGCTGTCAGCGTCGGTCACGACAGTGATTCCTGCTCCGGACTTGAACATCGTTCGCTCGCGCAAGACGCGGCCCGTGGCGGAGGCTTCGATCAGCGACAACTCCGACGGCGTCCCGGCGAACATAACCGAGCCTCCCGCTGGACCGGCTCCCGGCCCGAGGTCGATCACTTGGTCCGCCGCCAGCACGATCTCGGGAGCGTGATCGACGACGATCACGCTGTTGCGCAGCGACTGCAATTGGCGGAGCGCGCGGATCACCAGCGGCAACTCGTCGGGGTGGAGTCCGGCCGACGGTTCATCAATGACGCAGAGCGTTCCCGTCACGCGCGACCCGAGTGCGGCGGCGAGCAACAGGCGGCGAGTCACTCCGCCCGAGAGCGTTGCCGCACTGCGGTTCAGCGTTAAATGATCGAGTCCCAGATCGCAAACGAGTCGCAGTCGCTCGGCGATGTCGGCGCGAATCAACACCGTCCGCGATCGCTCACTCTCATCGAGTTGAGTCCCGATCCACTCCAATCGCGTGGCGGCAGCGTGAGCGGTCAAAGCGAGTATGTCGGCGATGTTGCTCCCGGCCACACGCACGGCCAAAGCTTCGCTTCGCAAACGTGAATCGAGACAGGTTGAACATCGCTCCGACGAAGCGTCTCGCTCACGACACGCCTCGCATCCGCCCGCTCCATCGACCAGGAACAAACGCGAATCGGGCGGCAGGAACTCACGTTGGCATCCACCGCAGTCCCAGCGACGACTGAAGCGCTGCACGGACCAAGCACGCCCATCAATCACACGCGATTCGGCCACGACGACCGTCGCCGCAAGCGGGGCGCCGGTGGATTCCTCTCGTGCAACGAGCAACACGCAGCGACCGGCCCCTTCGCGAAACGCGGTCTCGGCACTTTCAGTCAGTCGTTCGAGCGTGACCTTGCCCGCGACGAGTCGATCGGCGACCAGCCAGACTTCGTCGTGATCTGCGTTGCCATCCGTTCCGTGACGAATTCCAGCAACCTCGCCGAAATCATTCTGGGTGAGCCGGGTGACGTCAGCCCCCGGACTCTTCTCAAGCCGAGCCCGGGAGCTGACACCGCCCTCACCCAGACTATCCGTGGAGGATCGTCTGGGTGAGGGCGGTGTCATGCACAACTCCTCGACCGTCAGCGACCGTTCGCCCTGAATCGCGCGGGTGAAGCCGCGTGCCTGCCACGTGGATCGCTCTTCGGCCGATTCCTCATCGGCAGGAAAGCAGAGTTGGAAGCGAGTGCCGTCGGCGAGATCACTGGCGGCGCGAACGACATCCTCGGCCGAGTGCGATCGGACTTCGAGGTTGCACGCCGGACAGACGATTCGTCCCACGCGTGCGAAGAGGCGACGCAGACCTTCGTCGATCTCGGTCAGCGCGGCGACTGTTGTCTGCGAGGACGACCGCGCACGTCGCACGTCGCTGCGAATAGCGATGGCCGGCGGGACGTGTGCGATGCGATCGGCATTCGGTCGCTCGATCCGTTCGAGATACTGCCGCGCGGTGGCTGAAAAACTTTCGATGTACCGCCGCTGCCCTTCGGCGAAGAGCGTGTCAAATGCGAGGCTGCTCTTCCCCGAACCGCTCACCCCCGACAACACGACAAGCTGTCCGAGCGGAATGTCGAGATCGACTGCTTGGAGGTTATGGACCCGCACGCCCCGCAGTTCGATGCAACGTGTCGAGGGTGCTGGCGATGAGGGCCGGTTCAAAAACGCAGGCATGACAACCGTTCTGAAGAGTGCGTCGAGAGTTCACTGCGGCTCGATCCAACAGCGGCAGGGCCATCGCCATTTTCATCATTCCTGCTAAGGCTTTGGCGATCTGAAAGTAGACCAGTCACTCCGCGACTGGAAGTTCGAGACACGGAGTGACTCGCCAACGTTGTTGCCCACGCTTCGCCCAACCTGAGGGTTTGCGAACTTCGGCGGCTTGGATTAGCTCGGTGCAGTGGGACTGTCGCCATGAACGATGATTGTGAAGTACCCACTCATCGCCAACTCGCCGCCGTGACCGACCAGCAGTTGGCCCCGAATTTTGGTGAGGCTCGGTTTTGTCGCCGCGTGAAACCAGACGAACAGATCGTGGATTGCCTGCGATGCAATTGTCACATCGAGCGGCATTCGGATCGCCTTGCCGGGCGCGAGGGGGCTGAGCAGCGCGGGGACATGCCCGGTGTGATCGAGCGGCGACGGTTTCGTCTCGCCGAGAGTGTCATACGTCCGTTCCTCGATCGTCTCGGGCAAAAAGACCGCTTCCACGACGTGCATGGACGCGGAACTGCTGTTGAACAGCGTGAAGCGAAAGGTCGCGAGTTCTTGTTGCTCGCGTTCAGATGGCGGTCGGCTGCCGTCACGATTCGACTTCGCGTTCACCGGTTGCGGGATCGCTGCCACGGCCGTGATCAACAGGTCGCTCGCCAGTTCCGGTCGCGCGATGAACTCGGCCAAGGCCCGCCGATTGACTTGGCTCATCGTGATGCCGCGGTCGGTGACGAATCGCTTCACGGCGTCATACAACACGGGGGAGATGGTCTCGCGAAAGCCGACGAAGTCGTAGAACTCGACCGACGGCGGCTTCGAGGGAACGTCGCCATCGTTGTCGTCGTCTTGTACGAGCAGCATCGTTCTGGTGTGAGCTGGCGGAGCGGAAGTGCCTTGATGAGTCTTCATCTCGGCGCTCGACCCCGGCTTGTCGCGACCGGCCGTAACACCGACGACCGACATCGTGGCCGAAGACTTTGGTTTGGCGGGAAGAGTCGGCGCGGGAGGTGGCGGTGGCCGTTCTTCGGGAACGGCAAACAGTCCCTTCACCTTGGTTGCGAACAGCCACTTCCCGTCCACGCCTTTGCGAATCAGGGTGTCGGGCTGAACCTGCCCATTCGCGACTTTCGCCTTGAGTTCCCCGCCCGAGAGCGGTCCCAATTCCTGCCCCATCACCTGAAAGTACCACTCGCGCGTCATGGCCGTCTCCGTGGACAGAACTTGTTGAGCCGAGAGTATTCCGAGTCCCGCCACATGCCACAACACCAATGCAATGGTGGATGGAATCTAGGTGCGCCCGATAATTGGCGTCTCCTCAACGAAAACGCTGCGGGTCAATCGTTCCTGAGAAGGTAGCCCTGTCGCTCCGCGACAGGAGGCGAGATCAACAAGGGACCTCAATCTGTTGATCCGTCTCGGATCAACGGCAAACGTCGCTCGTGCGTTCACGCTTCCTGCCGCGGAGCCACAGGGCTACCACCAAGGAGCGACTTCACTCATGGAAGCCTGGCGCACTACCCGCGCGCGCCAGCCGTTTCGCGGGAGTCTTCCCACTCGTCCATGCTCATGACGACTTCGCGCGCTTGGCTACCGTTGAAGGTCCCGACGACGCCGTCTTCGGCCATCCAGTCGATCATGCGTGCGCCGCGTCCATAGCCGACGCCGAGCGCGCGTTGCAACAGCGAGACACTGCCGCGACCTTCGCGGATCACGATCTCAACAGCCTGGTCGTACAAGTCGTCTCGATCTCGCGGCTCGGTCGAACCCTTGGCTCCCTTGGTCGTGGCGACTTGGAGATTCATCAGTTCTTCGTCGTACTCGGGCTGCTGGTCGCCGAAGAATTCGATGACGCGGTTCACTTCTTCGTCACTGACGAACGTCCCTTGGGCACGACGGAGCGAACTCGTGCCGGGAGCCATGTAGAGCAGGTCGCCGTTGCCGAGCAACTTGTCGGCTCCCATCTCATCGAGAACAACGCGGCTGTCCATGCGGCTGGCAACTTGGAACGAGATTCGAGCGGGGAGGTTCGACTTGATGAGTCCCGTGATGACATCGACCGTCGGCTTCTGAGTCGCCAGCACGAGATGGATCCCCACCGCACGCGACTTCTGCGCGAGGCGAATGATGTGACCTTCCACGTCCTTGCCTGAGGTCATCATCATGTCGGCCATTTCATCCGCGACGATGACGATGTACGGCATCGTCGCGGGGATGAGATCGGCTTCATCGGAGTCCGCATCGATGTCGAGCTTCCGCAGCACCTTGTCCTTACCGAGCTTGTTGTAGCTGTCCAAATGCCTGACGCCGCAACGGGCCAGCAGCGCGTAACGCTCTTCCATTTTGTCCACGGCCCAGCCCAGCACGGCCTCGGCCTTTTTCATGTCGGTGATAACCGGGTGCATCAGGTGCGGGATGCGGCTGTACGGCGACAGTTCGACCATCTTCGGATCGATCATCAGCATCTTCACTTGGTCTGGACTGCGGCTCAGCAGGATCGACAGGATCAGCGTGTTGAGGCACACGCTCTTACCCGTCCCCGTGCGGCCGGCGATCAACAGGTGCGGCATCTTGGTCATGTCGATGACCATCGGCTTGCCACTTACATCTTTGCCGAGGAACAGCGGGATCGCCTTTGTGTCAAAATCGGCCTGACAGGTTTGAAGCAGTTCCTTCAAACGGACCATCACACGCACTTCGTTGGGAACTTCGACTCCCACCGTGTTCTTGCCGGGGATCGGCGAGACCACGCGCACCGACGGCACGCGCAGCGCGACCGCCAAGTCATCGGCCAGCGCCACGACCTTGGACAGCCGCAGCCCTTTTTCGAGTTCCAACTCGAACTGCGTGATGACCGGCCCGGTGTCGATCTCGACGACCTTGATGTTCAGCCCGAATTCTTGAAACGTCCGTTCGAGTGTGGCTGCTGCGATCTGAGCCTTCGCCGCCAGCAGGTCGTACGGAAACGCTTCCGCCTCCTCCAACATTTCGTGGCCGGGAAATTGGTACGGCAGACGCTCGGCAAGCGGTGCGATCGGCTTCGATTCCACAGGGACCACCGCCGACATGCCCATTGGCGGGTTGACTCGAATCGGGGCGCGATTCGCCGCGAGTGTGAAGGTCATGCCGTGATCGGTCGCCGCGTTCTGCGCGAGCGGTCCCACCATCAGCGGCAGTTCCTCGACGGCCGGTTGCTTGGTTTCAGAAGATACTGACAATGGCAGCACAGGTTGAGAAATCAATGCTGGCAGTGAAGCCGACTCGTCATCTTCCTCAGCCTCTTCATGCAAGCGGCCCAAGCTCGATCTCGCCAAACTCGGCGTTAATGCGGTCGTCCCTGCGAGAATGGGAGCCGGAATATCAACCAGCGACGAGTACCAACTCTTCACCGGGATCTGTGGTGCTTTTGTCATCGTCAAAACAGGGACAACCGGCACGAAGGCCGGTTCCAAGGGCGGAGGTTCCACCGTGTCTGACAGTGGTGGATCGGGAATCGTGGGTGAACGCGGCCCAAATGCCAGACGGCTCCACAGTGTGATCGGCAGCAGTGCGGTACAGCACGTGGTTTTGATCAGATGATGCTCGCCCGTGATTAGTAGTCCGGCCACGAACACCGATGTCAGCAGCACGACACTCCCCATACGAGTCAGACTGTCGTCCAACAGGATGCCGCCCCACGCGCCGACGTAACCGCCGTTGCCGGTCAAAGGGCCGACCAGAGTGATCGGCAGGAACCACTGTCCCGCCACGCAAACGGCCACGAGCATCAACGCGGCTCCAACCAACCGCCACGTCGCATCGCCAACGTGATCGCGTGCGAACAAACGGATGTCGGCCACGATCAGTGCCACGAGCAAGAAGTACGCGCCGACTCCCATCGTCACGATCAGCGTGTGGGCAGCCATCGCCCCCGCTTGGCCACCCAAGTTCTGGGCGACAGCACGCGTGGGATAGACGCTCAGCGCAGGAGGGTCCGCCGGGTCATAGCTGGCGAGGCTTAGTCCCAGAAAGACTGCCACCGCCAAGACCGCGAGTGCCAACAGATCGGTTCGTAGTCGCGCGTAGTCGAACATGACTCGCCCGTCTCCGCGCACGCCACGCCCCTGATGAAGCCGATCCTCGACTTCGCTCATGGCTCGCAACGGCAGTTCCGCCTGCAAGAAGTTTCCCGGCCAGAATGACGTTGCCTTGTCAGCGCATTGCCACGTCTAGCCACAGCCTGAAACTTAGCACCGGTTTCTCAGGCAGGTTGAGGAAACAACTCATGCCGCGTGGTGAATCGACAACATCCCGTTCCGATTGTGCCGGTCCTAATCGGTAGGCGAGCGAGTCAGGCTTCCATGCGGAGCTTCGTGAGAGTTCCGAACGATGGTCTCACGATTTCAGCGACATTTTCTGTGAGGCTGTCCGAGAACTGGACTTGCCGCAACCGGTGTAGAAATATTGCCTTGGCGGCCACGGCCACGGCCTTGCGTGGCCGTCACGCCGCTACCACTCCAGCACGGCCACGCAAGGCCGTGCCCCCCTGAAAACAGGCCTTTGTTTTTTCGGATAGCTCCGTGATGCCACTCGTTCTAACGAGCGAGGTTCTGCTCGATCCAACCCCAGAGCTGTCCCGCGACTTCGCGTTTCGTTCCCGCGAACGTTTCGACGCTCTGTCCGGCGGGGTCGATGATCTCGATGCGGTTCGTCTCGGCGCCGATGGCGGTGGGGCGGTTCAGCACGATCGCGTCGCAGTTCTTTTCCTTGAGCTTGCGCAGCGCGTTCACATGGGCGAACTCATCCGATTCCAACGCGAAACCGACAATCCAACGGCTCCCCTTGTGACGGCCCAAGTCGGCGAGGACATCGGCGGTCTCGACGAGTTCCAGTTCCAGCGACACACCTTTCTTGGCGAGTTTCCCCTGGAAGCGTGACTTCGGGCGGTAGTCGCACACGGCGGCCGTCGCGATCACTCCATCGCATTGCGGAAAGAGCTTGCCGCAGGTCCTGAGCAACTCGTCGGTTGTCTCCACCGCGTGAACCTCGCATCCGGCCGGAGGCGTCAGCGCGACGGGACCGAGCGCGAGCACGACCTGGTGTCCCGCAGCCAGCACGGCCTCAGCTAGCGCGAACCCCATTCGACCGCTGCTGGCGTTGGAGAGATACCGCACGTCGTCGAGATACTCGCGGGTTGGCCCGGCGGTGATGAGGACTTTCATAGAGCGATCACGCAGAAGGGGCGGACATTTTCGGTTTGATATCGACCAGCCGCGCGATGGTCTCAATGATTTCGCCCGGCTCGGCCATGCGACCAGCTCCAATCTGACCGCAACTCAACCAGCCTGTCCCCGGTTCGACGAAGTGAACTCCGTCAGCCCGCAGCTGAGCCACGTTGCGTTGGACCGACGGCTTGGCCCACATCTCGCAATTCATCGCGGGTGCGAACAGCAGCGGGCAGGTGATGGTCAGCGTGAGCGCCGACAGCAAATCGTGAGCGAAGCCTCCCGCGACCTCTGCCAAAAAATTGGCGGTTGCCGGGGCGACGACCATCAGATCGGCGCGCTGAGCCAAGCCGATGTGTTCGCCGCGAAAGTGCTCGACCGGGCGGAATGCCTCGTGATACACGGGCCGCCCGGTCAGAGCCTCAAACGTCGTGGGGCCGATGAACTGGCGAGCCGCCTCGGTCATGACGACGGTCACGGCGGCTCCACTCTGCACCAGCTTACTGCACAAGTCGGCCGCCTTGTAAGCGGCGATGCCACCTGTCACGCCCAGCAGAATTTCACGATTCTTCACAGCGGGCATCCCTCAAGAATGAACCGCAGACGCGGAATTCATCGACGCGCCGGCCAACACAAACTTACATGTCGTCCAAGGACGGACCGCTGTCGAAATGACGGACGCGGTTCTTGTCGGGGCGAGTAATCACCACACCGGTGGAGTCGAGGTAAATCTTGTCCTGCATGATCTCTTGGACGACCACTTCCATCGGGTTTTTGGTCTGAATATCGACCAGCGGACGAGCACCTCGGTTGATCGCCACCATCCGTTTTTGAATCAGCGTGGACAGTTTGAACCGTCCACCGCACTTCTTCACGATCGTTTCTTCCATCAGTTCGTCGAGCATGGCATCCTCTCAAAAAAGGCAATTGCCCCTCCGGTTGACAGACAGGCCGTCAGTCGAGGGGCGAGTTCGGTTACGTAGTGTGGCGGCTGTTCAGGCATCAAGCAAGGCCGGACCCCGCCGCGTTCATGTTCTCAATTGGTCGGACAGAATTTGACAGATGGTTCCCACCGCATGATCGAGTTCGTCATTGACCACGCGATGGCGATAACGATCCGCGAGTTGCAGTTCTTCGTGGACTCGCCGCAGGCGTTTTACGATGGTGGCTTCGGAGTCTGTGCCACGCGACCTCAAACGCTGTTCGCAGACGGCGAGTGACGGAGGTTCGAGAAAGATCGTGAGTGAGTTGGGATAGATCTCCATCATCCGCAACGCTCCTTGCACATCAATTTCCAAGAATGCCCAGCCATCGGCATGTCGCGCTCGCTCGATTTCTGATCGAAGCGTTCCATACCAGTAGCCCGCACCAAACACTTCGGCGGTTTCCAGAAACTCGTTCCGCGTTCGGCGTGCCGCGAAGTCTTCCGGCGACAAGAAGTAGTAGGCGTCTCCTTCGATTTCGCCAGTTCGAGGAGGGCGCGTTGTCGCGGAGACGCACTTCACCAGCTTGACCGGTGCCTCGCGAATCAGACGCTCGACCACCGTCGTCTTGCCGCTCCCGCTGGGGCCGGACAGGACCACGACTTGAAACGAGCTGGGCGGGTCGAACATCTCGGCCACCGTCGGTCACTCCACGTTTTGAACGATCTCGCGCATCCGCTCGACGGCAACCTTGGCCTCCACCGCCGCGTGCGAAATCTCGACATGATTGGCTTTCGAGC
The DNA here is from genome assembly GCA_945862235.1 of Schlesneria paludicola DSM 18645. GTDB lineage: Bacteria > Planctomycetota > Planctomycetia > Planctomycetales > Planctomycetaceae > Schlesneria > Schlesneria paludicola_A. The sequence goes on from CAMAYU010000068.1 coordinate 10,115, forward strand.
CAATCGTATTCACCTCGCGAAACAACTCTTGGCACATGAAGTCGAGTTTGCGGCCCTGCGACGTGGTGTCGTCGAGTAACTTCAAGAACTGCGATAAGTGGCTTCGCAGGCGAGTGATCTCTTCCGTGATGTCGCAACGATCAGCGAACAGTGCGACTTCACGCAGAACATCCGACGGTCCCATGCGGGAGTCGAGGTCTTTCATCAAGTCATTGACACGCTGAAGCAACTTCTCGCGGTATTCAACAATAACCTGTGGTGAGAAGTCTGCGATCCGATCAACCTGCGCCGTGATCGCTTTGCATTGAACATGCATCTCGGTCGCCATCGCGACTCCCTCGCGCTGGCGGAACTCGCCCATTCGCATCGCGGACTCGCGTATGTTTCGCTCGACGATCGGCCACAATTGTTGAACGGTCTCCGTATCAAACCGGCCGTCATCAATGACAGCAGGCAATGTGAGCAACGCTCCGATCGATGGCGTCTCTGTCCCCAATAGTTGGGATACAGCCTGAAGCTGTTTCCAATAGCCAGACAATACGGTCTGGTTGATCTGCGGAGAATTCGTGTTGGCGGAACGCTCCAAGCGAATCGCCAATGACACGCTGCCTCGAGAAATGGTCTCGCGCAGCAGACGTTCGATGTCATTTTCCAAATGGGCAAAGCCATCGGGGCTGCGCAGCGAGAGCTTGAAGTGGCGGTTATTGACGCTGCGGAGTTCGACTCGGCAGACCACGTCACCCGCTTGTTCCCGAGCTTCTCCGAACCCTGTCATGCTCAATAGCACTGTGCGTCACTCCGCGTTGAGGTCTGCATCATCAATGAACCAACCAGCGAGATTCAACGCTGTAATCGTGGGACTTCCGATGGGTGCATATGCCCGCGAGCGGCTGACCCGCCCAACCAATCATTCAGACTTTTTTGCGTCTGACGATTCTGGTTTGGCAGGATTGTCCTGCCCCTCGGCTTTCGGAGGCACGGCCTCTTTCGCTTCCGGGACAACTGGTTTTACAGGTTCCACAGGAGCTTCTTTGCTGACCGGAGGCTTGGCTTCAGAACCGTTACCTTCTTTCACCACCCCGCTATCTTTGGCCGTATCGGCGTCCCCCTTGGTCTCGCCGCCAGTCTCAAATTTCTTTTCGCCATTCACAGGCTCACCTTGCTTGGTATCAACTGCGTCGGCTTTATCATCGGCTGGAGCAGTGATGACCGCCTTGTCGCCGTCTTCCTTTGTGAACTTCGCGCGACCACCGTTTTTGGCCGCCGCATTCACGACTAGAATGCAAACACACGCTAGAACAATCCAGAAGATCGCGACGGCTATCGTGATCTTAGTGAAAATGTCTCCCGCTTTGGTTCCGAATGCGCTCTGACCACCCATCCCGCCAAAAGATCCTGCCAAACCGCCGCCCCGCCCACGTTGCAACAGGATGAGTCCAATCAGGAATATCCCGACGAACATGTGCAGGGTCAACAACGAGTAAGCCAGATACATCATCTTGAACATCCCTTTTCACCGCTCGACGATCGCGGCGAGAATTCCGAGCTGGTTTGAAACGAATCTCATTCGACTCATCCGGCAGATAATTCCGCCGCCGCCCGAATAATGCCGAGAAACTGGTCGCTTTTCAGGCTCGCACCGCCGACCAATGCGCCATCCACGTTGGGCTGTGAAAGAAGTTCCTTGGCGTTATCAGCCTTCACGCTACCACCATATTGAATTCGCATGGCGTCGGCAGACGCCCGATCAAATCTCGTTGCCAGCCAATTTCTAACGAACAAATGTGTCGCTTCTGCCTGTTCAGGTGAAGCCGTCAGGCCGGTGCCAATCGCCCAAACTGGTTCGTAGGCAATGACGAGCTTGCCCAATTGAGCGGGTTCGACTCCGGCAAGACCGCCCTGAAGTTGAGTACTCAAGACAGATTCGGTTCGATTCGCTTCTCGGTCCTGCAAGACCTCGCCAATACAGAAGATCACGTCTAGCCCACGCTGCCACGCCGCGTGAATCTTCTTATTGACCAACTCGTCGGTCTCGCCAAAAAACTGCCGCCGTTCACTGTGGCCGATCACAACCAACCGGCAACCAACATCGACGAGCATCTCTAAAGACGTTTCGCCGGTGAAAGCACCGGGTTTTTCATAGTGAGCATTCTGACCACCCAGCATCACCGGGCTGTTCGCCAAGGAAATGCCGACCGGGATGAGGTATGGAAAAGGCGGGCACACCGCGACATCAACATTTGGCTGGCTGCGAGCGACTTCAGCAGCGACCTCACTGGCAAGCGCCTGTGCGGAGGCCATTGTCGTGTTCATCTTCCAATTGCCAGCCACGAACAGGCGGCGCATCGCATCATCCTTTAGACCCCGCTCGACCTGTACATTGGAGTCACGAGCGGTTCAGTGAAACCAAAAAACTCATCTGCCAGTTAGCTGATCAAAAACAGTCACCGGAAATAGCGTGAACATTGAAGCGACCACAAAAACAACCGACTTATTCGACAGGCTCGCTTCTTGGATAAGACCCTAGAATCTCCATCCGAACCGCCATCTTTGCGAGGTCTTCCAACGCCCGCTTGACCTTTGCGTCCTTGATGTGGCCTTCACAATCCAAGAAGAAGATGTAGCCCGTTTCTGGGCCACGTAGCGGGAACGACTCAATCCACGTCAGATTCAATTTGGCCTGTTTAAAAATTGCCAACGACTCTGAAAGTGAGCCTGGTCGATGGGGAATCTGAAGCAGGATCGAGGTCCTGTCTTTACCCGTCGAACCCACAGGCTTGTCGCCAATCACGGCAAATCGGGTCACATTGGTCTTATTATCTTCGATATGTTCAGCCAACACATGTAGCCCGTACTCCACCGCAGCTTGTTTGCTCGCGACGGCGGCTGCCCCCGGCTTATCACGTGCTAATTGAGCCGCCGTCGAAGTGCTTGTCACTTCGATGACGCGGGCCTGCGGCATGTTCTTGCTGATCCACTCGCGACACTGCGAAAGAGCCTGAGGCTTGCTGTAAACCTCGTTAATTTCACCTCGCGGGGAGCGACCAAGTAAGTTGTGGTGGATGCTCAGTTGAATCTCGCCGCAAATTCTCAGCGGGAGGCGAGTAAACATGTCCAGAGTGTCAATAATCCGACCGTCAGTGCTGTTCTCGATGGGAACGATGCCAAAGTCGGCATGACCACGATTCACTTCTTCAAACACAGCTGGGATCGTATTTACCGGAATTAAATCTGCCGACTCACCAAACCGCTCGATCGCGGCCATGTGCGAGAAACTATAAGCCGGGCCGAGATATACCGCTCGCTGAACTCGTGCTTGGTTCCGAACGGAGCTCAAAATCTGCCGGAAAACCCCCCGGATGGCGCGCGGCGTAAGCGGCCCGAGATTTTCAGCTTCCAGCTTGGCAAAGAGGTCATCGTCGGATCGCGGATCATAGATGGCTGTTCGCCGATCCGGAGACGCCTCGATGAGCTTAATCGTCGCCACCGCACGCCGGTTCAACAGCTTTACGATGTCTTGGTCGAGTTTGGCGATATCCGCCAGCGCGGAGGCATGGTTTTTGGCAGGCGAGGAAGCCGCCTGCTTACCTGAAACCGATGAAGAAGTTGGTTTTACAGCTTTTTTGGGCACTGGTTTGCTCGCCATCCAACCTGCCTCCACCGAGACCACCCGAACGGACGCCTCCCTGCAAAACTTCAACCGGTTTGGTCACAAAAAAGACTCCTGCCCGGCTCAACGTCCAAATTGAGGAAACTCTTTTTACTGGCAGGATTTCGTATTTGCAAGCAGCCCGATGCTTCGTTGGAGACTGAGTTGCAAAGAGGTGATGACCGACTCGTTTACCACCCACAAATGGGTGCCACTTCGGCGGTCTCGGGTACTAGCAAGCGAAGAATCAGCGTTGCCATTTTGGCGTACCCTAGTTGGTTTCTCAAGTATCCATACGCCGTAACTGTCTGCCACTAAGTGCGTTGTACAGAATCTCGTTGGGCGAAAACGAATGGCGCGACCTTTGCTTTCGGTAGCCACGCTGGCTTGATTGAGACGAGCCAATTTAATTCAGGAAGCAGCCCATCTGTGAGAGCCATCGCCTCCAACCAGAGGCTTGCCGCATCGAGACGCCATTTAATTCAAGGAACAAGCATTATGGCCATTCAAGAAAAAATCATCGGCATCGACCTCGGAACGACCAACTCGGTCGTCTCCGTCATGGAAGGGGGCGAGGTCAAAGTCATCGCGAACCAAGACGGCAACCGTCTGACGCCGAGCGTCGTGGCCTACACCGAAAAGGGGGACCGACTCGTCGGCGACCCCGCCAAACGGCAAGCCGTCACGAATCCAAAGAACACCGTCTATTCGATCAAGCGGTTCATGGGGCGTCGGCACAACGAGGTCGAGTCCGAAGAAAAGATGGTCCCTTACAAGGTCGTTGGCGGGCCGAGCGAATACGTGAAGGTGGAAGTACACGGCAAGACCTACACGCCACCGGAAGTCTCGGCTCAGATTCTCCGTAAGCTGAAGGAAGCGGCTGAAGCGTACCTAGGTCATACCGTGACGCGCGCCGTCATCACGGTGCCGGCCTACTTCAACGATGCTCAACGACAGGCGACGAAGGACGCTGGCGAAATCGCTGGCCTGAAGGTCGAGCGAATCATCAACGAGCCAACCGCTGCGGCACTCGCCTACGGTTTGCAGAACAAGAAGAACGAGAAGATCGCCGTCTTCGACCTCGGGGGCGGAACCTTCGACGTGTCAGTCCTCGAAGTTGATCACGAACTCGTCGAAGTGCTCAGCACCAACGGTGACACGCATCTTGGTGGCGACGACTTCGATGAAGTGCTCATCAAGCACATTGCCGAAAAGTTCCAGGCCGAGCACGGCATCGACCTTCGCAAAGACGCGATGGCACTCCAACGTCTGCGCGAAGCGGCCGAGAAAGCCAAGAAGGAACTCTCGGGCCAGCAATCGACCGACATCAACCTCCCGTTCATCACGGCCGATGCCAGCGGAGCGAAGCACCTGCAACTCACGGTGACTCGGGCCGAGTTCGAGCGGATGGTCGATCACCTCGTCGAACGCTGTCGTGGCCCGGTCGAGAACGCTCTTCGCGATGCCAAGCTATCACCGAGCCAGATTGACGAGGTCGTCCTCGTCGGCGGATCGACGCGGGTGCCGATGGTCCAAGAGTTCGTCAAGAAGATGTTCGGCGGCAAGGAGCCTCATCGCGGTGTGAACCCCGACGAAGTGGTGGCGATCGGCGCGGCCATTCAAGGCGGCATCATCTCGGGTGACGTGAAAGACATGGTGCTGCTCGACGTGACGCCGTTGTCGCTCGGACTAGAGACCGAAGGGGGGGTGCTGACGGTCCTCGTCGAACGCAACTCGACGATCCCTGTCACGAAGAAGGAAACTTTCTCGACGGCCGCCGATGGTCAGACCGCAGTCACGATCAGCGTCTTCCAAGGTGAGCGGCCGATGGCGCGCGACAACCGGATGTTGAACCAGTTCAACCTCGAAGGAATCCTCCCCGCGCGACGTGGCGAGCCAAAGGTCGAAGTCACCTTCGACATCGACGTGAACGGCATCCTGAACGTCAAGGCGAAGGACCAGGCGACTGGCAAAGAACACTCGGTCCGGATCGAGAACTCCAGCGGCCTCGATAACTCCGAGATCGAACGGATGAAGAAAGACGCCGAGTCGCACGCCGCCGAAGACAAGCAACGTCGCGAGTTGGCCGAAGCCAAGAACAAGGCGTCGATGTCCGTCTACGAGATCGAGAAAGTTCTGAAGGAACACGGCTCGAAGCTCGATGCGGCCTCCAAGTCCGCCGTGGAAGCGAGCATCGAAAAAGTGAAGTCCGCCGAAAAGGGGACCGATGTCGCCGCGATCAACTCGGCGGTTGAAGCTCTTCAACAGGCCAGCTATTCGCTCGCCCAGCACGTCCAAAACGCTGCCGGGGCCGAAGGCGGGGCCGCTCCCGAAGCCGCCGCCGGTGGTGCCAAGCCCGACGACGGCGTGATCGATGCCGAGTTTGAAAAGAAGAGCTGAACGTAACGTGAGCTGGCGTTCCGATCCAAGTCCTTCGCCCCGGTCCGCGCCCACGCTTCGGTGGTCCGGGTGCGAAGCAATTTGGTCAGGACACAAGAAAAGCCGGTCCGGACGCGACATAAGTTGGTCCGGACGTGACCGGAGATAGTCTGAGAACGATGGGAGATGGTTCAGGCGAAATAAACTTTGATCCGGACGTGAGACGACATGGTCCTCACGCAAGGAAATTAATTTTTCCTCGTTCCTGCGATTGGCGTGGGAACGCCGCCTCGACACCTTGCGTCGGGTGAGAAGTTTGAAACGACGCCGACCGCCAAACACAGCCTTCTCACGCCGAGCGTGGGAGCGAGACGAGGAGATCAACCATGCCCAAGACCATCGCCTACTGGATTCTGACAGTCCTCGTCTGCTTCGCCATGGGGTTGGGAGGCGTGATCGATTTGGTTCAGCCGGATGACATGAAAGAGCAGCTTAAGCAGATGCAGATGCCGCTGTACTTCTTTTCGATTCTGGGTTTTTGGAAGGTCTTGGGTGTCGTCGCCCTGTTGATTCCGAAGTGCCCGACGCTGAAGGAATGGGCTTATGCGGGGTTCACGTTCAATCTGACCGGGGCTTCCGCCTGTCATTACTTCGCCGGACATGACGCCACTAAAATCATTGTGCCACTCGTCATCTGGGGCCTCGTCATGATGACTTGGTCTTTGCGACCTGCCAGCCGACGATATTGCAAACCCGCCTGATACAACGCGACGGACATTCTGTTCGTCGTTTGGCCCCTTGCTCAACTGAATGCCGTACTGTTCGAGACCATCGTTGTCTCGACAGATCCCGTTACGTCCACACACAATTCTCGTGGGAGTTCCATCATGGCCTTTCGACACGACAAGCTGACGGTGAAAGCTCAAGAGGCGGTCCAGTCGGCGCAGCAGTTTGCTGAGTCACAGGGGCATCCGCAGTTGATGCCGCTTCATTTGCTCAAGGCTCTGCTGGACGAACAGCAGGGGATCGTCCGGCCGCTGCTGGAGAAGATCGGCATTCAGGTCAGCCAACTGCGTGGGATCATTGATGCCGACTTGAACAAGCTGCCGCGTGCTTCCGGCGGTCAGGTAGGGGCGAGTCCCGCCGCGATGCAGGTGTTGGAGAAGGCTCAACAGCAGGCGGACGCGATGAAAGACGCCTTCGTCTCGACCGAGCATTTGCTCATCGCACTGACGCAGGTGGACGATCAGGCTCAGCGAGTCTTGAAGCTGAACGGCGTGACCGAGGCCGACGTGCTGAACGCTCTCAAGACGGTGCGTGGCTCGCAGACCGTGACCGATCAGAATCCTGAGGACAAGTACCAGGCGCTGGAAAAGTACGGCAAGGATCTCGTGGCGCTGGCACGTCTCGGGAAGATCGATCCCGTGATTGGGCGCGATCAGGAAATTCGCCGCGTCATCCAAGTGCTGTCTCGTCGCCGGAAGAACAACCCGGTCCTGATCGGCGACGCCGGCGTGGGCAAGACGGCCATCGTTGAGGGGCTCGCTCATCGCATCGTGCAGGGCGACGTCCCTCAGAATTTGAAGGAGAAGGTTGTCATCGCGCTCGACATGGGAGCTCTCATCGCGGGAGCCAAGTATCGCGGCGAGTTTGAAGACCGCTTGAAGGCGGTTCTCAAAGAGGTCTCCGAAGCGGAAGGCCGCGTCATCCTGTTCATCGACGAACTGCACACGGTTGTCGGAGCCGGCGCGTCCGAGGGAGCGATGGATGCGGCGAACCTGCTCAAGCCCGCGCTGGCTCGCGGCGAACTTCATTGTGTCGGTGCGACGACGCTCGATGAGTACCGCAAGTCGATTGAGAAGGACCCGGCCCTCGAACGCCGCTTCCAGCCGGTGCTCGTCAACGAGCCGAGCGTGGAAGACACCGTCTCGATCCTGCGGGGATTGAAGTCGCGCTACGAGTCACATCACGGCGTGAGGATCACGGACGACGCTTTGATCTCCGCCGCGACACTCTCCGACCGCTACATCAACGACCGGTTTCTACCCGATAAAGCCATCGATCTCGTGGACGAAGCGGCGAGCAAACTCCGCATGGAGATGGACTCGATGCCGGCCGAGATCGACGAGGCGACTCGCAACCTGACGCGGCTCCAGATCGAAGCAGCGGCCCTCGCGTCGGAGCCGAGCGCCGAGAGCAAAGCCCGTCTGCAAGAGCTTCGCAAACAGATTGCCGACCGCGAGGAAAGCGTCAACGCGCTGAAGACGCGCTGGCAGGTCGAGAAGGAGGCACTCACCGGCATCCGCCCGCTGAAGGAAGAGATTGAGAAACTGCGCACGGCGTATGACCAGGCGTTCACTCAGGCCCAGCGCACCAACGCGAACGACGATTTCGTGCGAGCGTTCGGCACAGAGCAGAAGTTGAAAGAGGCTGAACAAAAACTCGTGGCCGCCGAACAGCGAGCCTCTCAAGTGGGAGGCGACAGCGGCCAGAGACTGCTCCGTGAAGAGGTCACTCAAGAAGACATCGCGAAGGTCGTCGGCACTTGGACCGGCATCCCGGTCTCCCGTCTGATGCAGACCGAGAAAACGAAGCTGCTCCAGATGGAAGACCACATCCACGAGCGGATGATCAATCAGTCCGAGGCGGTCACCGCCGTGTCCAACGCGGTCCGGCGGTCTCGCTCCGGCTTGCAGGATCCCAACCGACCGATTGGTTCGTTCATCTTCCTTGGCCCGACCGGCGTCGGCAAAACGGAGCTGTGCAAGGCGCTGGCCGGGTTCCTGTTCGACGACGAACGGGCGATGATCCGCATCGACATGAGCGAGTTCATGGAGAAGCATTCGGTCGCCCGCCTGATCGGTGCCCCGCCCGGATACATCGGCTACGAAGAGGGTGGCAAGCTGACCGAGGCCGTGCGCCGGCGACCCTACTCCGTGCTGCTGCTCGATGAGATCGAGAAGGCTCACCGCGACGTGTTCAATGTCCTGCTGCAACTGCTCGACGACGGACGCCTCACCGACAGTCACGGCCGCACGGTTGATTTCACGAACACCATCGTCGTGATGACCTCCAACATCGGCAGCCAGACAATCATGGACCTCGCGGGGAAAGAGGACGACGCCGAGATCTCCCGCCGCGTGATGCACGCCCTGCGCAAAGAGTTCCTCCCCGAGTTCCTCAACCGCGTCGATGAAACGATCGTCTTCCACCCGTTGACGAAGCACGAGATCCGCCAGATCGTCGATCTGCAACTCGTCCGCTTGCAGAAGCGTCTCGAAGACAACGGCTTTACGTTGGAGGTGACGGATGCCGCCAAGAAGCAACTCGCTGAAGAAGGCTACGACCCGGTCTACGGTGCTCGTCCTCTAAAACGCGTCATCCAGCAACGCCTCCAAAACGAACTGGCCAATGCGATCCTCGGCGGCGAATTCGCGGAAGGCTCCCGCATCACGATCGACGTCCAAAACGGAGACTTCACGTTTGGCTCAGCCTCGTAGGACGGGCACTCCTGCCCGTCTGGTCGCGGTGGCGTCCACTGAGTCCGCGAAGTGGCATTGTGTGGCGAAGTAAACGGCAAGGGGTAAGGCCCATCCCGTCCAGAACGATTGCCTGTTTCAAGCTGGGGTGCCACGGTCACGGAGCTTCGACGTGGCCGTGTTGACAACGCCCAAGCTGGTTCTCAATCACACGGCCACGTCGAAGCTCCGTGACCGTGGCACCCCGTCTCCCATATTGAACAAGGCGATGACGCTGTATCCCGCCTGACATGATTGGAATGGCATCGACTCGCTCCGTATGCCGCCCGCCTCATTCCACATCACTGACACGGCACCACGGCAAAACAACATGGCGAACAAGAAGTCGGCGAGCGGCTGTTCCTCGAACGGCACCGCCGCCAATCTTGGCTTTGAGGCCAAGCTCTGACTGACCGCCGACAAGCTCCGCAACAACATGGGTGCCGCCGAGTACAAGCACGTCGTGCTCGGGCGGATCTTTTTGAAATACATCTCCGACGCTTTCGAGGAGCGGCATCAGAAGTTGCTCGCCTAAGTGAGCGAAGGGGCCGATCCCGAAGACCCGGACGAGTACCGAGCGGACAACGTCTTCTGGGTGCCGACGGAGGCTCGCTGGCAGACGCTGCAAGACAACGCCAAGCAGCCAACGATCGGCAAGCTGATCGACCGCGTGAATCGCGAACTAACCGACGCGCACATCGCCCGCATCGCCGACACGTACCACTCGTGGCGCGGCGATCAGACGGTCGGGAGGGCGAGGCTCCTGCCGAGCCGCGAATCGGAAGCAGACTCACAACCAGAAGACGGCTCGGCGGGAGCCTCGCCCTCCCTGTACGCCGCCCTCCCCGGCTTCTGCAAATCGGCCAAGACCACCGAGATCGGCTACGTGCTGACTCCGGGCCGCTACGTCGGCGCGGAAGAGGTGAGGACAACGCCGAGCCGTTCGCGGAGAAGATGCAGCGACTCGTCTCCGAGTTGAACTCGCAGTTCGCCGAAGCCGCCAAGCTGGAAGCCGCCATCAAGGCAAACCTGGAGGGCTTGGGATATGGCGAGTGAAAACAACCACAGCATCAACATTCCCCAGCCGCTCTGCGGCTGAATTACTCTGCGGCTGAATTGTGCGATCCGCGACGCGCTGCTTCCGAAACTGCTGTCGGGCGAGATTCGCGTGGCCGAGGCCGAACGGCGGGTGGAGGACGCCGGATGACTCCGGTGGTGGCACCTGCGTTCGGCGTTGAGACGGAGATGCACCCAACAGACCGAAGACGGCAGGGCAACCGGGATTTGTCCGTCGCCGACGGCGGCGGGCGCTCGACAGCCCTTAATTTCCTCCCGTCGGCCGGTTTTGGTGCGTTGGAAAAGACTTTTCCAGATCGCTGGCGGGCTGCGGCGTGTTGGAAAAGTCTTTTTTGTGCCGCTGGCGGTCAAAATCGACTTGGAAAAGACTTTTCCGGCGCGCTGGCGAGCCACGGCGCGCCGGACAAGGCGGTTCCAACGCGCTGGCGGACGCCGACGGCTCAAAAAAGACTTTTTCGGCATGCTGGCGGGCCACGGCGCGCCGGAAAAGACTTTTTTGGGACGCTGGCGAACAAAACGGGCACAGAAAAGTGGCCATTCCTCATGTTTTCTGTCGCAAACCACATACTGGCATGGGGTTTATGACATGGCATGACATCCACCACTCGCCGCGACGCGCGGCTTCCGAAACTGCTGTCGGGCAATCTCCTCTGCCCGCTACTGTTCGAGCCGCTTCAGCAGTTCACGGACTTTGCCCGCGATCAGGTCGCGGACTTCACGGAACTGCTCGGGCGGCATCTCGCGCGGATCGGGGATTTGCCAGTCCTCGCGCAACGTGGCGGCGACGTTCGGGCAAGCGTCGCCGCAGCCCATCGTCACGGCGGCGGCATACGGGCCGGGCGCGATCTCGGCGAGCGACTTTGACGTGTGCGTGGTCAGGTCGTAACCCAACTCGCGCAGGGCGTCGATCGCTTTTGGATTGACTCGTCCGGAAGGTCGCGAGCCGGCGCTCCACGCTTCAATGCGATCGCCCCCCTCGATCCGGGCGAACGCTTCCGCCATCTGGCTCCGATTGGAGTTCTCAACGCAGACGAACAAAACTTTCAGGCGTGTGGCATCGGTCATGACTGGGCGTTCTCCAATGAACCTGCCTCGTGAGTGAGGCTGCTTTTTTCGTCGGCTTCCACGAATCCGAAGGCAACTCCTCCGAGCAAGGCTCCTGCAATGGGGCCGACGAAGTAAATCCAGAGGTCTCCCACCGATCCGCTCATCACGGCGGGAGCTAACGAGCGGGCAGGGTTCATCGACGCGCCGCAGATCGGCCCGGCGAACAGCGCTTCGAGGGCAATCACCGCTCCCACGACGATCCCCGCCGTGATCCCTTTCTCTTTCGCACCGCGCGAGACGGACAGCACGACATACATCAACAGGAACGTGAGGACTCCTTCCAACAGACAGGACTGCCACAAGGTTCCCGACGCATGAGTTGCTCCGAGAGTCACTGAGTCCGGAAAGAGCAATTTGAGTAACCCGGATGCGGTGAGCGCCCCCACGACTTGTGCGCCGATGTAGCCGAGAACCGAGTGGCCGGGGAAGCGGCCGACCGACCAAAACCCGATCGTGACAGCCGGATTGAGGTGTGCGCCGGAGACCTCGCCAAACGTGTAGATCATCGCCAAGACGATCAGTCCGAAGACGAGCGAGATCCCCACGGGAGTCACCGCGCCGCTGCGAACTTCATTCACGGCCACGGCACCGCAACCGGCGAACACCAAGAAAAACGTCCCCAATGCTTCGGCCATCCACTGTCGGCGCACGATTCACTCCACGAAAGAACGACATCACTCACCAAGACTGCTAGCGCAGACAATCGGGCTGCGGCCATCTTCCGTGCCACCGGTAATTTGTCCACGCAGCCATCTGTTTTTAACGAAGTCTTCGCACGTCAGGTGACCAGCAGAAGAAAGTAGACCGATCACTCCGTGATCGGAGTCTTCGAGTCGCGGAGCGACTCGAAGACTTTCGGGGTCAGTCATTTGCTGCCGCTCGCCAAAATGAGCGCCGGGCGGATTTGAAGATCACAGGTGCCGTCTGTGATTCGCCGTTCTTTGAACTGCAATCACGGGCAAGCGAGACGCTTACCCTACGTTTTTTCAACAGGCGGATCGCGTGAGCTTCGTATCACGCAGGACTGCGCGAGGTGTCAGGTTCGTTTCTGCTCGGGCTGTGGGATGTTCTGCGGGGCGTTTCTGGTCTGCCGTGCAATGCGAGAGATCGACCGGTAAACTTCCGCCCCGCGTCACCGGGGTCATCTGCCAAACAAGGCTTTCTCGGGCGCGAATGAGTTGTTGAAGTTTTGTGCGGGGCTGTTCGGATGGCGGGGAAAGAGACCACACCGGTCGAACTGTTGGGCATCTCGATTCGCGTCCTGATCGTGGACGACGATGAGGCTCACGCACAGGCTGTGGCCGAGAGTTTGCGTCGCGTCGGATACGACTGCACGGTGGCCAATTCAGGTGCGCGGGCTGCGTCACTGATCGAAAGCCAGACCTACGATGTCGTCGTCACCGACCTGATGATGGATGATTTGGACGGCCTCGAAATCCTCCGCAAGTCGAAAGAGGAATTGCCCGACGCCGAGGTGATCCTGCTGACGGGACACGCCTCGATCAAGACGGCCGTCGCGGCGGGACAGCATGGCGTTCACACGTATCTCACCAAACCGCTCGACATCACCGAGCTGCGTCACGCCGTGGAGAAAGCTTCCACGCGAGTCCGCCTGCTCCGCAAGAACGCGGAACTCAGCCAACGCCTCGATGAGAAGTTCGGCTACGAAGGGGTGATCGGTAACAGCCCTGCGATGCACCGCGTGATGGAGAAGTTCCGCAGCGTTGCTCCGACCGACAGCACCGTCTTGATTTTGGGCGAGAGTGGTACGGGGAAGGAACTCGCCGCGCGGGCACTCCATCACAACAGCGAACGCAAGAACAAGCCGTTCGTCCCGCTCAATATCTCTGCCCTCCCCGAGAGCATTTTGGAGAGCGAACTGTTCGGCCATGAAGCGGGCGCGTTCACGGGCGCGGCCGCCAAACGGATCGGCAAGTTCGAGTATGCCAACGGCGGAACGCTGTTCCTCGATGAAGTGGGCGAGATGCCGATGCAGACGCAGATCAAACTGCTTCGCGTCCTTGAAGACCGCAAGATCACGCGGCTCGGCACGAACGAAGAGATTGAAGTGAACGTCCGGCTGGTCGCCGCCACGAATGCCGACCTGCAGGAGAACGTGAAGAAGGGTTCGTTCCGCAAGGACCTGTTCTACCGACTGTCGGTCGTTTCGATCGAACTGCCCCCGCTGTCCGAGCGGCGCAGTGACATTCCGTTGTTGATCGATCATTTCCTGAAGCAACTGGCCGCCCGCTACAACCGGCCGCTGCCGATCGTCTCGAAGCAGGCACAACAGGCGCTCATCGCCCACTCGTGGCCGGGCAATGTGCGCGAACTGCGGAATGCGGTGGAAGGAATGGTGGTCCTCGATCGCGATGGTCGGCTGGATGTCGATGACTTGCCGGACGATGTCATTCCGCTCGGCCACGACAGCGACGTGCCTGTCGAGGGAAGTGGCCCGCGCGGCGCGGACGCTCTCATTGGACGGCCGTTCACCGAGGTCGAAAAATATTACATCGAACGGGCACTCGAACTGACCGAGGGCAAGCGAGAAGAGGCCGCCAAACTGCTGGCCATCGGCGAACGAACGATGTATCGCAAGATCAAGGAATACGACATCAAGAGCTGATGGGCGGGTGGTCGCGTCACCATCGCACTGTGAATAGTCGCGGCAAAATGGAGTGGGATGCAGTGGAGTCTTTCGTCGTGAAGTCTGGATCAGTCGCAGAGCCATCACCTCAATTCACGTTGGCAGAAACCGATCAGTTTCTGCGAGATGGCTTTCTCGTAGTGAGCGGTTTGGTGAGCGAGGCCGATTTGCGGCAGATGCGGCTCACCACCGAACGCGGTGTGCGGGATGAGATCGCGCCGGTCGAGTACGAAGCCGAGCTACATTATCCCGGTTCGCCCGAGTCACTCGATGCTGTGGGGGGGCGTACGATTCGCCGGCTCAAACAAGCTCATAGCCGTGACTTCTTGTTCACCGAGTGGATGCTGCGTCCCGCGATTCTCGGGCGGTTGCAACAGTTGCTGGGGCCGCGCGTGATCTGTCCGCTGGCTCATCATAATTGCATCATGACCAAGCAGCCGCAGTTCAGCAGTGCGACCGGCTGGCACCAGGACATTCGCTACTGGTCGTACACGCGTCCGGAGTTGGTCAACGTTTGGATCGCTCTCGGCAACGAGCGGCCCGAGAACGGTTGCCTGCAAGTCATTCCCGGTTCGCACCGGCTGCCGCTCGAACAGTCGCGGTTCGACGACGACCTGTTCTTCCGCTCGGACCTCCTTGAGAATCAGCCGCTGATCGCGACGAAGCAATTCGTGGAGATGGCTCCGGGAGACGTGTTGTTCTTCCACTGCAAGACACTGCACGCGGCGAGTCGCAATGTGACGGACGAGACCAAATGTTCGGCCGTGTTCACATTTCGGGCGGGAGACAACCCACCACTCGCAAACTCACGCTCCGCCGCGCTCCCCGAGTTGCTGCTGACCCCCGGCCTGTGAGGGGCAACTCGACGCGTGGTCGAACAGCATGAGATTGCGGGGTTGTTCAACAACGAGCCCGACGCGCAAGCGAGGGCAAACCGTTGTAAAAAGTGAAGCCCTCGCTTGCGCGTCGGGCTCGTGATGAACCTCGCAACACAAAGTTGTTCGACCACTTGGGGGCCGGCATCGCGGCAACCCGCGTTCGGAAAAACATTGGAGCATCTCATGAACTCACAAGCTCTTCAAGAAATGCTGCTCGGTTGGCAGGCTGGCCGGGTCGATTGGCTGACGGTCGAGTCCGAATTGCAGGCCACATTTGGCGGGACGGCTCCGACGCCCGAGGCACTGGTCGATTTGGACCGAGCGCGGCGGTGTGGCTTTCCGGAGGTGGTTTACGGTTCGGGCAAGACACCGACGGCGGTCGTGGATGTCTTTCGTGCGCAGCGGCAGGCGAGTCAGAACTCGCTCGCCACGCGGGTCACACCCGAACAGGTTGAGCTGGTCTGCCAAGAGTTCCCTGACGCGCGTCACAACGCCGTGGCGAGGACACTCGCGCTGTGCCACACCTCGCAGGACGTTCGCGGGAAAGTGGCCGTCGTAACAGCGGGGACCAGCGATCGGCCGGTGGCGGAAGAAGCGGCCGAAACCGCGCGGTGGATGGGTTGCGAGGTGGACGTGATCGTGGATGTGGGCGTCGCGGGGCCGCAGCGTTTGTTGGCGCATCGCGATCGTTTTGCCGCAGCCGATGCGCTCGTGGTCGTGGCGGGGATGGAGGGGGCGTTGCCGTCCGTGGTCGCGGGCTGGGTCTCCGTTCCGGTGATCGCGGTGCCGACGAGCGTCGGTTACGGCGCGAACCTCGGCGGGTTTGCGGCGTTACTCGGGATGCTGAACAGTTGCGCGGCCAACGTGGCGGTCGTGAACATCGATGCTGGTTTCAAAGGTGGCTATCTCGCTGCGGTCATCGCTCGCCAAGCTTCGGCCTCTGTCTGACAGGCCACAATCCGCGACCTCACGAAGTCGATCAACTCTTGGTCCTTGTCGCGTCCCTCAAACTGAGCGATCTCATCAACCGTGATCGGTTCACCAACGACCATGCGAACTCGTACCGGCTTGAGAAACCAACTCTTGCGGCCCAGCGCTTGAAACGCGCCGGAGATGCCGACGGGATAGATCGGCCGTTTGGCTCGTCGCACGATGGCCACGAATCCCGGCTTCAGTTCACCGACTGCACCGGTCTCCGTGCGAGTCCCTTCGGGAAAGACGCCGACCAAAAAACCGTGCTGAATCCGGCGAATGGTTTCGCGCAGGCTGGCCGAACTCGCCGCGTCACGGCTGATCGGCATGACATAAGTTTGACGCAAGATCCAACCGATGACCGGAACTTTGAATAGCGAGTCCCGCGCCAGATAACTGATCGGACGGCGCAGCGGCAACCCAATCAGCATCGGGTCCAGAAAACTCTGATGATTGGCGAGGATCAGGCCGCCCTCCGACTCGTCCAATCGCTCGCAGCCTCGCGCCCGATAGCCGAGCCAAACGAAGAAGAAGCCGCTCACGAAAAACTGTATGACCCGCCAACAAAGATTGCGCACCTTAGGCGGCGGAAGCGGTGCGAGTTCTGTCGGCGGAGACATCGGTGAGCGGCCTGTTGATCGAAGGTGAAAATGATTAGAGGGCGTTTCTAAACGTGTTTTTGCCTCGAAAAACTAGCCCGACGCGCAAGCGAGGGCTTCGCCATCGTCAAATGCCCAGCCCTCGCTTGCGCGTCGGGCTAGTTTTGAATGCCCTCTACGACTCGCGGTTCTAATCGACATTCTGTGCGATTCCAACTCGCTTGCTGACGGAGCGGATCGTTGCGAGCCTCGATTCCCTCGGCTTACGTCGTGGGCTACCTTATGCCGCCCTGTCGGGGCTGTTTTTGCTGCGGAACTTCGTGAACGATCACGAAATGACTCTCCTTAAATTTTTTCATTCGATTTGGACCAACGATGCTTGACCTTCAATTTGTTTGTGACAACCTCGATGCGGTTCGGACCAACTGTCGGAATCGGCATGTCGAAGCGGACCTGCATCGGATCATCTCGTTGAGAGACCGCCGCTCGGCGCTCATCACTGAGGCCGACGGGGTGCGGCACGAGCAGAAGGAAACCTCGGCTCTGATTCCGAAGGCGGCTCCGGCAGACAAGCAGGGGCTGGTCGAGAAAGGCCGCGCGATGCGCGAGCGGATTCAGCAACTTGAAAAGGAACTGGCGGACGTTGAGGCGGAAGTCAAAGCGGCATTGATGACGATCCCGAATTTGACTCACCCCGACGCGCCGCTCGGTGGGGAAGCGGATTCGAAGACCGCGCGGACTTGGGGGACGATCCCGAAGTTCGACTTCAAGCCGCTCGATCATGTGGCCCTCGCCGAGAAGCACGACCTCATCGACCTTGAGGCCGGAGCGCGCGTGACGGGCAGCGGGTTCTACTTCCTCAAGAATGAAGCGGTGCTGCTGGAGTTGGCGCTCACACAGTACGCCGTTCAGAAGTTGGTGCAGCACGGGTTCACGCTGCACACGACGCCCGACCTCGCCCGCATGGAGATTCTTGAAGGGACCGGATACCAGCCGCGCGGGAATGAGACGCAGATTTACTCGATCGCCGGCATGGACCTGTGCCTCGTCGCAACGGCCGAGATCACGCTGGGCGGTTCGCTTAAGGATCAGGTGCTGAACATCGATAAGCTGCCGATCAAAGTGGCGGGCATCTCGCACTGCTTCCGAACAGAAGCGGGCGCGGCGGGCAAGGCGACACGCGGCATCTATCGCGTGCATCAGTTCACCAAGATCGAGATGTTCGGCTTCACCGCGCCGGATGTCGCGGCGTCGGATGCCGTTCACAACGAGATCGTTGCCATCGAGGAAGAGATTTTTCAAGGACTCGGCATTCCGTATCGAGTCCTCGACATCGCGTCAGGCGATCTCGGCGGCCCGGCCTATCGTAAGTACGACCTCGAAGCTTGGATGCCCGGTCGCGGCGAAGCGGGTGAATGGGGCGAGATCACGTCGGCCTCGAACTGCACCGACTTCCAAGCCCGTCGCCTCAACATCCGCTGCAAATCGCCCGAGTGGAAGGGGACGAAGTACGTTCACACGCTGAACGGCACCGCAATCGCCGTCACCCGCGCGATCATCGCGATCATGGAAAACTACCAACAAGCTGACGGCAGCATCCTCGTTCCCGAAGCGCTGCGTCCGTGGGTCGGCAAGGATCGGATTGG
>CAMAYU010000069.1 GCA_945862235.1 Schlesneria paludicola DSM 18645
GGGAACGCGCGTCGGATGAGGAGTGCCGGTCATGACGGGCACGCTCACGACATCAGCAGCGGGAAGGGCGTCCCCTTGCTGAGTTGGAACGGGCGGTTCTGTTGGTCGTGCGTTTCCAGCGTCGGGTCGATGCCGAGCATGTGGTAGATCGTGGCGACGAAGTCCGCCGGGCCGACGGGGTTCTCGGAGGGATAGGCCCCGAGTTTGTCGGACTGTCCGTAGGTCTGGCCTCCCTGGATTCCGGCCCCGGCCAGCAAAATGTTGTAAAGTTCCGGCCAGTGCTCGCGCCCGCCGTTCTTGAGCGTGACCTTCGGTGAGCGGCCGAATTCGGATGCGACGACCACCAGCGTCTCGGCCAGTTCGCCGGTCGCGGCGAGGTCTGTCATCAGGGCATAGAAGGCCTGATCAAACGCCGGAATCAACTCCTCCTTCAGAGCCGTAAAATTGTTCCAGTGCGTGTCCCACGCAAAACCGTTCTTCCCCTGAGTCCGCTGCCAGTTGCACTGCACCAGCCGAGTCCCCGCCTGCAGCAGCCTCCGTCCGAGCAGCACCGACTGACCGAACAGGTTGCGACCATACTTCTCGCGAACGGGAGCCTCGACCACGGACAGATCGACCGCGCGGCGAACAGCTTCCGAACCGACGACGTCGAGCGCCTTGATCTGGTTGTCCTTGAGCGACTGCGCCAGCGAGCCCTCTCGCAGCGATTCGACCTGTTGGTTGAGTTGATCGACCAGCCCCAGCCGACGCCGAATAACACCCGGCTCCTCGTTCGGCACGAGCGGCAGATGTTCGAGGCGGAAGTTGTCGTCGTTGGGGTTGCCGCCGGTGAGCATCGGGTCGTACTTCGGACCGAGCATCCCGGCGAACTGTCCGGCGCGGCGGCCTCCAGCGACATCCATCCGGTGAGGCACGATAATGAACGGAAACATCGGCCCCGACCCGGGAGCCAGCTTCGCCAGACACGATCCCATGTGAGGCATGTCCTGCCGCGACATCGAATTCACATCGGGAACCGAACCGGGATACATGTTGCCGGTGAACATCCAGTACGAACCGCGACCGTGATCGTTGTGAGTGTGGTTCATCGACTTGATGAGGGCCATCTGGTCCATCAGCTTCGCCGACAACGGGCAGTGCTCGCCAAACCGGATCGACGGGACCGAGGTCGCGATCGTGTCGAACTCACCCCGAATCTCGGCCGGCGCGTCCGGTTTCGGATCGAACATGTCGTGCTGCGGATGCCCGCCCGACAGATAGAGAATGATGCAACGCTTAGCCTTTCCAAAACCGGGTCCGTGCGAGGCCGACTTCCCCGATGACTCCGCCTTGGCGGAACGAGCCATCAAGTCGGACAACGCGACACCGCTCATCGAAAGTCCGCCGACGCGAATCATCTCGCGCCGCGTCAGTCCGTTCGACGAAGGAAAACTCGGTCCCAGCAAGCTCAACATTCTGCGTCTCCGATAAGGACGACTGGTTGTATGATCGTCACGGCCCGAATGCTGCCCTGAAAAACCAACTCGCTCCGGCCGGAACCGGGTGCTTTCCGGCCCCTCTTGCACTACCATCCCCAGCCATCGGCGTTTCCCGATTGGAGTCGAACTGTAACCGGATCGGCAGGGGCTGACAAATCCTATTGGCTTTCTTTCGAGTGTTTTGAATTGGAGGCTTTCACGATGCGCGGTCGCGGACATTGTTTGGTGTCCCTGATTCTGGCTCTTGTCTGGCCGAGTTTCGCGTTTTCGCAGGCATTCGTGGAGCATCTTTCGCCACCAGTACTGCAGCGGGGAGCGGTCACGCGATTGGAAGTGATCGGCACGGAGACTCAGGGTGCCGTTGGCCTCTGGACTTCACTGCCGGCCGAACTGTTGGGCGTCCGCCGCGTCGAGACGGCCGGTCCCTCAGCCGTGTTTGATGTCGAGTTGAAGAGCGAGGCACCGCTGGGACTGTATGGCCTGCGGCTGGCCACTCGCAGCGGACTCGGAAACGTTCACCTGTTCCTGATCGATGAACTGCCACTGACTGTGCGCAGCAGCGAATTGTCGAATGAAACGGTTCAGGCATTGCCTCTGCCCGCGTGTGTGACCGCAGTCTGCCGCCCCGCCGGAGTTGACCGGTACTCGATCACCGTCGAGAAGGGGCAGCGGGTCGCGTTCGAAGTGGTCGGCAACCGGCTCGGCAAGGACTACGATCCGCTCGTTCGAGTCCGCAGCGCGACCGGCAAGCTGGTGGCCGAGTGCGACAATTCGGTCGGCCTGTTTTTCGACTGCCGGTTCGCTCACACGTTTGCCGACGCCGGGACGCACACCGTTGAAGTTCGCGATGCCCGGTTCGAAGGTCATCCGACGTGGCACTACGTTCTGCGCATGGGCGACTTCCCCGAGGCTCGCACCTCCGTCCCTTCGTCCGTGAAGGTCGGTGAGCCTACAACGCTCTCGTTCCCGCAGATCGCCGGCTGGCAGATGCCCGCCCAGTTTCCGGCCACTCGCCCGTTGGGGGCTCTGTTCCATGAGATTCGCCGCACACCGGGCAGCGCCGCGACGTGGGTGCCGCTGACGGTGAGCGACCTCGCCCCGCATCTCGAAACTGAACCGAACGACACGCTGGAGACGGCCACGCCGGTCACGGTCCCCGCCACGCTGAACGGCGTGCTGGAGAAACCCGGAGACAAAGATTGGTTTGCGTTTGAACTGACTCAGGGGCAGAAGCTGAACATTCAGGGCGTCGCCCGCGCGATCGGGTCGGCGGCGGACTTGGAGCTCGTCCTGTTCGACGCCGACGGTCGCGAGGTGCGGCGCGTTGATGACACCGAATTAGACGAGGGGAATTTCACGTTCAACGCGGGCAAGGCCGGCAAGCATCGACTGCAAGTGCGAGACCTCACGCGCGGCGGCGGCCCCGAGTTTGCCTATCGCATCGACGTGCAAGCGGGTGGCCCGCAGATCCAACTCCTCGCGGAGGCCGCCGATCTCACCGTGCCTCGCGGGACTTATCAGCCGCTGCCGCTGAAGATCACGCGCACGGAGTTCAACGGCGAGATCCGACTCGAACTGCGCGGGGCTCCGGCGGGAGTGACACTCGAACCCAACGCCATCCCGGCCGGAGCGACCGAGTTCGTCACACGGGTGATCGCGGCGGAGTCGGTTCCCGAGGGACTCTCCACTTTGCAAGTCGTCGGCACCGCGGCACTCGAAGCGGGCGGCACACTGCAAGCGGTCGCGAAGACACGGCCGCTCGTCGATCGCCAACTCAAGAACGTCGATCTGATCATCTACGCCCTGCGTGACGATCAGCGTCATCTGCCACCGTCGCTCACCAACCAGATCGCGCTGATGATCACGCCTCCCGCGCCGTTCACCGTCGATCTCCCGAATGGTGCCGTGAAGCTGACCCGATACCAGACGGCGGAGTTTCCCATCGCAACGACTCGCACGGCCGGGTTCGCTTCAGCGATCACGTTCGCCGTTCAAGGAGGACAGATCGGCGAGGAGCAACAAGAGCGAAATCAGGTCTACGCCCGCTTCAATCCCGCGACACCAGACCGGCTGATGACATCGGGGGCGTTCTTCAACCGGATTCTGACGAACATCAACAAGCATCGCGTCGATCTGACCGCCACCTCGGAAGTGGACGGTCGCCGCATCAACCTGATCCGGACGTTCACGCTCGACATCCAAAGCGCGTTCCAGCCCACCTTCGAGCCTTCCGCACCAACCGTCGAACCGGGAGGCTCGCTCCGCATGAAGGTGCTGGCCAATCGAGTCGCCACGTTCGACGGCCCCGTCAGTTTCAGCCTGTCGCCCCAATCCGGCCTTCAATTCCCCGACACGGTCGAGATCCCCAAAGGCGAACCCGCGGCGGAATTCGACGTCAAAGTCGATCCCAAACAGAACCCCGGCCGATACAACCTCCGTATCGAAGCGGCCGGCTTCGTCGGAAAGTACGAAGAGAGCTTCAACGTCCCCAACGTCTCAGTCGAGGTGAAGAAGCCGACGCCGTGAGGAACACGCAAACGGCATTTCCTTCGTTCCCTTCTGTTCACAATGCATTTGACAGAAGCAAACGAAGGCAACGAAGGAGAATGCCCAAACGATGAGTTTCGTTGAACTGTGTGTCAATGTCCTAATCGAATGAACCCGCTGTGGCGGAGACCGTGATGCGAATGACCTGTCTGATGATGATTGTGGCACTGATCCCCGCGTTGAGCGTGGGCGATGAACCGGCTTCGTCGCTCGGCGTCGTGCCGGCCGAGATCGTGTTGCGCGGGCATCGGGCCTCACAGCAGTTGCTGGTGAGCGAATCACTCGCCGGTGGTGAGATGGTCGATCTGACGCGCGATGCGACTTACGAAAGCCTGGCCCCGGCGGTCGCATTAGTGACGGCAGGCGGTCGGGTCATTCCGCGCGGACACGGGGCGACGCAGATTGTCGTCCGTCATGGCGAGCGGGTCGCGCACGTGGCCGTCAACGTGGCCGGTTTCGCGGAGGCCGATCCGATCGACTTTCAAACCGACGTCATCGCCGCCCTCAGCAAGGCTGGCTGCAATCAGGGAGCCTGTCACGGTTCGCCACAGGGAAAGAACGGGTTTCGGCTCAGCTTGCGGGGCTTCGATCCGACGCTCGACTTCATGACGCTGACCCGCGAAGACTTCGGCCGCCGCACAAACTCGACCGTCGCCGACCAGAGCCTGATCCTCAAGAAGGGACTCGGCGAACTGCCGCATCAGGGGGGAACGCGCTTCCGCCGCACCGACCCCGAATATCAAATCCTGCGAGCGTGGATCGACGGCGGTTGCCGACCCTCTCCATCACCGGCAGTTCTCCCCGCGACCGGCAACCAGAAACCACCAGCCACTCCGGCACCGGCTGCGGCCAAGTTGGTCCGACTTGAAGTCCTGCCCGGTTCGCGGCGGTTGTCGGAGCGACGGCCGAAACAGCAACTCGTGGCGATCGCTCACTTCAGCGATGGCGAGGCCCGCGACGTGACCGACCTCTCCGTCTTCACCACCAATGAAAAAGAGACCGCGACGATCAACTCCAGCGGTCTCGTCGAGTTCCACCGCACGGCCGAGGCATCGTTCCTCGTTCGCTACCTCGACCGCATCTCCGGAGTTCGCCTCTCGTACCTGCAGCGCGATCCCGAATTCCAGTTCCGCTCGCCCGTCGAGGCCAACGCAGTCGATCGGCATGTCTTTGCCAAGCAGCGCGACCTGCAACTGCTCCCCACGGAAGTGACTCGCGATGAGTACTTCCTACGGCGAGTTTATCTCGACGTGATCGGCTGCCTGCCGACGGCCGATGAGGCGCGGCGGTTCCTCGATTCGAAGGAAGCCAACAAGCGGGCGGTCCTGATCGACGAACTGCTCGCCCGTGACGAGTACGCCGACCTGTGGGCGCTGCGGTGGGCCGACCTGATGCGCGGCAGCGATGTCACGATCAGCAGGCGCGGAGTTCACAGCTTCCACCGCTACCTGGTCGAACGCTTCCGCGAAGACCGGCCGTTCGACGAGTTCGCCCGCGAAACGCTCACGAGTCACGGCAACACGCTGCACAAGCCGGGAGCCAACTTCCACCGCATCGCCCGCACGCCGGATGAGGCGGCCGAAGCGATGGCTCAACTGTTTCTCGGCGTCCGGATCGGCTGTGCCAAGTGCCACAACCATCCGTTCGAGGCGATCACTCAGGACGACTACTACGGACTGGCGGCCTACTTCGCGCGGGTGAAGTTCAAGGGGAAGCAGTTCATGGTGGACGATGAGATCGTCTATCTCGACCGCAACGGCGAGGTGCGGCATCCGACCAAGAACGTCAACATGGCCCCGGTCGCGTTCGGCGAGCCGGCCGGAGAACTTAGCCCCGACGACGACCGCCGCGAGAAGCTCGCCGAATGGCTCACCCGCCCCGACAACCCGTACTTCGCGAGATCGACCGCGAACCGGGTCTGGTATCACCTGTTCGGCCGGGGCATCGTCGAGCCGGTCGATGACTTCCGCGACACGAATCCGCCGTCGAATCCCGAACTGCTCGATGCTCTCGCCAATGAGTTCCTGCGGAGCGGCTATCGCATCAAACCGGTTCTGCGACTGATCCTGAACTCCAGCACCTACCAACTCGACCATCGGCCCGTTGCGAAACAATCGCGCTTCGCGGCCAATCCCGATCCCTATTTCAATCACGTCGTTCCGCGGATGCTCTCTGCCGAACAACTGCTCGACGCGGTGACGAAAGTGAGCGGCATCCCCGAAGAGTTCCCCGGCTATCCGCCCGGCACCCGAGCCGTCGAACTGGCCGAGGGAGCCATCGAGCATTCGTTCCTGAAGGCATTCGCGAAACCAGTCCGCGACGTCACCTGCGAGTGTGCCCGCGAAGACGATTCGTCGGTCAGTCAGGCGATCCACCTGCTCAACAACCGGGGAATCCTTCAGCACATCAAATCTCCCGAAGGCTGTATCGCCCGCTGGCTCGCCGCGGGAAAGAACGACGTCGAAGTTTTGGAACTCATGTACCTCACCACGCTCAGCCGCCGCCCGACCGCCGCCGAACAGACCGCGATCCGGGCTCATCTCACCACAGTCAGCGACCGCGCCGCCGGCTTCCACGACGTGCAGCACGCGCTGGTCAACTTAAACGAGTTCCTGCTGCGGCACTGATGATCCCGTCCAGTCGGTCGAGCGATGGGACGCGCGCCGACATCATTGAGTCCCATGCCGCAGCGCCCGGCCCGGCTTCGCTCCGGTCGGTTGTCCCTTTTCGAGGACCAGGTGACCGTTGACGAGGACGTCTTCGATCCCCTCGCTGTATTCGAACGGCTTGTCGTAGGTCGACTTGTCGATGATGCGGGTTGGATCGAAGACGGTGATGTCGGCGAAGGCACCGGAGCGAATCGTGCCGCGGTCGATGATGCCGATCTTGGCAGCGTTCAGTGACGTCATCTTGCGGACGGCGTCTTCGAGCCGGAGCAAGCCCCGCTCGCGGACGTAGACGCCGAGGACTCGCGGGAACGTGCCGAAGTTGCGCGGGTGCGGGTTGCCTCGACGGAGCGGGCCTTCGATCGCGAAGGCCGACCCGTCCGAGCCGATCGAGCACCACGGCTGCACCAGCGCGAGGTTCATGTCGACTTCGGTGTGATGCTCGTAGACGGTTGGGACCGATCCGCCGTGCTCGATCAGGATGTCGAAGAGCACGTCGAGCGGATCGGCGACTTTGTTGGGGTTGCGAATTGTCATGACGCGGTCCATCGTCAGACCTTCGTAGCCTCCCCTGCCGCTGACGAGCATCCGCGACCAGTCGCCGCCGACCGCCGTGTAGTGGTTGTACCAGCCGGGCAGGTCGTCGCGGATGTCCTGCTTCAGCTTGGAACGGAGCGAAGCGTCCTTCAGCCGCTCCCGCATTTTGGCGGTCCCGCCCTCGTGAGCCCACGGTGGAATGATGCTCGCCAGATTGTTGTTGCCGCGCGTGTAGGGATAGACGTTGGCCTGCACGTTGACGCCCCGCTGGCGAGCCGCCTCGATCAGCGCGACGAGCTCGTTCATCCGGCCCCACAGTTTCTGATCGGCGATCTTCAGATGAATCACATCGACGGGAACGCCCGCTCGTTCGCCGATCATGATCGCCTCCCGCACCGCCTCAACGACGTCGGCCCCTTCGTTCCGATTGTGCGTCGAATAGATCCCGCCATGCCGCGCGACGACCTTGCACAACTCAACGATTTCATCAGTCGTCGCCAGTGAACCGGGAGGCATTGCCAACATGTCAGACAAACCAAGAGCGCCGTCGCGCATCGCTTGGTCGAGCAGTTCCTGTATACGGGCGAACTGTTCGGGGTTCGGCTGATTGAAACTCGTCCCCATGACTCCCTGCCAGACGTTGTCCAGCCCGACATACGACGCCACGTTCACGGCCACACCCGCTTGGTCGATGGTGTCGAAGTAGTCTTTTAGCGTGGCGAACCGTCCCGCCTTGGGATCGGTCGGCCGCGACCCGGCCTGATTCGGATACGGTCCGGCCGAGTTCCCCTCGCCGAGCACCTCGGTGGTGACGCCCTGCCGAACCTTGCTCGGCGCATTGCCATCTTCGAGCAGCAGATAGTCCGAGTGCGAATGAATGTCGATGAAGCCCGGCGCGACGACCAGACCGCGGGCATCGATCTCCCGATCGGCCTTCCCCGCTGCGATCTTTCCCACCGCGACGATCCTGTCACCGCGAACGGCCACGTCACCAAGCGACCACGGGTTCCCCGTTCCATCGACAATCGTGCCGTTGCGTATGACAAGGTCGTAGCGCGGCTCGTCTGCTCCGGCCGTAATGACGACCATCAACAGCGTGAGTATCCCGATCGAACAGCAACTGAGTTTGAGGAAGCTCATGATGATTCCAATTGAAGACGAGAGACTCCGCGCGGGAGGCCGATGCTAACTGAGATGCCAGCCGATTGTCGCATTGATCGCTCCGGCAGTTAGTGGGTTAGTTTGAGTAGCATGCCCTGAGTCTTCGTAGGGCGTGGATCGAGGCTCAGCGTCATTTCCACGCCCTACGAAGACTCAAGGCGTGCCACACGGGATCCGATTTCAAATCGACACACTACCCTCCGGACCCCTCCGGCACTCTTGCTTGTGTTCGACGGGGGCGGTGGTCATTCTGCTGGACATCAACTTAAATCGCCTCGAATGAATTGGTGTCATTAACGCTCATGATCGACCGTAGCCGATCATGAGCGCCTCAGCCGCCAGCAGCGAGTAGACCGACGCGGCCCCGAAGTGCTGGCTGTTCCGAACCGCCACCGTCCCCGTGCCGGCTCCGCGGGCGAGTTCGATCGCCAACTACATAGCCTTCGTCGAGGCGACATGTCCCATCGCGTGGCCGCCATCCATGACCGCAATCGCTGTCGTCTGCTTGATCGACTGGACCTGACCGCGCGGGTCGATGTCCCCCGTGTCCATCGCGGCAAGGTATCGCGACGTCGCGCGGCTGCCGTGCGAATGAATACCCCGCAAATCGGCTTCGACCTGGCGCGCGGCCACCATCTCCGCATCGGCGCGAAGCATCCCCTTCTTGACGTACATCGTCACGAGCAACTCGGTGAGCTGTTCGACGGGGACGATGATTTCCTGAGCCGAGTCGTGGGGAATGTCGGGTGTTTCAAGCATGGTGGAGTGATTGATGCCGGAGGGGGGGCAAACAATACCGAACTGGCAGCTAGTCATGGCTCTGAGGACCACTTGCACTGACGTGCGCATGGAATCAAGGGTGTGCATTTGCAACGTTGGCTCATCCTCCACCACATTGCTGCCCGCTACGCCAGAATGCCGTTCACGATGTTGCCGTAGACGTCAGTCAAACGGAAGTCGCGGCCGGCGTAGCGATAGGTCAGTTGTTCGTGATCGAGACCCAACAGGTGCAGGATGGTCGCGTGCAGATCGTGGACGTGGACCGGGTTTTCGATCGCGTCCCAGCCGTATTCGTCGGTTGCTCCATAGGCCATGCCGCATTTGATTCCTCCACCGGCCAGCCACATGGTGAAGCCGAAGGGATGATGGTCACGGCCGTTGGCTGTTCCCTCGCGCGCGGGTGTGCGGCCGAATTCCCCTCCCCAGATGACGAGCGTGTCGTCGAGCAGTCCGCGCTGCTTGAGGTCTCGCAGGAGTCCGGCGATCGGGAGGTCGGTCGCCAGCGCGTTCTTTTCGTGCCCGCCCTTGAGATCGCTGTGCTGGTCCCACGGCTGGAAACCTCCCGTCGTGTGGTAGAGCTGCACGAACCGTACTCCCCGTTCGACCAACCGCCGCGCGAGCAGGCATTGCTTGCCGAACGTTTCCGTTTTCGGCTGATCGAGACCATACAGGCGCGCGGTCTCGGCAGTTTCCCCGTGCAGGCTGAATGCGTCGGGGGCGGCCGTCTGCATGCGATAGGCCAGCTCAAACGAGTCGATCCGGGCACTCAACCGGCTGTCGTCGGCGCGGCTGACCCGGTGCAGCTCATTCAGACGCGCGAGAGCATCGAGCTCGCGCCGCTGCTGATCACGCGCCACAGGCCCCGTGAGGTTCTTCAGCGGCTGATCCAAGTTGGACACGAACGTCCCCTGATACGAAGCGGGAAGAAAACTCGCCCCGTATTGTCGCGCTCCTTCAATGATCGGCCCCGGCCCAATCGCCACGAACCCGGGAAGATCACGGTTCTCGGATCCCAATCCGTAGGTGACCCAGGCCCCCAGGCTCGGCCTCGAAGAAACTCGCTCACCGGTGTGCATCAGCAGGCACCCGCCGGGATGATTCGGATCGTCGGTGACCATCGAGCGGATCACGCAAATGTCGTCCACACACTGCGCCGTGTGAGGAAAGAGTTCGCTGACGTCGAGTCCCGATGAGCCGTACCGCTGGAACGTCCAGGGAGATGCGAGCAGGCTCCGCTGCTGTCCGAGATACAGTTTCGGAGCGGGCTTCCCGTCATCCCTGGTGAGTTGCGGTTTGGGATCGAACGTATCGACCTGCGAGGGGCCGCCGGGCATGAACAGAAAAATGACCCGTTTCGCCCTGGCCGCAAAATGGGGCCGCTTGACCATCAGCGGATCAACCGGCTCTCCCGCGATCGTTTGCCGTGTCGAAGCCGACTCGTCGGCCAACAGCGCAGACAGTGCGAGTGCGCTGAAACCGCCTCCCGAACGGCGCAACAACTCACGCCGAGTCAGTGGTACGGGGGATTGCCTGATCGGTGTCGAACTCAAGAGCGTTCACTCCCTCCTATGCCGCATTCAATCGACAAACAGGAACTCATTCGTGCAGAGAACCACACGGCAATAGCCGGCCCATGCGTTGGAATGAGTCTGCTCCGTGAGGAGCTGCTTGCCAATTTCGACCTCGGCTTCCGTTGGCAATCGCCCCAGCGTCATCTCATAGAGTCGCCGGATGCGATTTCGGTCGTCCCCGTTTGAAACCTCGCGAACGACGCGCTCCCCGAGAGCCTTTGCCAATTCCGATACCAGCGGATCGTTCATCAGAAACAAAGCCTGCGGAGCGACGATCGTTTCGGTGCGACGCTCGACGATGCCGCTGCAATCGGCTGCGTCGAACAGCGATCCAAACTCGGCCGTTTTCGCCCCCGTGCGAACTGCCATCAAGTACAAAGTACGACGTGGCGTGGCGAGATCCTGAAACCCCAAACCACCCGGAGTTGAATCCAGCCGTTCAGCAATGGCTAGGAGACTGTCGCGGATGGCCTCGGCTTCCAGCTTCCGCCGGTTCGACCGTCCCAACAGTCGATTCTCAGGATCAGCGGCCAAGCTGGCCGCGTTCGGCACCGAGCTCTGTTGATAGACATTCGACAACACGATCAGCCGATGCAGAGCCTTGACCGACCAGCCAGACGAGACAAACCGGGCCGCGAGAAAATCGAGCAACTCGGGATGACTGGGGCGTTCCCCCATCTCACCGAAGTTCGCCGACGTGGCCACAAGACCGACACCAAAGTGGTGTTGCCAGATACGGTTCACCATGACCCGCGCCGTGAGAGGGTTTTCGGGACTAGCAAGCCAGTGAGCCAACTCCCGCCGACCGCTCCCTTCGCGAATCGCGGGCGGAGCGATTCCTGCAATGACCTTCGGAAAACCGCGCGGCACGGTCTGACCAGGTTTCATGTGGTTGCCCCGCAGATAAACCCGCGCGTCATGAAAACCCTCGTGCGGTGTCCCGGGCGGTCCCCCGTCCTGCACGGCAACGGCGCGAGGGATTTCCACCGGCTTCTTCTTTTGGAGCGTCTCCAGCTCGTCCCGCAACCCAGCCAAGCGCTGGCGGAAATCGTCAGGGAGTGCCTTGTCTCGCTCGGCCCCTTCCAGCCGAAAGGGGCTTTGTACGGAGACCAGTTCCTCGTACAGGTCTCCCGTGGGGTCGATGTTCTCCGTAGCTTCTGGCGCTGCACACCAGCGATTGGTCAGTTCGACTTCGACGCGCGATCGGGACTGGTCATCGAGTGGCTGCGAATAGACTCGCAACTCCGCCAAGTCTCCTTGGAACCGGGGACTCGATCCCGATCCCGGACCGCCAATCCGCAACGCGGCAATTGCCGGGTCGGAAGAAACCGAATCGATCCCCTTGTTGTTTCCCACGGCCTGCCCGTGCCGATGCACGGCCACTCCGTCCGGTCCCCAAGTGATGCACACAATTTGAAACGCGGGATTGTCGGGCGCGGGAGTCGGGGCGGGGACCACGACGTCTCCATT
The DNA here is from genome assembly GCA_945862235.1 of Schlesneria paludicola DSM 18645. Lineage (GTDB taxonomy): Bacteria > Planctomycetota > Planctomycetia > Planctomycetales > Planctomycetaceae > Schlesneria > Schlesneria paludicola_A. Next base: position 12,211 of record CAMAYU010000069.1, read on the forward strand.
GGCACCGTTGCGGCGAAGAATCGCATGCAGCGCGCCAGCGGCGTCGGTCATGATCCCCAATCCGTGCTGGCCGACCGCCGCGTCTTCCCAACCAATGAGCCGCTGTCCGGGAGCACCTGCCGGATCGGACCGAAACACAACGAACAGACTCCCCACAGAAGGAACCGTTCCCGGCACCTGCAACAGTTCCTTCCCGGAAAAATGAAGCACCGCTCGTGTGTGCCCATCAATCAGCACCGTCGTGATCGCAGGTGCTGCAACTTCGGAGACCGGCGCGGCGTTCTCCAGAGCACGACCACGATTCAGCCACGATGCAACCTGTTGAGCATCATTCGTGACGATCCGTCGGTCGTCGGCTCTGAAACGCAGGACTGCGGTTTCAGCCAGTGATTTCGCCGCCGCACCGCGAGCCTCCCGCGCACGACGATCGGTGGAGAACGCCGACAGCTTCCCGGCCAGCTCAAGTGTCCTCTGTTCCGCTGTCGTCCTGTCCGACGCGGCGCGTAACGCCGTCAGAGCCGCGTGCGGTTGCTTCTCAATGAGATACACAATCCAGCGCGCCAGTGCCTCTGCGTCCAGCCCCCGCACCTTCGAAAACTCAGCCGTCGCGGGTCGCTCCTGGCCGGCTGGTGGATGCACGAAATTCCATGCAGCAAGCAGGTAGTGTTGTGTCTCGGCATCGACGCGCCGTTCAAGATAAGACCGATACTCTCGTTCGCCAAGGATGCTGATTTCGCGTGACAACTCGACGCGCCGCGCCTTGTCGCGCGTCTGACCGGCCTCCAGAGCCGCGATTTCGACCGGAGACAGCAACGGCACGCGCACCAACGGAGTATTCCCCTTGACCGGTCCCGGAATCAGACGCGTGCTGAAGAAGATTCCGGCCAGTGAATAGTAGTCCTCGGTCGAGATCGGATCGAACTTGTGATCGTGGCAGCGGGCGCAGGCGAGCGTCAGTCCCAAGAAGGCTCGCCCCACCACGTCGATCTGATCGTTTACGTAGTCGGCAATCATCTGCTGTTTATCGACGTCTCCCGGAACGAAGTCGGCAATCGCCAGCATGCCCGTGGCCACGAGCGCGTCGGCGTCGATCCGGGTGGCATCGGCCGGTTGCAGCAGGTCGCCGGCCACCTGCTGCATGACGAATTCGTCGTACGGGAGATCCCGATTGAAAGCGGCGACCACCCAGTCGCGATAGCGCCACGCCTCCCGAAAATCGCTCTCCGCAGGCAACTGGATCAGGTCTCGGGCGTCGGCATAGCGAACCACGTCCAGCCAATGCCGTCCCCACCGCTCACCATACTGCGGCGATGCCAGCAACCGATCGACAACTTTGGCGAATGCTTCCGGTGAATCGTCTGCCAGAAACGCGTTGATCTCCTCAGGCGTGGGAGGGAGTCCTGTCAGATCAAACGTGGCCCGGCGAAGCAGCGTTCGCCGATCGGCAACGGAAGCCGGACTCAGCCCCCGTTCTTCGAGCCTCGCCAGAATGAATTGATCAACGGGCGAGTGTGCCCATTCCTTTGCACGGACCGCAGGGGGAGTGACTGCGCGAACCGGCTGAAACGACCAAAACCGCTCCTGCTCATCGGCTGCGCGCATTTCATGCGACGGCCCCCAGGCGATCGTCCACGAGCTCAACAGCACAAAGAAACAGCGAATTCTAGTGCGAAATTTCATGGGTTTGTTTGTACTCGATTTTGCACACGAAATGAATTCGCGGCCACGGCCACGGGCAGCGGTACTGAGTCTCCGTACTACGTCAGTACAAGCAATGAGTTCACCGTATCGAGAACAGAGTATGGGGTGCGCTGTCGCGAGTGCAGCGGCGGAGACGTTCTTTTCCAGAGCGACCAGCATTCGTACTCGCAGCGAACGCGGTTCATCCCCGACGAACTGCTGCCGTGGTTCGAGCCAGTGACGACGGGCCGATCCACGTTGGAATTTCCGCAGGGCGATGCGGCGAGTGACGTGACGACGGCGGATGTCAGACGGAGGATTGGCAGGATGTGGGCGTGACGAGCGGAACCTATGCCGCCCGCCGCTGGAACGAGTTGACCAGACCACCGACGTAGGGCCGGATGATGATCTGGTCGCGGTCGAGCTTCGGGACTTCTTCGGGAAGGTCGCGGATCGGCGGCAAGTGCTCGCGTTCCTGATGGTCCTCGTTTTTTGGACAGTTCTCGAAGCAACTGACGGACAGCGGGCTTTCCGTCGCCCGGACAACATTCACGCGAGCAATTCCTGCACGACCTCGCCATGCACGTCGGTCAGGCGGAAGTCGCGGCCGGAGTAGCGGTAGGTCAGGCGTTCGTGGTCGAAGCCCAGCAGGTGCAGCAGCGTGGCGTGCAGGTCGTGGACGCTGACGCGGTTCTCGACGGCGCGGAAACCGAATTCGTCAGTCGCGCCGTAGGCCAGGCCCCCTTTGACGCCACCGCCGGCCAGCCACATCGTGAAGCCGTAGTGGTTGTGATCGCGGCCGTTGCCGCTTTCCGAGACTGGCGTGCGACCGAATTCGCCGCCCCACACGACGAGCGTTTCATCGAGCAGGCCGCGACGCTTCAGGTCGCGCAGCAATGCCGCAATGGGCTGATCGATCTGACGGCTGAGACTCGTGATGGACTTGTCGATGTTCTCGTGATGGTCCCAGCCCCCGAGTTCGACATGGATATAGCGGACTCCCCGCTCGACCAGCCGGCGCGAAATCAAGCAGCCGCGCGCGAAGGAACTCGATCCATATTCCTCGTGAGTCGCCTGCGTTTCAGAGCGGATGTCAAAGACGTCCCCCGCGGCGAACTGCATCCGGAAGGCGGTCTCCATCGCGCGGATGCGAGCTTCCAGCGCCGGGTCATCTCCCGACGCCGCAAGCTGCCGACGATTGAGCCGTGCGATGAACTCCAATTGTCGTTCTTGTTGCTCGCGGTTGAGTGTCCCGTTCCGCAGGTAGCGGACCATCTTCTCGGGATCCTTCTCGGCGATGTTGATCGGCGTCCCTTGGTGCTCACCCGGCAGATAGCCATTGCGAACGTAACGGGACGCGGTCCCGCCGTCGCTCAGCGAGACGAAGCCGGGTAAGTTTCGGTTCTCCGTTCCCAACCCGTAGGACACCCACGCGCCCAGCGAAGGATGAATCTGGTCGATGCGCCCCGAGAAGAGATGATTCGCTGCCGGGGCGTGATTCGGATTGCCGCCAACCATCGACCTCACGAGACACAAGTCGTCGGCGCAAGCGCGGAGTTGCGGCAACAGATCGCTGATGAGCAGCCCACTCTCACCGCCGGGCTGAAACTCCCACGGAGCCGGCAGCAGCCCGCCGGTGACTCGCTCGGTGCGCAAGTCGGCACCGGCGGGACGTTGTCCCGCGAATTTCTTGAGGCTCGGCTTCGGATCGAACAAGTCGATGTGCGACGGCCCCCCGGCCATGAAGAGGAAGATGACATGCTTGGCCTTCGCCGCGTTAGGCGTCACGACGCCGGACGGTGGCTGATCCGCATGAAGCAGATCAGCCAGTGCGAGCGTTCCGAAACCCGCACCCAGCGAGCTAAGCAACTGTCGGCGTGAAAGGCCGATAGACGAATGATCGAGATTCGGGTGCATCGGTTGATCCAACTATTCGACGTACAAAAACTCATTGGCCGCGAAGAGTGAATGAGCCAGGAGAGTCCAGCCTTCGCGGAGCACGCCACCGGCGGCGTTGTGTACGAGGGTCAGGCTCTCCTTCAACTCCTCGGTGGTCGGGTCGCGCAGCAAAATTCGGCGGAACAAGTTGCGGGCGGTCTCTTCGCCGCTCGACGGCTGCTCGTCCAAGACCGAGCGCGCGGTTGCTTCCGCTTGCTGCTGCAAGAACGGGCTGTTGAGCAAGTACAATTGCTGAAGGGGCGTTGTTGTCGGCAGTCGATTTTCTGTGTGCCGCTTGGCATCGGGGAAGTCGAACAGTCGGAACAGGTCCGCCGGTTTCTGGCGGCTGACGATGCCGTACACGGTGCGCCGGCGGAATTTCTCTTCGTCTAAACTCACTGACGGCCCCTGCATCGTTGTGTTGAGTTCCCCGCTCGACGAGAGCACGGCATCGCGCGACGCTTCGGCTTCCAGACGCCGACGATTCATCCGCCACAACAAACGGTTGTCGGGATCGCGATCATGAAAATCTGTCGGCGAACGGCTGGCCTGTCGCCAGGCGGCTGAGAGCACGATCTCGCGATGCAGCCATTTCAATGACCAGCCTGACTCGATGAATCGCGCGGTCAGATCGTCGAGCAGTTCCGGGTGCGACGGAGCATCTCCCAGCCGACCGAAGTTACTCGGAGTCGTCACGAGCGGCCGATCGAAGTGCCAACCCCAGCCTCGATTCACGATGACTCGCGCAGCCAGCGGTGCGGAGTCCCGAATGATGGCTTCTGCCAGTTCGCGCCGCCCGCTTCCCTGTTGAAACGGTTTTGCATCGCGCGGGGAGAGGACTTCGAGAAATCGACGCGGGACAATCGAGCCGGGGTTCGCCGGGTTGCCGCGGACGAAGACCGGTAGATCGCGCGGGCGACCTTGTTGGTAATCGAGCAGCGTCCAGGCGGGATCGTCTCCGTTGATCCACAAGCCCGCGTCGCGCACGCCGGTCGCGATCGAGCCCTCGAACAGTTTCGTTTCCTTCAACGCTTTCAACGCCGCTTCCCAGCGAGCCACCTCGGCATCGAATGGGGCGACATCGACGCCCTCCGCCTTCGGGGTCTTACGATTCTTCTTCGCGTAGTCGGAGCGCAATTCGACATCGACGATCTGTCGCTGCACTTCGGTCAGCGCGGCGGCCTCTTCGGGACTGGTTTCCACGAGCGGCCATTCGACCAACTGCGTGCTGGCCATGACTCCGGCGAGCGCGTAGTAGTCGTCGGTCTTGATCGGATCGAACTTATGGTCGTGACAGCGAGCACACGCGACGGTCAGTCCCAGAAAGCTGCGCGTGACGGTGTCGAGCCGCTCGTCCCACTCGTCGGCGACGATCACTGAGATCACATCGGCCGCGAGCTTCGGCTCCTTGTGATAGACCGGCGAAAGACCGAGGAACCCCAGCGCCGCCAATTCCGAACGAGGGACATCCAGCAAGTCGGCCGCAAGCTGACGGCGAACAAACTCGTCATAAGGCAAGTCATCGTTCAACGCCTGGATGACCCAATCGCGGTATCGGAACGGAAAGCGTGGCGGCTTGCAGGTCGCCTCGGATGTCGGATGGTCCTCGGCGTATCGAGCCACATCGAGCCAGTGTCGTCCCCAGCGCTCACCGTAATGCGGCGACGCGAGGTAACGCTCGACCAACCGTTCGTAAGCATCTGGAGATTCGTCAGCCACGAACGCTTCCGTCTCCGCAAACGTCGGCGGCAAGCCCAGCAGATCGAACGAGAGCCGGCGAATCAACGCCCGACGATCAGCCTCCGGCGCGGGCCGCACCTGCTGACGATCAAGCTGTTCGAGCACAAACGAGTCGATCTTCCGCAGCGGCCAACTCGGATCGGAGACCTTCGGCGTCGGCAGCGTGCGAACCGGTTGGAACGACCAGAACCCGCGTCCCTGTTCGACGTCCACTGCGCGAGGCTTGGCGGCTGACGGAGCCGAGTCGACGGGAAACGCCGCCCCCCGCGCGACCCACTCCCGAAAATCGGCCAAGACTTGATCGGGGAGCTTTCGGTCCGGTGGCATCTCCGACACGACGCCGGACCAGGAAATGGCCTTCATCAGCAGGCTCTCGTCCGACTTCCCCGGCACCAGAGCGGCCCCGGAATCGCCCCCTTGCAGCACACTCGCTTGCCGATCGAGCCGCAATCCACCCTTTGGCTTCGCAGTCTCGGACGAATGGCATTTGTAGCATCGCTCGACCAACACCGGCCGGATCTTCTTCTCGAAAAACTCCAGCCCCTCGTCGGCAGCCATCGCCAAACCCGCGAACGACACGAACCACGTGATCGCGCCGATTCGCAGAACGCCGTGCCGCACAAAGGAATGAAACGTTGGCAACAGCACGGTCCCTCTCACTCACAGCGAGACTTGCAACCCGTCGCGTTTTCGCAAAACGCTCCGTCAACACGACGGAGACGATCGATATCCTACCGCATCACGGGAAAGTCGCGAGCCAGCGCCCGCTCCCGTCGCAAGCTCACGGTGCAACGTTATGATTGGAGCCGGCTTAAATTTGAAATCTGCGATCTCGTCGACTCTGAAAGACTTCTCACATGTTGAAACTGGCTCGCGCCGTTTGCCTGATGTCGTCGTGCACACTGCTGGCCGCCGTGCCCGTCAACGGTGACGACGCACCTCTGGCACGGATCGGATTTGCATCGTGCGCGAAACAGGACAAGCCCCAGCCGATCTGGAACGCGGTGATCGAAATGCAACCGCAGTTGTTCGTCCTTTTGGGCGACAATATCTACGGCGACACCACCGACATGGACGTGCTGCGAGCCAAGTATGCCTTGCTGGGGAATCAGCCCGGCTATCGGAAGCTCAAGCAAACCTGCCCTGTCGTCGCGACGTGGGACGATCACGATTACGGAGCCGATGACTCGGGGGCCGACTATCCAATGAAGCGTGAATCACAGCAGATCTTTCTCGATTTCTTCGAGGCTCCGCCAAACGATCCGCGTCGATCCCACGAGGGCGTCTACTCTTCCAGCGTCTTCGGCCCGGTCGGCAAGCGGGTGCAACTGGTCCTGCTCGACACACGCTACTTTCGCAGCCCGCTGAAGGTCGGATACAAGCCCGGTGAGCCGGGTGAAGGCTACCGCGGCAAATACGTTCCCAATACCGATCCAGACTCGACGATCCTCGGTGCGACTCAGTGGCGCTGGCTGGAGGAGCAACTCAAAGTCCCCGCCGAACTGCGTGTCATCGGATCGAGCATTCAGGTGATTGCCCACGAACACGGCTCCGAAATCTGGGACAACTTTCCGCACGAGCGGGCTCGTTTCTTGAAGCTGCTGCGCGAGACCAAAGCCGGCGGCGTGGTGGTTCTCAGCGGCGACCGGCATCTCGCCGAGATCTCACGGATTCTGCCGAGCGACCCGCAGGGAATCGGCTACCCGCTGTTCGACGTCACCAGCAGCAGCCTCAACGCGCCGAGCGGCAACATGACCAAGGCGGGAGTCCGGTTCGCAAACCAGATCAATTCTCATCGCATCGGCCTGCAGTACTTCGACACCAACTTCGGCGCGATCCTGATCGACTGGGACCAACCGGATCCAGTTGTTCGTCTGCAAGTCCGCGACGAAAAGGGAGATGTCGTATTGCAACAACGCGTGTCGCTGAGCCAACTCCATCGGTGAATACAATCCTTCGGTCCAATCGACATTCTAAAGTTCAAAGTCCGGACAGGAATTGAGTTGGCGTTTAGCCGATAGCAGAGAAACTATCCTGTTGCCGTCGTGTGGCTGTAGATCCACGCCACCAAATCGCATCTCAGCACGCCCACGGCCCCAAGTCGTACTTGCTAAACCGACACTGGAAAACGTGCCGCTCGTCAAGCTGCTCTTCGCTCGAATGACTTCAGCAGACCACCCACGTAGGACCAAACGGGCTGAAGCGGTGCCGTTGGCGGACATCGGCGGGTCAAATCCGGATGACGTTCTCGAAATCGAAGGACCAATGCCATGCCCCTGCCTCACGACGATCCGGCCCACTTTCTCGGTTGCTCGCGACGCACCGCGCTCAAGCAGTGCATGGCGGGTCTTGTTGCGGTCGGTACCGTGAACGCTCCGACCACACACATGGCAACCGTCGTTGCAGCACCGGCGAAGAGCGAAACGCGTCCATGAGTGAAGTCCGCGGCATCTATGGTGGCTTTCCAGAAGCAATCCTGGATCGCGGGGCGACCTCCCGCCGACTTTGGCATCAACGCCATCTGGCGTGGGATCGGACGGGCTGAAGCACAAGGAGATCGAGCGATACCACCAGACGGGGCTGAAGGTCTTCGCCGAGTTCAACTCGATGCATGTGGCCCCATATCTGAAGGAACATCCCGACGCCGCGCCGATCGGTGCGGATGGCAAGAATCCGCGTGGGCTCAGCATCAAGAGACGGTGGCTGCGTTGAAGAAGAAGTAACGCGCCCGTGGCGTCGCAGGCGTTGTCTGAGTCAGACCCACGCGTCGAACGGACGGAGTGATCACGACAGAATCTCCTTCACAACCTGGCCATGCACGTCGGTCAGCCGGTAGTCGCGACCCTGGAAGCGGAACGTGAGTCGCGTGTGATCGAAGCCCAACAGGTGCAGCAGCGTGGCATGCAGGTCGTGAATGTGGACCGGGTCGGTGGCAACGTTGAAGCCGAGTTCATCCGTTTGGCCATGCACATGGCCAGCCTTCAATCCGCCGCCGGCCAGCCACAGACTGAAACAGCGGTTGTGGTGGTCGCGACCGTCGTTGCCTCCCTGCACCATCGGCGTGCGCCCGAACTCGCCGCCCCAGATGACGATCGTGTCTTTCAATAGCCCCCGTTCCTTGAGATCGGTCACGAGTGCGGCGCTGGCCTGATCGGTGTCGAGGGCATTTTGTTTCACGCCGGCCGTCAAGTTGCCGTGTTGATCCCAGGCTTCGTGAAACAATTGGACGAAGCGAACTCCACGTTCGATGAGCCGCCGGGCCAGCAGGCAGTTGCGGGCGAAGCTTGGATCTTTCGGATTCTTGATCCCGAATTTGTCGAGCGTCTCTTTGGATTCTTGGCCGAGGTCCATGAGTTCCGGAGCGCTGGTTTGCAGGCGATACGCCATCTCATAACTTTGAATGCGCGCGGCGATTTCCGGATCGGCTGTCGATTGCAGCGCGAGGTCGTTCAGACGATTCAGGGCGTCCAGCGAAGCGCGTTGCGTTTCCGGATCAATTCCCTTGGGATTCGACAGATACAGGACCGGATCACCGGCACTGCGAAACGGCGTGCCACCGTACATCGTCGGCAGGAAGCCACATCCGTAGTTGCTGGCCCCGCCGCTGGTCCCTTTCGCGCTGGTCAGTACCACAAAGCCGGGGAGGTCGGCCGATTCGCTTCCCAGTCCGTACGTCGTCCACGAGCCGAAGCTGGGACGGCCGAATTGCTGCGAACCGGAATTCATCATGATCTGCGCGGGGGCATGATTGACCGCTTCCGTCTGCATCGTGCGGATCAAGCACACGTCATCGGCGATCTTCGACATGTGCGGCAGGACTTCGCTCAATTCCATGCCGCATTGCCCGTGTCTCGCGAACTTGAACTTCGGGCCGAGCAATGCCGAGTTGGGATTGATGAACGCCGCTCGATAACCCTTCAGCAGTTCAGCGGGAGGAAGCTGCCCGTTGTGCTTGGTGAGTTCGGGCTTATTGTCGAACAGCTCCAAATGGCTAGGAGCTCCGGCTTGAAAAATGTAGATGACCCGCTTGGCCTTCGCCGGAAAGTGCGGCTGTCGCGGTGCCAGCGGATTCTCGGACGTCGTCGGTTTCGCTCCGGTTTCAGCCGCGAGCAACGAACCCGCGGCGATGCCGGCCAGCCCCACGCCGCAGTCGCGCAGAAACCAGCGACGGCTGAGGTATTGCGCCCGGGCCCGTTGCAATTGTTGAGTCATGTTCATGGTCGCCCTCATTTCTTGGAAATGGTCTCGTCGAGATTCAGCAGCACGCGAGCGGTCAGCGTCCAGGCGGCGGCGTCTTGTGGAGTCGTGTCGGCCGGCACCGTAGGAAGCAGGGCCGGATCGCCAGTCGCGATCTCGCGCGGGTTCAGCCAGCCCTCGGCCAGACGTTGTCGGCGCGACTTCAACAAGTCCAGAATGGAATCGCGTTCCTTGGCCGTCGGCTGTCGCGAGGTGCATAAGAAGAACGCGTAGTCGGCTCGGCGCGCATCGTCTTTTCCTCCTTCGCGCAGCACTCGCAACGCGAGGGCGCGGGCAGCCTCCACAAAGATCGGCTCGTTCAAACTCGTCAGTGCCGCGAGTGGCGTGTTGGAAGGCACGCGGCGCGCGCAAGCGAAATCGCCGTTCGGTGCATCGAAGTTTGACATCACCGGATCGGGCATCGAGCGTTTGCGAAAGCCATACAGCGTGCGACGGTATCGCTCCGGCCCTTCCGCCGGCTTCCAGTAGCCGGGGTAGGTGTAGTTGTAGTCGAGCACGTTTTGCGGCACCGGCGGAATGACGCTCGGCCCGCCCAGTTTGTGCGTGATCAGGCCCGACACGCTGAGGGCAATGTCTCGCACGACCTCTGCATCGGCTCGGAAGCGCGGGCCTCGCGCCAGCCAGACATTGCGTGGGTCGCGTTCGCGCAGCGCCACGGATGCTTCAGATGACTGTCGATAGGTGGCGCTGGTGACGATCGTCCGAATCAAGTGTTTTTGACTCCAGCCGTGCTCCATGAAATCGACGGCCAGCCAGTCGAGCAGTTCGCGGTATTCCGGAACGGGCGCTCGCGTGCCAAAGTCCTCCGGAGTCTCAACCAGCCCCGCGCCGAACAGCGACTGCCAGACGCGGTTCACGGCAACGCGCGCCGTCAGCGGAGACCGGGGATCGGTCAGCCAACGACCAAACCCCAACCGATCGCGCGGGGAATCGTCCGGGAACGGATGAAACGCGGCCGGTGTGTGTGGCTTCACGACGCGCAAGGGCTGGTCCCAGTTGCCTCGGTCCAACAACTGCGTGAGGCGGCGGTGAGTTGGTTCCTGTTCGGCCATGTGCAGGATCGATGTGGCCGCTTGAGGAAATGAGTTCCAGAGCGCATCGATCTCATCATTGGTCGGCTTTGCTTCAGCGATGCTCGTCCGCCAGGCAGCGAACAGAGCAGCGTTTTGTTCGGAGGTCTGCGTTGCGGCCGGAGCCTGCAGCGCCAACATCGCAGCGTGGCTGACAGGTGGTGCCGCAGGAGCGGGCTGCCGGGTGATGCTGAACCGGCAGCAGCCCAGCATGTCGGTCATTCGCCAAGCCACCTTCAGTTCCGTTCCCTCAGGGACATCCAACGATTTCTCAAACTGGAGCACTGCGACGGACGGTTGATTGCGGCGGCCGATGCCTCGATCAGCAGTCCAGGTAGTATCGTCCGTGCCGTCGATCAGATACGCGACGGGACCGCTGGTTTTTTTCCCGTCGGCAGACTTTTGGTCGGGCTGAGAGAAGTCGGCCGTGGCATTCACGAGCTTCACCTTTTCCCAATCTTTGCCTCCCGGGTTTTTGACAAACGCCTCCACTTCGTTGATCGCCCATGTGCCGAGGCGACTGCGTCCCGGTCCATTGTGCGGCAGGTCGCGATGCGTGAGCGCTTCCAGACGCAATCCGGTCACACCGTTCAGAGCGGGTGTCGAGATCAGGAACACGTCGTTGCTGGTGTGTCCCTTCATGAGCAACGAATGATCGGCTTCCTGCGTCGGATGATTCAGGCCGCTGATGGTCCCCAGCTCCGTCGCGATCAGCGGTTCCCAGGCGATCGGCGGTTGGAGAAGCGTTCGTTTCCAGGCCGCGAATTCTTGCTCCCACTGCGGCCGCGCGGCGTGCAGCCGCTGCTCGGCGTCGCGAATCTTTCCGTGAATCTCGACGATCTGTCGTTGCTGTTCCGCCGAATACACCCACGACTGAGCTTCGTACGACGAATTCAGAAACGCGAACATGCCATAGTATTCGTCGTGTGTCAGCGGATCGAACTTGTGCGTATGACACTGGGCACATTGTGTCGTCAGACCCAGCACTGCTTTGCCGAGGCAGTCCATACGATCGAACATTTCCACCATGCGGAACTGCTCGGCGACGATGGCCCCTTCCTCGTTGATCATGCTGTTGCGCAGGAATCCCGTGGCGATGATCTGCTGCTGAGTCGCCCCCGGCAGCAAGTCGCCCGCCAATTGTTCGATGAGGAACTGGTCGTAGGGCAGGTCGCGGTTGAAGGCATCCACCACCCAGTCGCGCCACATCCACTGTTCCCGCGGCAGGTCTTTCTCATAACCGTTGGTGTCGGAATACCGCGCGACGTCGAGCCAGTGCCGCGCCCATTTTTCTCCAAACCGTTCGCTCTTCAGCAGAGCTTCCACCGTGGCCTCGAACCCCCGTTGCTCGAAGGCCGTCAGCTCGTCGGGTGAGGGAGGCAAGCCGATCAGATCGAGAAACAACCGTCGGCATAACGCCGCTGACGTTGCAGCTGGCGACAGAGAAAGATTCCGTTCTTTCAATCGAGCCACGACGAAGGCATCGACGGGATGCGCCACGCCCACGTCTGGCAACTTCGCCTTGAGCGGCGCGGTGAACGACCAATGCGATTCATAGTTCGCACCCTCCTTGATCCATCGCGTCAACACGTCGATTTGTTTTGCCGACAGCGGCTTCTTGTGGCGCAGCGGCGGCATCACGACGTCAGCGTCAGTCGATGTGATGCGTCGGATCAATTCGCTCTGTTCCGGGTGACCGGGAACAATCGCCGCCGTGCCCGATTCGCCTCCTTGCAGAGCGCTGTCACGCAGATCCAGCCGCAAGCCGCTCTGGCGACCGGCCGCATCCACGCCGTGACAGAGCGTGCAATGCTCGGCGAGAATCGGTTGGATGTCGCGATTGAATTGCACGCGCTCGTCGGCCCAGCCAAACGTCCCGGCGAGAAGAAACAACGCGATAGAGAGCGTTCTATACCAAGTCGAGTTCATTCGAGTGTTCCTGAGGCCGGTCATCAACTTGTCGTCCCACTGGAATTGCAGCGATGGCTTGTCGACCGCATCCTACTTCGTCGGCTTGAACGACTCGAACACGTCGGCCAGGACTTTGTCGGCCAGTCGGCCGAGTTCTTCGAGGATCAGCGGCTCGGCCTCGGGTAGGAGCGGTGACATGTTGGGTTCGTAACCGCCGTATTGGTGCGACTCCGCCGTGCAAATGTATCCGAGGCTGTCATTCGCGTAGCCGATGACGATCGGGATCGCCCGGTCGGCGATCCGCTGTTCGATCTGAAAGCCGTACTCGACCATCGGCTCGCCAGGGATCGTCAGCAGCAGGAAATCGCCGATGCGCAGCGCCTGCATCTCACAGGCCAGCGGCTCTTTCTTGCCGGGGAGTTGGATGACACTCGACGCGCACTTGAGTGGATAGATCGTCTTCCGTTTCGCCAATTCTTCGCGCACGATGCTGCGGTCGGCGGCTCGGACGACGGCGCATCCCAGGCTGCGGCCAGTCCACTTGATGTCCGCCTCGTCTCCGCAGCGATAGGGCACGCCGGGAAGGTTTGGCCGGATGTCGCCGGCGCAGCCTTGCAGGAACATCGCCCTGGTCTTCGATCCGTAAACGGTTTCCACAAACGTCTGAGCCTCACCCGGAAAGTCGGCACTGATTTTGGGGAAGCCGTTGGGATGCGGTGGTGTCAGCTTGTCGCCCCAGGTGAAGACGCACGGGTGGCAGACGGCATGCATCAGGACAGACATCGGTTCGAGCGACCGGCCGTCGTCGAACCGCAGGACTTTCACGCGATGATCGCACGGGCCATCGGGGTTGAGTCGCACCACCGCGCGGCCGTTGATGACCTTGCGGCGGTTGATGTTGAAGTCGATGCGGTCCTCGCCGTAACCGATCGACACGGGCCGCATCTCTTTGACGGCCTCGGCAGTCGCAGCACCGATTTTGGCAACCATCTCGCGGCTCCAAGGTGTCTCGCGAGACCAGCCCGGTCCCGAATGATTGTGTGACGCCGCCACGAGGATGTTCTCGCGCGGTACCTCGGCCTGCTGGACGATCACATCCCGGAGCGCGGCAACCATCTCGCCGGGCGCGCCGATCAAGTCGAGCGTAACGATTGCCGCCCGAGTCTGTTCGTTGGCCAGAAGCAACACTCCGGCGCGGATCGGATCGCGGACTCCGTTCGTCGGTCGCACATGTCCGACGACCGGAGTCTCTGGCGGCGGCGTGATATCCACCTTGGCCACGCCGGCACGCAGGTTCGATTCGACGCGGAATTGAAAGACGTCGTCAGCGAACGAGCAGGTTGTCCCCACGAGCAGGACTGTGCTGACCACAAACAGAATCGAACAGCGGTGAAAAGTCATCAAAGGTATTCCCCCATTTCCGAAGTGGCCGGAGCAGTCCTGGCGAATTACGCAAAGCTACGGCGGTGAGGGGAACATCGTACAGAGACTTCATTTGGGTGACGAATCTTCGCGGAATCAGCTTCTCAATCACTCGACCCAGCGCCTTCCCGAACTGCAGGAGTCGCTGACGCTCGTCCGGTCGAGTGTGAGCCTCTGTTCCAAATCGACTCCGCAGGATCTTGCTCTCCTCCTTCAGAAACTGGACATACTTTGCCAGTTCACGATCGGTCGCGGAGGCAATCAGGGTCAGCAGTGGGTGGAATAGTTTGGCCATCGGCGTATTGCGAGCTTTCGCATTCTGGAAGGGTTTTCACTTCCCTTGTACCGCGCTAAGAGCCACGAAAATCGTGTCACGGACGGCGATTTGCGGAGTGATGAAGAAGCCGTCGCGGGGAGGCGGAATAGTTCGCGCAAAGTCCCTGTTTCGGGTCTGTCAAAACGGCGACAGCGGCCATCGGATAGCGACTACCACCTCTACCACTCTTGGGCCTACTTGAGTGCAAACACCCCTATGATTTGCCGTGGTTTGGAATGAGTTGCAACGAAATGCAAAGCTCGTCCAAATCACGTTTCAGGCATGCAAACAGTGGTTTGTGAGTCATTGGCAGATACCCCGATTCAATCTACGTGGCCGACAGCAGTTTGCGGATCATTCGCGGCGGTCTCGCAAGTGCTGATCAAACCAATCGGCGAAGGCGGTGACATCTTCGGTCGATTTCCAGAAATCTCCCCAGCCGTGTCCCTTGCCGGGACGGACAATCAACTTGACTGGTGAGGCTCCGGCGTCAGCGGCACGTTGGGCGAATCGCTCGGACTGCTGCAAAGGAACGACTTCGTCTCGGTCGCCGTGAATGATCAGAGTCGGCGGCAGTTTCGCGGTGACAAAGTAGATGGGAGATATTTCGCGTCCCAGTTGGGCGCGTTCTGCCGCTGAAAAACCTTGCGAGCCGAAGGCGACCTCCAGCGGGGCGAGTGGGCCTTCACCGACGCCGCTCTTTCCGGGACCGCCGTAGTTCAGAAAGTCGGTGGGTGGAAAGAAGCAGGCAGCGGCTTGGACTTCACTGCTCTCGCGATCGACGGGATCGGGAGCATCCGGCTTTCCTGGCCCACCGCGCGCGGCGATCGACAGCGTGAGATGTCCTCCCGAACTGGCCCCTAAGACACCGAGTCGCTGCGGATTCACGTCAAAGCGTTTCGCGTTTGCACGCACGAAACGCACCGCGCGATCCACATCCTGCATCAGTTCGGGGATCTTGAACTTCGGCTGCGAACTGGTCACGACCGCAAACACTGTATAGCCCCGATCGAGAAAGATCTGATAGTCGCTCGGCCGGATCGTCACCATCAGCGGAGTCTCTTTGCTGGAAAGCCAGCCGCCATTCACTAGGAACAGCAGGCCGCAGCCGTTTGGCTTCGCCGGCTGAAAGACATCCATGGTAAGTGCCATGCCGAACTTGCGACTGTAGATCACATCTTCTGTACGCCGGATGGCCGATGTCTGTCCCTCGGCGGCAACACAGGCCAACGGCGCGACTGCGACGACCAGCAGAGTAAAGATGGACTTCAAATTCCTGCTCATGGCGGACCCTTCGTGGATTTCACGACTCTCATTCGTGTAATGAAAATTCGCAGAGCGGCGTTTTTTCAGAATGCAGATCATCAGCGAGAGAATCTATCAACTGAAACGTGCTCGCGCCTGGATTGTCAGCAACCGCGGCTATCAGTCTGTCCTAGTAGTCTCCATGAGCACCGACATGAGTGAGCCGCAAGGCGCTAGCCGCGGGTCGATGAAAACAACCGCAGCTAGCGCCTTGCGGCTCACTGAACCCAGAAATCAACACGAATGGCGGAGAGCTCAAATTCCTAAACGATCAATTCTTGGATCACACGAGCTTTGTAAACATCGGTCAGACGTTCATCCCGGCTGTTGTGGTTGAAGGT